>NZ_JADOGI010000091.1 GCF_015645445.1 Nonomuraea cypriaca | reverse complement strand
TGCGGGCCGCGGCCGAACCCGCTCGTCTGAGGGCCGCCGCGGAACCCCCCGCCGACGCCGCCCGCCTTGAACGGCCGGCCGGCGGCGACCTCGGCGGGCTGTTCGGGAGGGCGGCGGCGGCCGTTCTGGAGCGCAAGGCGTTCGACGACGCGCACCTCAGAGCGGTGGGCACGGCCTTGCGGCTGGCCGGCGACCCCGCCGTCCGGCTCGGCGTCGACGGATTGGAGCTGGCCGGCGGGAGCCCGCAGAGCAGCAGCGACGTGCTGGACGCGGCGCGGCGGTGCGAGCTGTTCCGCCCAGAGATCGAGCTGGCCAGAGAGGTGGCCGGAGGGCGGCAGGCCCACGTGGTGGTGGATGCCGGCTCCCAGCTTCCGGCCGCGTTCGCGCTGGTGGACGCGTTGGGGGCGGAGCGGGTGACGTTGTGCGGGCGGTTCGTGGCCGAGCACGACGCGGCGTTGCGGCGCGTTCCCGAGCTGGCCGGGGTCCGGTGCCTGGCCTGGTCACCGGACCAGGAGATCAGGCCCTTGTGGTGCACCGGCTCCGAGTCAGGTGGTCCCGGCCCGCTGGTCCTGTGGGTGACGGGGACGCGTCCGCCGCCCGAGCGCGGGCCGTGGGCGGGCTGGCTGGACGCCGCGCGAGCGGCCGCCTTCCCCGACGAGGCGCTGGGCCGCTGCCAGGGGCTGACGATCAAGGTGACCAGGATCGACTTCCTGGCCGCCGTGACCGGCATGAACGGCATGACCGTCAACCTGCGCCGCCTGCTGGCCGCGCTCCCGTCCGGCGTGCCGGTGCGCTGCGAGCTGGTCGTGGGCGCGCCTGGGATGCCGGCGGACGTCGTGGGCGAGTCGCTGGAGTTGCTGGCGGACGGCCCCGGCGGGGTCCGGGTGGCGGGGCTGCGGGCGTACCGGATGGGGATCCGCGCGGAGTGGGCAGGGCAGAGCGTGCGCTTCCCGCCGGCCGCGGGGCACGACCTGGCCAGGTGGCTGGAGTTCGACGCGCCGGACACCATGCGCCCGTACGAGGTGACGGCCATGATCAGTCGATGGCTGGATCGGCTGCCAGGACTGCTGCCCGGCCGGTTCGCCGCCTGCTCGGTCGCCGGGGACACGGCCGTTGACGCGGACGCGTGGGATCCGTGCGCCGAGGTGGTGTCGGTCGCCGGGACGGGGACGTTCGCGGTCAGCCTGCGGTCGGGGCGGTCGTACCGGCTGGATCAGGGCCTGGTCGAGCCTGTCACCCGGCTGGCCGCCGACCCGCGCGCCCTCGACGACCTGGCCGAGTCCGCGCGGCGCCGGCTGACCGAGGAACTGGCGCGAGCCGGAGTGCTGGGAAGCGGCGGGTGAGTCCGGGCGGCCGGTGAGAGCGCCCTGCTCGGCGTGCTTCCGCTGGACAAGGGGACGACGCCCGTGCCCTGGTGCGCTCGCCGGAGCTGCTGGTCGTGGACGATCTGTCGTCGGCGCTCGACGTGGAGACCGAGCGGGTGCTGTGGGACAGGATCGCCGGGCGGGGGCCTGAGACGGTGCTGGTGGTGTCGCACGGGCAGGCCGCGCTCGAACGCGCCGACCAGGTCATCGTTCTCGACCGGGGCCGGGTCGCCGGGCGGGGGACGCTCCCCGAGTTGCTGGAGGGTTGTGCGGAGATGCGGCGGTTGTTGAGCGCGGAGCTGATCGCGGAGGCCGAGGAACGAGGGGGTGACTGAGGCGGGAAACGGGTCGGCGACGGAGTCGGGCACCATGGAGGATGTGACACAAAGCATGACCGAGTCTCCGGGACCGGAACCGATTGAGCTGCTTGAGCCTTCTGGGCTGAGCGAGCCGGTTGGGCTGAGCAAGCTTGAGCCTTCCGAGCTGACCGAGCTGACCGAGCTGATTGAGCCGACTGAGCTGGCCGAGGCGACCGCCGAGCCGGCCGAGGCGATGGAGGCGACCGAGTTGGCGGTGCGGTGGTTGGCTGAGCTGGTCGGGCGGGGTGGCGTGGCGGTGCTCAGTGGGGCCGGGCTTTCCACGGAGTCCGGCATTCCCGACTACCGGGGACCCACCGGGCGGGCGCGGCGTGCGGAGCCGATGACGTACCAGAAGTTCGTGGGCAGTGCGGAGGCGCGGCGGCGTTACTGGGCGCGCAGCCACGTCGGGTGGCGGCAGATCGGCCTGGCCCGGCCCAACGCCGGACACCGGGCCGTGGCCGCGCTGGAGCGGCGCGGGCTGGTGGCAGGCATCGTCACCCAGAACGTCGACGGTCTGCACCAGGCGGCCGGGGCGCGGCGGGTGATCGAGTTGCACGGCGGCCTCGACCGGGTCGTCTGTTTGTCGTGCCGGGAGCGTACCCCGCGCACTGAGCTGGAACGTCGCCTGCACGCCGCGAACCCGGACTGGGAGGCCGCCGGGCTGATCAACCCCGACGGCGACGCCGTGCTGACCGACGAGCAGGTCGCGGGCTTCCAGGTGGTGGACTGCACCGGCTGCGGCGGCCAGCTCAAGCCGGACGTGATCTTCTTCGGCGAGAACGTGCCGCGCCCGCGCGTCGACGAGTGCTTCGCCGTGGTGGCGGGGGCGCAGGCGCTGCTGGTGCTCGGGTCGTCGCTGAAGGTCAGGTCGGGGCTGCGGTTCGTGGCCAAGGCGGCCGCCCTCGGGATCCCGATCGCCATCGTCAACCAGGGCCCGACCGGCGGCGACACCGAGGCCACGCTCACCCTGGACGCCCCACTCGGCGCCACCCTGTCCAACCTGGTCACCCGGCTCGGAGCCCATGAGTTCTGATCTTTGGGCGGGGATCCGGCCTGCGGGGGGCCGGGCCGAGACCCCGCAGCCGCTCGGCCGTTGCCGGTGAGCAGGGACAGCCGCAACATCCGGGTGCTGGTGTTCGCAAGGTCAACTATGCCGCCGTCAATTCAGGAACGAAACTGACCGCAATGCCTCCTAGCGTGGTCCCTGACCGACGGAACAGAACAACGGAGGGCATAGACCATGACCGTCACCCAGGTGACCACCGACGTACCGGCCGCCACCGGTGAGCGCGCCGACCTGCTGGCGCTGCTGACCAACTCCCGGCACTTCCTGCGCCTCACCACCCGAGAGATCACCGACGAGCAGGCCGGGCAGCGGACCACCGTCAGCCAGCTGTGTCTTGGCGGCCTGATCAAGCACGTCACCGCGGTTGAGCGGAACTGGGTGAGCTTCATCCTGGACGGCCCGTCGGCGATGGGCGACGTCGACACCATGACTGAGGCTGACATGGCCGACTGGGCCGACAACTTCCGGCTGCTGCCCGGTGAGACGCTCGCCGGTGTGCTGGCCGACTACGCCGAGGTGGCCCGCCGTACCGATGAGCTGGTCGCCACCATTCCCGACCTGGACGCCACCCAGCCACTGCCGAAGGCCCCATGGTTCGAGGCCGGCGCGCGATGGTCGGCCCGCCGGGTGCTGATGCACATCATCGCCGAGACCTCCCAGCACGCCGGCCACGCCGACATCATCCGCGAGTCCTTGGACGGTGCCAAGAGCATGGGCTGACCAGCCTGCCGTCACGTGAAATGGTGCCGCCGCGCCGCTGAGCGGTCCCGGCGCACCGACCCATCCCGCCGCCCGGCTCCGGCACAATAGAACGCATGCCTCGTTCGTGCCTTTGCGGCCTGCCCGCCTCCTACCAGGACTGCTGCGGCAAGCTCCATCGCGGCGAGGCGGCGGCCGCGACCGCCGAGCAGCTCATGCGGTCCAGGTTCAGCGCGTTCGGGATGGGGGACGCGGCCTACCTGCTCCGAACCTGGCACCCGTCCTCCCGCCCCGCCCGTCTCGACCTCGACAAACGGGTCCGATGGGTGCGTCTTGAGATCCTGGAGGCGACCGGCGGCAGCGTCGTCCACACCGAGGGCACGGTCCGCTTCCGGGCCCACTACCTCGACCGTGGCCGGCCGGGGGAGATGGAAGAACACAGCCGCTTCGTCCGCGTCGACGGCCGCTGGCTCTACACAGGCGCGGTGTAGGGGCCGACACATTGACACAACGGTCGGCCTCAGACACGGCCGAGCCGTCAGTCCATTCGCTCGCCCCGCGCCTTATTTCTGCGGTGACGCGGACGGCCCCGTCCGGGGTGACCTGCGCAACAGGGTTGGACAGCTCGACCGTCGAACTCGTCCGCGTGACACCGCTGCTTTCCATTGCCTCCCGTTCCTGGACCAAGCTGGTGTTCAAGAGAGACAGCTTGGCAGTGTTGAGAGCATCGGGTGTTGTGCCGGGGGCGTCCCATATGGTGGTGGCATCGCCTTCTAGGACGGCGTCTTGAGCCTGGTAGTAGTGCTTGACGCGGTCGATGTACGCCTGTCTGCCGGACTCCGTGCTCGCCGTCGCGGCGAGTCGATCAGTCCGGGTCGCGATACCGTCGCTGATCGCCGGTCTGGTGTGCTGGCCGCGGGGGACGCCGTCACCGTCAACGCGGCGAGGGCGGCGATGCTGGGATCCGCTCTTCCCGAGTAGGGCGGGTGTGAGGGCTGGTCTCGTCATGGTGGCTGCCGCGTGCGTGACGCCCGGGTACATGACGGCCGGTTTGTGGAACTCGGAGGATGGTCGTTAAGCTTGCGCCTCCTTTTCTGGCCTTGGGGGTGCCGCATGTCCGAATCCGTGATCGGAGTTGAGAGCTTCACGACTGTGCGTGGGCTGAGGCTGGCTTGGGTGGATTTCCGCCCGCCAGGTGACGGGGAAGACGGGACGCCGGTGGTGGCGTTGCATGGGCACTTCGGGCGGGCGCGGGGGTTCGCGTCGTTGGCGGGCGCGCTGGCGCCCGGCTACCGGGTGATCGGGCTGGAGCAGCGCGGGCACGGGCACAGTGATCGGGGGGACGGTGACTTCACCCCGGACGCGTACGTCGCCGACGCCGCCGAGTTCGTACGCGGGCTCGGTGTCGGACCGGTGGTCGTGCTCGGGCATTCGATGGGCGGGGTGATCGCGTTCCAGTTGGCTGCCCAGCATCCCGAGCTCGTACGGGCACTGGTCGTGGAGGAGGGCGGCGCGTTCAACCGGCAGCCCGAGATACCCCATCCTGTCCTTGACGTCACCGGGTGGCCTCGCCGTGCCGCCACGCTGCATGAGCTGCGTCGCGGTATCGAGGCCCGGGGCATTCCCGATGCCTCCTACTTCCTGGAGAGCGCGGTCGAACGTCCCGACGGCTGGGGGCTGCTGTTCGACTACGACGACATGATGGCCTCGCAGCGTGCGCTGGTCGGCGACTGGTGGTCCGGCTGGCTCGGCTCCGAATGCCCGGCCCTGCTCGTGCACGGGCTGGACAGTTTTGTGTTGCCCACCGCGATGGCCAGGGAGATGGCCCAGCGCCGTCCCGGCACCGTGCTGCGCGAGCTGCCGGGGTGCGGGCACTGGGCGCACGACGACGACCCCGAAGCTTTCGCCGCCGCAGTACGGGACTTCCTCGCCACGCTGTGAGCCGAGGCGCGCGCCCCATCGGACGGGTTCGCAGCCATTGACGAACAGCCATCAAGGAACAGGGCCGGAGTGAGCGTCTGCTCCTCCGAGCCGATGCTCATTCAGCCGGAACGCCGGATGATGGGGATGAAGCCGCCTCTTACGTCGGGGCTGCTCGTCAGGGATTCCCAGTCGCAGGTCAGGCCGAGCGTGTTGACGGCCAGTACGACCGCGCCGCCTGCTCGGTCCACCGCGTTCAACCAGGCGAAACGCTCGTCGGTCTCGTCGGGGTGGGTGATCCCTTCGACCAGGAGCGAGAACTTTCCCGGGCTCTTGAGGATCGTGAACGTCACCCCTGGTACGAACTCCCAGCCGGTGCAGACCGATGGCCTGCCCGAGACGAACCGGAAGCGGGGAAGCTGGAGGATGGGCTGGCGCGAGTAGAGGGCCAGCGTTGGCCGGGGGCTGCCGAGATAACGGGCATCCTCGCGGGGGACACAGGATGGCACCCGGCGAGTATGCCATCTGTAATCGCTTGATCACGGATAAAGAGCGGAACCGGGAACGGCTTTCCCGGGTACGTCGCCCGGCTTGTCCTGGGACGTTGTCATTGGGCCGGTCCGAGGATGCCGCCTTGTATCGAAGGCGTTCCACGCATGGGTGGGAACCGAGCTGTTGGAGATGGCGACGTGCTCGACGTCGTTCCCGCCGTACGGCTCGGCTGGGAGGGGGTCAGGGTTTGCGGGCTACGGCGCCGACGAAGGTGTGGTACGTGATGCCGGGCTCGGCGCGGTCGGCGTCCTCCGGTCGCCATTCGGGGAGCGGGACCAGGCCGGGTTCGAGGAGTTCGAGGCCGTCGAAGTAGGTGAGGATCTGGTCGCGGGTGCGCCACCGGCCCGTGCCGAGGTGCTGGTTGAAGATGGCCTCGGCCGTGTACGCCTGCTTCGACACCTCCGGATGAGCCGCCCCCGGATTGTGGAAGTGGGAGACCGCGAGGTGGCTTCCCGGAGCGAGGCGCGCCACGAGCCGGGCGGTGACACCGGCCGGGTCCTCGAAGTCGGTCAGGTGGTGCAGGATCGCGAACATCAGCAGCCCAACCGGCTCGCGGAAGTCGATGAGCCGCCTCGTCTCCGGATCGTCGAGGATCTCGTCGGGGCGCCTGAGGTCGGCCTCGACGACCGTCGTACGATCGTCCACGGCGAGCATCGCGCGGCCGTGGACCAGCACGATCGGGTCGTGGTCGACGTAGACGACGCGCGCGTCCGGGGCGACGGACTGGGCGATCTCGTGCACGTTGCCCTGGGTCGGCAGGCCCGAGCCGATGTCGATGAACTGGCGGATCCCGGCTTCGGCGGCGAGGTGGCGGACCACGCGGCCGAGGAACTCCCGGTTCGCTCTGCCCGCCTCCGGGGCGTCGGGCGCGATCTCCAGTGCCAGGTGGGCCAGGCGCCGATCGGCCTCGTAGTTGTCCTTGCCGCCGAGCATGAAGTCATAGACGCGCGCGACGTTCGGCTTCGTGGTGTCGATGCCCTGTGGTGCGCGCTCCTGCCCGCTGTCGGCCACGGTCGGCTCCTTGGGGTGCGTCGGCCGAACAAGCCGGGCCGATGAGTCCGCCGGGTAAGCCGGCTCGCCTGAGCGTACTGCGGAAACGAGGAAATTTCGGGAAATGTGGGTAACCGCTTTCCCGGGTTGTCAGGTGGAGTCACGGATCACCAGCTCGGTCGGCAGTATCACCGGCTCGACCTGCCCCACCCCGTCGATGAGGGCCAGCAGCAGGCGTACGGTCTCCTGCGCCATCTCGGCCAGCGGCTGCCGGATCGTGGTCAGCGGCGGGTGCGTCGAGAGGGCCACCGAGGAGTCGTCGAATCCGCCCACCGCCACGTCGCCGGGCACGCTTCGCCCCGCCGCCCGCAGCGCGGCCAGCGCCCCCGCCGCCATCAGGTCCGAGGCGACGAAGACGGCGTCGATGTCGGGCGTCCGCGCCAGCAGCTCCGTCATCGCCCGCTCGCCGCTGGCCCGCGTCCAGTCCCCGTGCGCGATCAGCTTCTTGGTGGCCTTGCGCCCGAGCACCTCGGCGAACCCCTCCAGCCGCTGGATGCCGCCGGGCGTGTCCATCGGCCCGGTGATCATGGCGATCCGCCTGCGGCCCTGGCCGACGAAATACTCGGTCATCTGCCGGGCGCCGAGCCGCTCGTCGGCGGCGGCGTACGGGATGACGTTCTCGTGGCCGATGACGGCGCCGCAGGAGACGGCGGGCGGCCCGGCGGCCAGGGCGTCCACCAAGGGATCACCCGCGTGGGTCGAGACCAGCAGCGCGCCGTCCGCGTGGCCGCCGCGGACGTAGCGGACCACCCGCTCGCGGTCGCCCGCGTCGCCCGCCAGCATCATCACCAGCGACAGGTCGCGCTCGGCCAGCAGCCGGATCGCGACCCGGATGAGCGTGCTGTAGTTGGGGTCCTCGAACAACTTCTCGTGCGGCTCGGACAGCACCATCACGATCGACCCGGTGCGCTGAGTGACCAGGCTGCGGGCGGCGCGGTTGACCACGTAGCCGGTTTCCGAGATGGCCCGCTCGATGGCCACGCGCGCCTTCGGGCTGACGTACTTGTCCCCGTTGAGCAGGCGGGACACCGTGCCGCGGGAGACTCCCGCGGCGGCGGCGACGTCGTGGATCGTAGGGCGCTTCATTTGATGGCTCCGGAGGACAGGTCGGTCCTCCAGTATCGCTGCATGGTGAGGAAGAGCGCGATCAAGGGCACGATGGAGAGGAACGCTCCCGTGAGGATGAGGTTGTAGAGGGCCGGCTGGTTCGCGCCGGCGGCCAGCAGCGTGTAGAGGCCGACCGTGAGCGGAAACTTGCCGTCGTCGCCGAGCATGATGAACGGCAGCAGGAAGTTGTTCCAGATGGCCACGAACTGGAACAGGAAGATGGTGACCATGCCCGGCACCATCAGCGGCATCGCCACCCGCGACATCAGGCGCCACTCTCCGGCCCCGTCGATCCGCCCCGCCTCCAGCAGGGAGTCGGGGATGGCCGCGGTGGCGTAGATGCGGGCCAGGTAGATGCTGTACGGGTGCAGGATCTGCGGCAGCAGCACCGCCCAGTGGCTGTCGGCCAGGCCGATCTTGGAGAACAGCAGATACTGCGGGATGGCCAGCACCACGGCCGGCACGAGGATGCCGCCGATGAGCAGGTTGAAGATCAGGTTGCGGCCGGGGAAGCGGAACTTCGCCAGCGCGTACCCCGAGATGGCCGAGACGGCGGTGGACAGCAGCGCGCCGCCGCCGGCGTACAGCAGGGTGTTGGCGCCCCACAGCCAGAAGACCCCGTCGCGGTAGGCGAACAGCTCACGGACGTTGTCGAAGAAGCCGGTGCCGAACGACAGCGTCGAGGTGCTGAACAGTTCCCCGGGCGACTTGGTGGCGGCGATCAGCACCCAGCACACGGGGAACAGGCAGTAGATCGCGCCCAGCAGCAGTAGCGCCGTCGGTGTGACGCCGAGCGGACGACGCACGTGTGGGACCCCGGCCATCAGCCCTCCCCGAAGGCGCGGTCGCGGACCACGCGCAGGAACCCGAACGACAGGACGAGCGAGATCGCCGCGATGACGATGGAGGTGGCGGCGGCCGAGTACAGGTCGCCGGTGACGAAGGCGTCGCGGTAGACCTTCATCAGCGGGCTCCACGTGGAGCTGATCGTGTTGGTCAGCGGCCGCAGCGTGGTGGGCTCGGTGAACACCTGGACCGTCGCGATGATCGAGAAGACCGTGGTGAGGATGATCGCCGGGGTCAGGATCGGGATCTTGATCCGGAGGGCGATCTGCGGTTCGGAGGCGCCGTCGAGGCGTGCGGCCTCGTACAGGTCGCGGGGGATCGCGCGGAGCGTGGTGTAGAGGACGAGCATGTTGAAGCCGGTCCCGCCCCACACCGCCACGTTCGCCATGGAGAACACGACGGTCGTGGCGCCCAGGAACTCGACGCCGCTGATCGGGCTGAGCGAGGGCAGGTAGAGGAAGCCCCACAGGAGGGTGGCCGCCACACTCGGCACCGCGTACGGCAGGAAGATCGCGATCCGGGAGAACCGGGCGAGCCGCACCCGGGCCGTGTCCAGCAGCAGCGCGAACAGCAGCGCCAGGCCGAGCATCACGACCAGCACCAGCGCGCCGTACCCGAGCACCCGCAGCCACCCGGCCCACAACTCGCCGTCGGACAGTGCGGCCGAGAGGTTGTCGAACCCGACGAACACCTCCCTGCGCGCGCCCCTGCCGAGCCCGAGCCCCGAGACCCGGGTACGGCGCATCGCCAGGTAGACGGTGTAGCCGATGGGCACCGCGAGGAACAGCGTGAACAGCACGATCGCGGGCGTCAGCAACAGGTACGGCCACGCCCTGCTCTCCGAGCGCTTCACGAGGCGATCTGGAAGCCGGACTTGCGCATGTCGGCGAGCGTGGCGTCCTGCATGGCCTGTACGGCGCCGGCGAACGAGGACCCGTCCCGCAGCGCCTTGTCGAAGCCGTCCTTGAAGGCGTTGTAGGTCACGCCGACGTTCGGGCCGAAGGTGAAGCCGCGCGCCCCGGCGGACACGGCCGCGGCCTGCTGCCAGAAGTCGGGCTGGCCGGCGAAGTAGCCGGGGGCGGTGCTCAGCGCCGACTGCGCCTTGGTCGTGGCCGGGTAGATCGCGGCCTCCTTGACCAGCAGATCGAGGGCCGCCGGGTCGGTGTTGAGCCAGGTGGCGAACCGCGCGGCGGCGGCCTTGTGCGGCGTCTTGGCGGACACGGCGGTGGACGAGCCGCCCCAGAAGCCGCTGTAGTTCTCTCCCGCGTTCCACTGCGGGAGAGGCGCGACGGCCCACTTGCCCTTGGCCTTGGGCGCGTTGCTCGACAGCACGCCCGGCGCCCACACCGCCGACGGCCAGGTCAGGAGCTTGCCGTCGTTGAGCGCCTTGTTCCATTCCGGGGTGAAGTACGGCATATCGTCGATGACCCCCTCCTTGACCAGGGCGCCCCAGTAGTCGGCCACCTTCCTGGTGGGCTCGTCGGCGACGTTGACCTTCCACGACTCGCCGCTGATCGACCACCACTGCGCCCCCGCCTGCTGGGCCAGGCCGGTGAACGCTCCCGGATCCTTGCTGGAGAAGGTGCCGAGGTACGCCTGCGGGTCCTTCTCGCGCACCGTGCGGGCCGCCTCGCCGTACTCCTGCCAGGTCTTGGGGACCGCGATGCCGTACTCGTGGAACAGGTCTTTGCGGTAGAAGAGCATCATGGGGCCGCTGTCCTGCGGGATTCCGTACACGCCTTCGGTGCCGAGCGTGACCAGGCCCCACAGGCCCTCGCTGAACTGGCTCTGGATCGCGGCGGTCTCGGCCTTGAGGTCGGCCACCGCGTCAGCGGCGATGAACGACGGGAGGTGCTGGTATTCCGCCTGCACCAGCTCGGGCGGGTTGCCCGCCTTGGCCGCCGTGAGGAACTTGGCCGCCGCGTCGTCGCCGCCCGCCTGCTTGCTGACCGTGACCTGGATGTCGGGGTGCGCCTGGTTCCACACCGTGACGATCTTGTCCATGTTCGGGGCCCAGGTCCAGTACGTGAGCTTGACAGGGCCCTGGGCGGCGGCCGAGGTCCGCGCCGCCTCGGGGCTCTCGGCGGGCTCGCCGGATCCGCAGCTCGTGAGGGTGGCCGTGAGTGCGACGGCCAGGGCTGCTCCAAGGCGGTTGGCGCGCATGCGTACCTCCAGAAGGTTCTGTGAACGTGCACAGAGTGGAGCAGCCCAGAAACGACCGTCAAGGGGTCGTTACGTTCTCGTTAACCTCCTGGATTAGGGCGATATTTAGGGATAGCCGTTCCCCATATGACGGGTGAGGATTACTGTGCACGTTCACACAACATTCGAGGGGGATGGATGTATCCGGAGCGTCCTGCCGGTATCGCCTTTGGCGGGGACTACAACCCAGAGCAGTGGCCGCGCGAGGTCCTGGAGGAGGACGTGGCCCTGATGCGCGAGGCCGGGGTCAACCTGGTCAGCCTGGGCATGTTCGCGTGGGCGCTGATGGAGCCCTCGGAGGGGCGCTACGAGTTCGGCTGGCTGGACGAGATCGTGGACCGGCTGCACGAGGCGGGCGTCGCGGTGAACCTCGCGACCCCGACCGCCGCGCCGCCCGCCTGGCTCGTCGCCCGGCACCCCGACGTGCTGCCGGTGACCAGGGAGGGGACGCGGATCGGCTTCGGCGGCCGGCAGAGCGCCTGTTCCAGCGCCCCGGCCTTCCTGGAGGCGACCGCGCGGCTGGTGCGGGCGCTCGGCGAGCACTACCGAGACCATCCCGCCGTGGTCATGTGGCACGTGCACAACGAGTACGGCGCGCCGCTCGGCGAGTGCTACTGCGAGCACAGCGTGGCCGCCTGGCGCGAATGGCTTCAACTGAAATATTGCGATATTTCAGCATTGAACGACGCCTGGGGCGCCACGTTCTGGGGCCAGACCTACGGCGACTGGCCGGAGATCGACGCCCCCCGGCTCAACAACACGGTCGTCAACCCCGCCCAGCGGCTCGACTACGCCCGCTTCAGCGACGGCGAGCACCGCGCCCACTACGCGCTCCAGCGCGACATTCTGCGCGAGCTCACCCCCGGCATCCCGGTGACCACGAACTTCGCCGGCACCGTCAACTGCAAGTCCGCCGACCTGTGGCGGTGGGCTCGCGAGCTGGACGTGGTCGCCAACGACCACTACCTGAAGGCGGAGCGCCCGGACAACCACATCGACCTGGCCATGTCCGCCGACCTCGCCCGCTCGGTGGCGGGCGGCGCGCCCTGGATGCTGATGGAGCACTCGGCCGGGGCGGTGAACTGGCAGCCGCGCAACCTCGCCAAGCGGCCCGGCGAGATGCGCCGCAACAGCCTCGCGCACGTGGCCCGCGGCTCGGACAGCGTGCTGTTCTTCCAGTTCAGGGCCTCCCGGTTCGGGGCGGAGAAGTTCCACTCGGGGCTGGTCCCGCACGCCGGGACCGACTCCGAGCAGTGGCGCGAGGTGGTGCGTCTGGGCGCCGACCTGCGCGGCCTCGCCGAGGTGCGGGGGAGCAGGGTGCGGGCCGAGGTGGCGATCGTCTGGGACTGGGAGTCGTACTGGGCGCTGGAGCTCGACTGGCGGCCGTCGGTGGATCTGACCTTCAGGGAGCGGGTGGACGCCTTCTACGAGGCGTTGTGGCGGGAGCACATCACGGTGGACTTCGTCCATCCCTCCGCTGATTTTTCGGGGTATCGGGTGGTGGTGGCGCCCAGTTCGTACCTGCTGGCCGAGGCGTCCGCCAAGAACCTGCACCGATATGTCGAGGCCGGCGGGAACCTGCTGGTGTCGTACTTCTCCGGGATCGTCGACGAGCACGACACCGTGCATCCGGGCGCCCACCCCGGCGCGCTGCGCGAGCTCCTCGGCCTGTCGATCGAGGAGTTCCACCCGCTGCGGGAGCACGAGACCGTCGCGCTGACCGGCGGCGGCACCGGCGCCGACACCGCTCGGATCTGGTCCGAGCGGGTCCGCCCGGCGGGCGCGGTGCCGGTGCGGAACTTCGCCGCGGGCCCCGACGCGGGACATCCCGCCTTCACCCGCCACGACCTGGGCGCCGGGACCGCCTGGTACCTGGCCACCGCCCCCGTCACCGGCCTGCGCGAACTGCTGGCCGGCGTGCTCGACCACGCGGGCGTGACCCGCCCGCGCGGCCTGTCCGACGCCCTTGAGCTGGTACGCAGGGGCGCCCACACCTTCCTGATCAACCACGGCGACGACCCCGTGACGGTCGAGGGGGTGACCGGCACGAGCGTGTTCGACGGCGTACGCCACGACGGGCCGGTCACCGTCCCGCCCGGCGCGGTCGTGGTCGTCGTGGAAACCCCCCGACCCTGAGGAGCCCCGATGAAACGCCTCCTGACCGCCCTGCTGTTACTCGCCGCGCTCGCCATCGCGCAACCCGCGCACGCCAGGGCCCGCCTCCCTATCAGGGGAGCGGACGTCTCGAGCCTCGCCAAGTCCGAGGCCCACGGCGGTGTCTACCGTGACGCCCGCGGCCGCAGGGGCGACGCGCTGCGCATCCTGTCCCAGGCGGGGCTCAACTACATCAGGCTCAAGGTCTGGGTGAACCCGGCCGACGGCTACAACACCAAGACCCAGGTCCTCGACCTCGCCAGGCGGGTCAAGGCCCAGGGCATGAAGCTGCTGGTGGACTTCCACTACTCCGACACGTGGGCCGACCCGGGCAAGCAGTTCAAGCCCGCCGCGTGGGAGGCGCTCCCGTTCGACCAGCTCAGGCAGGCCGTGTACGACCACACGTACGAGGTGCTCGACGCGCTGCGCCGTCAGGGCACCACGGCCGACATGGTCCAGGTCGGCAACGAGATCAACGGCGGCCTGCTGTGGCCGGACGGCTCCAACTCCACCTGGCCGAACACGGCCCGGCTGCTCAACGCCGGATACGACGCGGTCAAGAAGGTGTCGGGCTCGACCAAGGTCGTCCTGCACCTGGCGAACGGGGGCGACAACGGGTTGTACCGGTGGTGGTTCGACAACGCCGCCGCCCACGGGATCCGGTACGACGTGATCGGGCTGTCGTACTACTCCTTCTGGCACGGCACGCTGGAGGCGTTCCAGGCCAACATCAACGACGTCGCCACCAGGTACGGCAAGCCGGTGGTCGTGGTTGAGACCGCGTATCCGTTCACCACGGCCGACGACGACGGCTGGGAGAACATCATCGTGTCGCCCGAGCCGTACCCCGGCTACCAGGCGACCCCGCAGGGGCAGGCCGCGATGCTGGCCAAGGTCGCCGACATCGTCCGCCAGGTGCCGGACGGCCTCGGCCTCGGCCTGTTCACCTGGGAGGCCACCTGGACCGGCGTCGAGGGCAACGGCTGGGACCCGGCCGACCCGTCCTCCGGCAACGGCTGGGAGAACCAGGCCCTGTTCGGCTACGACGAGCGCGCGCTGCCGGCCCTGCCGGTGCTCGGCCGCGGCTGACCCGTCGCGAGCAGCGCCTACCGTAGGGGTATGCGCCTGACCGCCTTCACCGACATCTCCCTGCGCATCGTGATGCGCCTGGCCGTGGCGCGGCCGGACGAACTGCTGACCACTCGCGCCGCGGCCGAAGCGCTCGTCATCCCCTACACGCACGCCGCCAAGGCCGTCGCCAGGCTCAGCGAGATGGGCGTGGTGGAGGCCAGGCGCGGCCGGGGTGGTGGGATGCAGCTCACCGAGGCCGGGCGCGTCGCCACGGTCGGCGCTCTGGTGCGCGGCCTCGAGTCCGCCGGTGACGTGGTCGGGTGTGAGGACGACCCGCCGTGCCCGCTGCGCGCCGCCTGCCGGCTGCGCTCCGCGTTGCGCCAGGCCCAGGAGGCCTTCTACGCCTCGCTCGACACGGTCACCGTCGGCGCCCTGGTGGACGCCCCGACCGGCCCGCTGCTGCTGTCCCTGACGCCCCCCAGGCAGGGGACCGGCGTTCCCGTCCTTTAATATGAATCCCAGATGCAAATTTTTGCCCATCTGGAGGTTCATGATGCTGTCCAAGGAGAGCGCGGCGATCGTCCGCGACACGTTGCCGGTGGTCGGGGCGCGGCTCGACGAGATCGCGGCCAGGTTCTACGGCCGCATGTTCGCCGAGCGTCCCGAGCTGCTCGACGGGCTGTTCAACCGGGGCAACCAGCTCAGCGGCGAGCAGCGCCGGGCGCTGGCCGGCTCCATCGCGGCCTTCGCCGGCGCGCTCCTCGCCAACCCGGACGAGCGTCCCGACGCGCTGCTGTCGCGCATCGCGCACAAGCACACCGCCGTGGGCGTGACCGACGACCAGTACGTCATCGTGCACAAATACCTGTTCGGCGCGATCGCCGAGGTGCTGGGCGACGCGGTCACGCCCGAGGTCGCGGCGGCCTGGGACGAGGTCTACTGGCTGATGGCCGGCGCGCTGATCGCCATCGAGGGCCGGCTCTACACCGAGGCCGGCGCCAGGGGCGGCCGTACCTGGCGGATCTGGCGGGTGGTCGAGCGGCGCGAGGAGACGGCGGACGTGATGTCACTGGTGCTGCGGCCGGTCAGCGACGAGCCGGTGCCGCCCGCGCGGCCCGGCCAGTACGTCAGCGTGCGCGTGCGCATGCCCGACGGCGTTCACCAGCTCCGGCAGTACTCGCTGTCCGGCGACGGCGCGGACGGGCTGCGCCGGATCACCGTCAAGCGGGTGCGCGGCGGCGACGTGCCTCAGGGCGAGGTGTCCACGCTGCTGCACGCCACGGCGGCGGTGGGCGACGAGCTGACCCTATCCGCGCCGTTCGGCGACATCTCGCTGGAGGACGGCACCGCGCCGCTCGTGCTGGTCTCGGCGGGCATCGGGGACACCCCGATCGCCGCGATGCTGCACCATCTGGCCGGCACCGGCGACACCCGCCGCGTCCTGGTGCTGCACGCCGACCGCTCCGCCGCCGACCACGCGCTGCGCGACGAGATGGAGCGCCTCACCGACGCCCTGCCCCGCGCGGAGCGGATCTTCTGGTACGAGGAGGGCGGCGACGCGCGCAGCGGCTGGATGGACCTGGACGACGTCGAGATCCCCGAGGGCGCCGTCGTCTACATGTGCGGGTCGGTGCCGTTCATGCGGGGCGTCCGCGGTGAGCTCATCAAGGCCGGGGTCGCGCCGAGGGACATCCACTACGAGGTGTTCGGCTCCGACCTGTGGCTCGGCGCCGCGTGATCGCGCCGCGGATCACCCGTTGACATGATGGGCTCATGACGATCGACGAACTGCTCACCACCACCCGCAGCGTACGCAAGCGCCTCGACCTGGCCAGTCCCGTCCCGATGGAGCTGGTCAGGGAATGCCTCGAGATCGCGCTGCAGGCGCCCACCGGCGGAAACCGGCAGGGCTGGCACTGGATCGTGGTGACCGATCCGGAGCTGCGCGCGGCGATCGGCGGCTACTACCGCCGCTCCTGGGACACGTACTACGCCTCGGGCTCCTCGGCGCGGGCGATGTTCCAGGACGACCGGGTGCGGGCCGAGGCCCAGGAGCGGGTGTCCGAGAGCGCCGCGTACCTGGGCGAGCATCTGGGCGAGGTGCCGGTGCTGGTGCTCGGCTGCATCACGCTGCCGGGCGGGCTGCCCGAGGGCAACCAGGCCGGTCTGTGGGGGTCGCTGCTGCCGGCGGCGTGGAGCTACATGCTGGCCGCGCGCGCCCGCGGGCTCGGCACGGCCTGGACGACCCTGCACCTGGCGTACGAGACTGAGATCGCCGAGTTGCTCGGCATCCCGGACGACGTACGCCAGGGCGTGCTCATCCCCACCGCCTACCACACCGGGGAGACGTTCAGGCGGGCGTCGCGCCAGCCGCTCGACGAGGTGCTCCACCTCGACCGCTGGTGACCTGACGTGAAGGAGGGCCCCGTGCGCCCCTCGTTGCCGCCGCTGCCGACGTCACTGGTCGGCAGCTACGCCCAGCCGGACTGGCTGATCGACCGGGCCAAGCTGGCCGGCCGGTTCCCGCCGCGCGTGCGGGCCAGGGAGCTGTGGCGGATCCCGCCCGAGCACCTCGCCCAGGCCCAGGACGACGCCACCGAGCTGGCGATCAGAGCCCAGGAGCGGGCCGGGCTGGACATCGTGACCGACGGCGAGATCCGCCGTGAGAGCTACTCCAACCACTTCGCCACCGCCCTGGACGGCGTCGACGTGGACCACCCGGGCACGGCCCTGGACCGCAGCGGCCACCCCAACCCCGTCCCGCGCATCATCGGCCCCATCCGCCGGCGGCATCCGGTGGAGGTGGACGACCTGCGGTTCCTGCGCGCCAACACCGACCGGCCGGTCAAGATGACGGTGCCGGGACCGTTCACGATGAGCAGGCAGGCGCAGAACGACCACTACCCCGACGCCGAGGCCGCCGCGATGGACTACGCGGCGGCGGTCAACGCCGAGATCCGCGACCTGTTCGCCGCGGGGGCCGACATCGTGCAGATCGACGAGCCGTACATGCAGGCCAGGCCGGAGGAGGCGCGTGCCTACGGGCTGGCCGCGCTGAACGCCGCCCTCGACGGCGTCACCGGCACGACGGCGGTGCACATCTGCTTCGGCTACGCCGCGATCATCCACGACCGGCCTGAGGGCTACTCGTTCCTGCCCGAGCTGGCCGGCTGCCCGGTCGACCAGGTGTCGATCGAGACCGCCCAGTCCGGGCTGGACCTCGGCGTGCTGTCCGACCTCAAGGACAAGACCGTCATCCTCGGGGTGATCGACCTGTCCACTCCGGACGTGGAGCCGGTCGAGGTGGTGGCGGGAAGGGTGCGCCGGGCGTTCGAGCGGGTGCCGCCCGAGCGGATCGTCATCGCCACCGACTGCGGGATGAAGTACCTGCCCCGCGCGTCGGCCGAGGGGAAGATGCGCGCGATGGCCGGCGCCGCCCGCCTGCTCCGGGCGGAAATCGGCTGAAGCCCTCCTGTATCCGGGGGGATCGCGATCTAGGATCAGGTGACTCCGGCCCCCCGATACGAGGAGCGACAGTGCCCGAGAGCGAGCAGGAAATCGCGCCTGACGGGATCGACACCTCCAAACCCAGTGTCTCCCGCGTCTACGACTACATGCTCGGCGGCAAGGACAACTACGAGGTCGACCGGCAGGTGGCCGCGGCGGCGCTGCGGATCGCGCCGGACGCGCCCGAGGCGGCCCAGGCCGGCCGGGAGTTCCTGCGGCGCACGGTCCGCCACCTGGCGGGCGAGGCCGGCATCCGGCAGTTCATCGACGTCGGCTCGGGCCTGCCCACGCAGGGCAACGTGCACGAGATCGCCCAGTCCGTGACCCCGGGCGCGCGGGTCGTCTACGTCGACCACGACCCGATCGTGCTGATCCACGGCCGGGCGCTGCTCGCGGCGGACCAGACCACCACGATCGTCGAGGCCGACGCGCGCGAGGCCGGGAAGATCCTCGACGACCCGAAGACGCGCGGCCTGATCGACTTCGCCGAGCCGGTGGGGCTGCTGATGTTCAGCATCCTGCACCACCTCGCCGACGCCGACGACCCGGCCGCCGTCGTGGCGCGGCTGGCCGGGCCGCTCGCCCCGGGCAGCCACGTGGTGATCTCGCACTTCCACAACCCGGGGGAGGCGCACCCCGAGGTGTCGAAGCAGGCGTACGCGGCCGAGAAGCTCTTCAACGAGAACCTCGGCACCGGCCGGTGGCGCACCCGCGAGGAACTCCTCCCCTACTTCGACGGCCTCGAACTGCTGGAGCCCGGCCTGGTGCCGCTGCCCGAGTGGCGGCCTGACCCCGGCGACCGGGCGGCGCCCGGCATCACGTACCACACCTTCGTGGGAGGGGTGGGACGCAAGCCCTGACGCTCAGCCCACCGGGAGGCTGCCGGTGGACACGACGTCGTGGTACCAGTGGGCGCTGTCCTTCCAGGTGCGTTCCATCGTGTCACGGTCCACGTGCACGATCCCGAACCGCTTGGCGTAGCCGTGCGCCCACTCGAAGTTGTCCATCAGCGACCACACGAAGTAGCCGCGCACGTCGGCTCCGCCGGCGATCGCCTCGGCGACGGCCGTCAGGTGGCGGTGCAGGTAGTCGACGCGCCGCTCGTCCCTGATCCGGCCGTCGCCGCCCAGGACGTCGTCGAACGCGGCGCCGTTCTCGGTGATCATCGTGGGGGTGTCCGGGTAGTCGCGGTGCAGGCGCAGCAGCAGCTCGGTCAGGCCGCTCTCGTCGATGTTCCACCCCATCTCGGTGTACGGCCCCGGCTGGCGGACGAACTCGACGTCCTCGCACGCGATCCACGGCGAGCCGGCCCCGTCCTGGTGCCCGTCGGCGGTCTCCCGGCTGCCGTCACCCTCCCACCGGCGGACCAGCGTGGGGTTGTAGTAGTTGACCCCGAGCACGTCCAGCGGCTGGTTCGCGGTGGCCTCGTCGCCGTCGAGCACGAACGACCAGTCGGTCACCGAGGCGGTGTCGGCGATGAGGTCGCGCGGGTAGGCGCCCTCCAGCATCGGGCCGAGGAAGGCCCGGTTGGACAGCCCGTCGGCCTTGCGCACCACGTCGGCGTCCGCCTCGGACACGCCGCGCACGTGGTGCAGGTTGAGCGTGACCGACATCCGCGCCGTCGGCGCCACGACCGCCCGCAGGGCCTGGACGGCCAGGCCGTGGCCGAGGTTGAGATGGTGTACGGCGGCCAGCGCGGCGGCGGGCTCCGACCTGGCCGGGGCGTGCACGCCGGAGGCGTAGCCCAGGTAGGCCGAGCACCACGGCTCGTTCAGGGTGATCCAGGTGTGGACGCGGTCGCCGATCGCCTCGCCCATCAGGCCCGCGTACTCGGCGAAGCGCAGCGCGGTGTCGCGGTGCGGCCAGCCGCCCGCGTCCTCCAGCTCCTGCGGCAGGTCCCAGTGGTAGAGCGTGGCGACCGGAGCGATGTCCCTGGCCAGCAGCCCGTCGACGAGGCGGGAGTAGAAGTCCAGGCCGGGCCGGTTGACCGGGCCGCGCCCGCCGGGCCGCACGCGCGGCCACGAGATGGAGAACCGGTACGCGCCGACCCCCAGGCGGGCGAGGATGTCCAGGTCCTCCTCCAGCCGATGGTAGTGGTCGCACGCCACGTCACCGGCGTCGCCGTTCGCCACGAGGCCGGGCGTGTGGGAGAAGGTGTCCCAGATGGAGGGGCCGCGGCCGTCTTCGGCGACGGCTCCCTCGACCTGGTAGGCCGCGGTGGCCGTGCCCCACAGGAAGTTCTTGGGGAAGGTGGTCATGTCACTCCTTGGAGCTGATGGTGGTCTCGATGTGGTCGATGCCGGGGGTCGCGGACCCCCGGACGCCCGCCGTCCGCGGCGAGGTCCGCTCCGCGCGTGCGGGCGTCCGCCTTCCGTCCGGTGGCGGCTCTTCGCGGGGTGGGGCCGAGCTGTCGCCCGGCACCAGCCGGCAGGGTACGAGACGCCGGCGGGGCGGGGCGTCATGGTCCGCCAGCCGGTCGATCAGCATCCGCGCGCCGAGCCGGCCCAGCTCGGCACTGGGCGGCTCCAGCGTCGTGAGCCGTGGATGGAACATCTCGGCCACCCGCGCCGACGACAGCACCAGCATCAGGGTCAGGTCCTCCGGGATCCGCCAGCCGCGTGCCGCCACCGCCGCGATCACCCCGGCCGCCGCGTGGTCGTCCATCACGGCCAGCGCGGTCACGTCGGGGTGGGCGGCCATCAGCCGCTCGAACGCCTCCCTGCCGTCCTCGGCCGAGCCGGGGCGGAAGTCGTCCACATACCCGATCCCGGCCGCGCGGGCGGCTCCCGCGAACTCCACGCCGGCGCGCACCGCGGGCCCGTACCCGGCCGCGTGCGCGTCCGCCGCGTGGTTGAAGAAGGCCAGCTTGCGATGCCCCAGCCCGGCCAGGTGGGCCACGGCGGTCTCGGCCGTCGCCGCGAAGTCGATGTCGGCGTAGTCGATCGGGCCCGGCTCGCGGGTCCGCCCGATCATGCTGTACGCCACCCCGGCCGCCGACAGGAACTCCGCGCGCTCGTCGTCCAGCCCCACCTCCATCAGCAGCACGCCGTCCACCAGCCCCAGGCCGGTGATGTGGCGCAACTCCTCGACGGGGTCGTCGCGTTCGGGGGAGAGCAGCAGGTGGTAGCCCAGCTCGCCGGCCGCCTCGGCGGCACCGGTCGCGAACCGCATCTCGGTGAGGCCGAATCCGGCGCGCGGCGCGGGGAACAGCAGGGCCAGGATGCGCGTCCGCTTGCTCTGCAGGCCGCGGGCCAGCAGGTTGGGGCGGTACCCGAGCTCCGCGGCGGCCTGCTCGATGCGCCGCTTGGTCGCCGCAGCCACCGGGCGGGTGCCGTTGAGCGCGGCGGAGACGGTGCTGACCGCGACCCGCGCGCGCTCGGCCACGTCACGTAACGAGGACATTCCACCCGGCCATATGCCCGGCCACCCTTGGGCGGGCCGGTAGTCGAAACGTTTCGCATAACGTAGAGTCCGTTTTGCGGAGATGTCAATGGCGTTAAAACGGACACCCCAAATATCGCGCCGCGTCGTCCCATGTCGGGAGACGCCGGTTCCCGGCCCGGGAACAGTCATCCAGGGCACCCCGCGTATATCCACGCCCCTCGGTTAACCGCCCGAAAGTTTCGGGAAATTTGCCGTCGAACCGGCCCAGCTCAAACCCCTGACCTGAGGCGAGTGGCGGGCGGGAGGATTCGCAACATAGCAGTTGATAGCACTCTTGACACACCTCAATGCCGCCCATATGTTGCCGCAATATTAAGCAGATCGTCTTGAAAGTTTCGGTGTCACACCGTTGGCCGAAGGGATGGCATGAGGGGCCACGTACCCATCGACACGAGCCCTGAGCCCGCAGCGTGGCGGGACGCACGGCTGTCCCCCGCCGAGCGGGCGGCGACGCTCATCCCGCTCATGACCCTCGAAGAGAAGGTCGCCCAGCTCTTCGGGGTGTGGGTCGGCGCCGACGCCTCGGGGGGAGGCGTCGCCCCGCACCAGTCCGAGATGTCGGGCGCCATCGCATGGGAGGAGGTCATCGCTCACGGCCTGGGCCAGTTGACCCGCCCGTTCGGCACCGCGCCTGTCGACCCCGTCGCCGGCGCCCGCTCGCTGGCCGCCTCCCAGGCGGAGATCGTGGCCACCAGCAGGTTCGGCATTCCTGCGCAGGTCCACGAGGAGTGCCTGACGGGCCTGGCCGCCTGGCGGGCGACCGTCTATCCGGCCCCGCTGAGCTGGGGGGCGTCCTTCGACCCCGGGCTGATCGAGGAGATGGCCGGGCGGATCGGCCGCTCGATGCGCGCCGCGGGCGTCCACCAGGGCCTGGCGCCCGTCCTGGACGTGACCCGCGACTACCGCTGGGGGCGTACCGAGGAGACGATCGGCGAGGATCCCTACCTGGTCGGGACGATCGGCGCGGCTTACGTGCGGGGCCTGGAGGGCGCCGGGATCGTCGCCACGCTGAAGCACTTCGCCGGCTACGCCGCCTCACGCGGCGGCCGCAACCTCGCCCCCGTGCACATGGGGCGCAGGGAGCTGGCGGACGACGTGCTGCCGCCGTTCGAGATGGCCCTGCGCCTGGGCGGCGCACGGTCGGTGATGCACTCGTACTGCCAGATCGACGGCGTTCCCGTGGCGGCCGACGAGAGCCTGCTGACCGGGCTGCTGCGCGAGGAGTGGGGGTTCACCGGCACGGTCGTCGCGGACTACTTCGCGATCCGGTTCCTGCACCGCCTGCACGGTGTCGCGGCCGGCGCGGCGGAGGCGGCCGGGATCGCCCTGCGCGCCGGGATCGACGTCGAGCTGCCCACGGTCGACACGTTCGGTGACTCCCTGATCGAGGCGGTGAAGGCGGGAGAGGTCGACGAGGCGCTCATCGACCGCGCCCTCGGCCGGGTGCTGACCCAGAAGGCCGAGCTCGGCCTGCTCGACGAGGGCTGGCAGGGGCTGCCCGCCGACGTCGAGGCCCTGCGCTTCGACGACGCGGGCAACCAGGACATCGCCCTGCGCCTGGCACGGGGAGCCGTGGTCCTGCTGCGCAACACCGGCGGGATCCTGCCGCTCGCCGCCGGTCGGCGGGTGGCCCTGGTGGGGCCCGTCGCCGGCGACCCGATGGCGATGCTCGGCTGCTACTCCTTCCCCCTGCACGTGGGCCCGCATCCCGAGCACGGGCTCGGGGTGGAGATCCCGTCGCTGCGCGACGCGCTCGGCCGGCTGGTGCCTGACCTCACGTACGCGCCGGGCTGCGACGTCATCGGCGACGACACCTCGGGCATCGCGGCGGCGGTGGACGTGGCCGCGGCGAGCGACGTGTGCGTGCTGGCGGTGGGCGACCGGGCGGGACTGTTCGGGCGCGGCACCTCCGGCGAGGGGTGCGACTCCGCCGACCTGCGTCTGCCGGGCGTGCAGGCCGAGCTGGTACAGGCCGTGCTGGCCACCGGCACCCCCGTGGTCCTGGTGGTGCTCGCCGGGCGGCCGTACGCGCTGGGAGCGGAGGCCGACGCCGCCGCCGGCATCGTGTACGGCTTCTTCCCCGGCCAGCGCGGCGCCCAGGCGCTGGCCGAGGTGCTCACCGGCGCGGTGAACCCGTCAGGCCGGCTGCCGGTCAGCGTGCCGCGCGACGCCGGCGGCCTGCCGGCGACGTACCTGTCGCCGTGGCTGGGCCGCCGCTCGGACGTGTCGTCGGTCGACCCGACGCCCGCGTTCCCGTTCGGGCACGGGCTGAGCTACACGACGTTCGAGTGGGGCGAGGCCGGGGCGGACGCGGCGGACTGGCCGGTCGACGCCGAGGTGAGCGCCGGCGTCACCGTGCGGAACACCGGATCGCGGGCCGGCACGGAGGTCGTCCAGCTCTACCTGCACGATCCCGTCGCGCAGACGACGAGACCGGTGGTCCGCCTGATCGGCCACGCCCGCGTCCCGCTCGAACCCGGCCGGGCCGCGCGTGTGACGTTCACGGTCCCGGCCGACCTCACCTCGTTCACCGGCGTCCACGGGCGGCGCGTCGTCGAGCCCGGCGACGTCGAGTTGCGCTTCGGCCGCTCCAGCGCGGACGTGGCGGCGACCGTGCCGCTGCGCCTGACCGGCGCCGAGCGCGAGGTGGGCCACGAGCGCCGGCTGCAGCCGGTGGTCCGCATCGACCCCATCGCACCGGAGAGGCCACGATGAGCACATCACGGACCGTGGACCCGCCACCGGCCACGCGGAGCCCGCGCCTGCGCAAACCCCGTGCCGCGCCCACCGGCCGCCCCGGCTGGCGCCAGGCGCTGCGCCGCGACTGGCAGTTGTACTCGCTGGCGATCCTCCCGCTGCTGTTCTTCCTGATCTTCCGGTACGCGCCGATGCTCGGCAACGTGATCGCCTTCAGGAAGTTCCAGCCGGGGGGTGACATCTTCGGCGAGGAGTGGGTGGGCCTGCGCTACGTGCGCATGTTCCTGAACGACCCGACCTTCTGGCAGGTGTTCACCAACACCATCTGGCTCGGCGCGCTGACCCTGCTGTTCTGCTTCCCGATGCCGATCGTCCTGGCGCTGCTGCTCAACGAGATCAGGGGCAGGAAACTCAAGCGGTTCCTGCAGTCGGTCTCCTACCTGCCGCACTTCCTGTCGATGGTGGTCGTGGCCGCCATCGTCATGCAACTGCTGACCCTCGACGGCCCGATCAACCAGCTCCTGCGGTTCGTGGGCGGCGATCCGATCGCGTTCATCCAGCAGGCCGACTGGTTCCGGACGATCTACGTCTCCTCCGAGATGTGGCAGACCGTCGGGTGGGGGACGATCCTCTACCTCGCCGCGCTCACGACCATCGACGACCAGCTCTACGAGGCGGCCAGGATCGACGGCGCCAACCGGTGGAAGCAGATCTGGCACGTGACCCTGCCGGGCATCCGGCCGACCGCGGTGACCCTGCTGATCCTCAACATCGGCACGTTCATGGCCGTCGGGTTCGAGAAGGTCCTGCTGCTCTACAACCCCCTGACGTATCCGACCGCCGACGTGATCTCCACGTACCTCTACCGGATGGGCATCGTGTCCAACAACTTCAGCTACGCCGCCGCGATCGGCCTGTTCGAGGCGCTGATCGGGCTGGTGCTGATCGTGTCCGCGAACCTGATCTCCCGTCGCGCGGTGGGGACGAGCCTGTGGTGACCGAGAGCCGGGGCTACCGCGTCTTCCGGGGCGTCAACGCCGTCATCATGAGCGCCGTCGTCTTCGTGACGCTCTATCCCTTCGTCAACATCGTCGCGCGATCGTTGAGCGACGAGGCCTACATCAGGTCGGGGCAGGTCAACCTCATTCCGCGCGGCTTCAACCTCACGACGTACCAGGTCGTCGCGTCTGACCCGGTCTTCTGGACGAACTACCGCAACACGGTGGTCTACACGGTGGTCGCCACGGTGATCGCGATGTTCATGACCACCTGCTACGCGTACGTGCTGTCCAAGAAGCACCTCAGAGGCCGCAAGGTGCTGATCTGGATCGCCGTCTTCACCATGGTCTTCTCCGGCGGCCTGATCCCCAACTACGTGCTGATCGTCGGCCTCGGTCTGAAGGACAGCATCTGGGCGATCGTGCTGCCCCAGGCCATCAGCGTCTTCAACCTCCTGGTCATGAAGGCGTTCTTCGAGAACCTGCCGTCCGAGCTGGAGGAGGCCGCCGCGATCGACGGCCTGAACACCTACGGCATCCTGTGGCGGATCGTGCTCCCGCTGTCGAAGGCGGTCATGGCCACGATGGTGCTCTTCTACGCCGTCTCGTTCTGGAACTCCTGGTTCTCCGCCTTCCTCTACATGGGCAAACAGGAGCTCTTCCCGGTGACCGTCTATCTGCGCAACCTCATCGCGGGGGCCACCAACGCCGAGGTGGCCGGCGGCGCCGTCGCCGACCTGACGCAGACCAACGCCAACATCCAGGCGGTGACGGTCGTGCTCACCGTCATTCCGATCCTGGTGGTCTACCCCTTCGTGCAGAGGTTCTTCGTCTCAGGCGTGATGCTCGGCGCGGTCAAGGGCTAGCGCCCCAAGCGACATCTCACTCCACCACCCCACGGAAAGGGACCCCCCAAATGCCACAAGTGACGCGGCGCCAGGCGATACTCGGCCTCGGCGCGTTCACCCTGGTCCTCGCCGGTTGCGGCGACGACGAGCCGGCGCAGCAGTCCGGCCAGCAGGACCTCAACCGCGCGGGCGCGATGTCCTCCTATTCGGCCGGCACGCAGTTCAAGGCCACCGCGCCGGTCACGTTCACCATCCTCTACAACAACCACCCGAACTACCCGCTCAAGAACGACTGGCTGTTCTGGACGGAGCTCGGCAAGCGCACCAACGTGACGCTCACGCCGACGGTGGTGCCGCTCAGCGACTACGAGAACAAGCGCAGCCTGATGATCGGCGCCGGCGACGCCCCGCTGATCATCCCCAAGACGTATCCGCACCAGGAGACCCCGTTCGTCGCCTCCGGCGCCATCCTCCCGGTCAGCGACTACCTCGACCTGATGCCGAACTTCAAGGACAAGATCGCCAAGTGGAACCTCAAGGCCGACCTGGACGAGCTCCGGCAGGCCGACGGACGCTTCTACCTGCTCCCCGGCGTCCATGAGGCCATCTGGATCGACTACTCCCTGGCCGTCAGGACCGACATCCTCGAGAAGCTCGACCTGGAGGTCCCGAAGACCTGGGAGGACCTCTACACCGTGCTCAAGGCGATGAAGGCGGAATATCCCGACCTCTACCCGCTCTCCGACCGGTGGGGCATCCCCACCCCGGGCGGCGCCCTGTTCGACATCATCGCCAAGGCCTACGGCACCCAGGCCGGCTGGAACTACCACAACGAGACGTGGGACGCGACCGCAGGGAAGTTCGTCCTCACCGGCGCCATGCCGCAGTACAAGCAGATGGTGGAATACCTCAACAAGCTGGCCAAGGAGAAGCTGCTCGACCCGGAGAGCTTCACGCAGAACGACGACGACGCGATCAGGAAGTTCACCTCGGGCAAGTCCTTCGTGATCGGCAGCAACGCGCAGACTCTGATCAACGACTACCGGGCGAACCTGGAGAAGTCGGTCGAGGGGGCCAAGGTCGAGAAGATCCCGACGCCCACGGGCCCGCTCGGGGACGTCAAATTCGGCACCCGCCTCGAGAACGGCATCATGATCTCCAAGAAGGCCCTGGAGCACGAGAACTTCGTGGCCATGATGCAGTTCATCGACTGGCTGTGGTACTCCGACGCGGGCCAGGAGTTCGCCAAGTGGGGCGTGGAGGGAGTCACGGTCAACAAGGGCGCGGACGGCTCGTACAAGATCGCGTCGGACGTCGACTACGTGGGACTCAACCCCGGCGCCCCCAAGCACCTGCAGAAGGACTTCGGCTTCGGCAACGGCGTGTTCGCCTACGGCGGCACCACCAAGCTGCTCCAGTCGACCTTCTCCGAGGAGGAGCTGGAGTTCCAGAAGGCGATCGAGCCCAGGAAGGCCCTCCCGGTGCCGCCCCCCGCGCCGCTGAACGAGGAGGAGCGCGAGCAGGCCACGCTGTGGGAGACCCCGCTGGACGACTTCGTGCAGCAGCAGACGCTCAAGTTCATCCTCGGCGAGCGCGACCTCAGCGAGTGGGACGCCTACGTCCAGGAGCTGGAGAGCAAGAACGCGAGCTCCTACATCAACCTGGTGAACACCGCGTACGAGCGGTTCAAGAAGGAGAACGGCTGATCGCCCGCGGGCGCCGGTGCCTCCCGCTCGTGGGAGGCCCCGGCGGGGTTACCCTGGTCGGGATCACGGCGGTGGCCGGACATGCCCCGTCGTGGCGGGACGACCCGCCCGGCCCGGAGGAGGGCGCACCATGAGTGAGGCGACGGCCGAGAGCCGCTTCGGCCGGGGGCCGCTCTCGCGCGCGGCCGCGCTGATCTACACCCTGCTGATCGTGGAGCTGCTGTTCCTGGTCACCGTCGTGCCCGGCCTGGCCGCGCTCGTCCTGCTCGACCGCGACGCCGGAAACGTCCCCCTGGCCGCCGCCTGCGCCCTGCCGGTCGGCCCGGCGCTGTCGGCCGCCCTGTACGCGTTGCACCGCCGCAGCCGCGAGCTGACGGATCTGTCGCCGGCGGTGGCGTTCTGGCGCGGCTACAAGGCCAACGCACTCGGCGTGCTGAGGATCTGGGCCCCGTGGCTGGCCGGGCTGGCCGTCGTCGTGATGACCCTGGCGAACTTCACGGCCGCCGGCGTGCCCGGGTGGTGGGCGGTGCTGCTCGTCCTCGTCGGGGTGGGCTCCACCCTCTGGGTCGCCAACGCGCTGGTGATCACGTCACTGTACGCGTTCCGCACCGTGGACGTGGCCCGGCTGGCGGCGTACTCCCTCGGCCGCTTCCCCGGCGCCACCCTGGGCAACCTGTGCCTGCTGATCGTGGCGGGCGGCGTCACCCTGGTCGCCACCGAGGCGGTGCTGGCGCTGCTGGCCTTCGCACTCGTCGCGGCGCTCCTGTGGAACAGCCGCCCGATGATCATGGAGATCCGGGAGAGGTTCACCGCCTGAGTCAGGGAATGCGCCGCCCGCGCGCGTCGGGCACCCCCGACTTGCGGAAGAAGTACGCGTTGACCTGGTCGCGCCACTCCCCGGCGCAGCGCACCTGCTCGTCGAGCCGCTCCCGCACCCGCGCGTGCAGCGCCGGATCCACCGCGCCGGCCAGCTTCTCCCAGAGCAGCCTGGTCTGCTCCGCCTCCTCGGCGCCCTGGAAGTGGGTGTCGTAGATGTGCTGGATGACCGTCGAGCCGTCGTGCAGCACGTGGCCGTAGGGGACGTGGTGGAAGAACAGCAGCAGCTCGTCCGGGCACTCCTCAAGGGACTCGTAGACCTCGGACCACGGCTCGGGGTACTGGCCGGTGAAGCCGGTCCCCGAGGCGCGGGTCCGGTCCACGCCGACGCCGTCTCGGTCGGCGAAGTGGTAGGTGCCCCAGGGTGTGTACTCGTAGCCGTCCACGTCGGGGCCGTAGTGGTGGCCGGGGCGGACCATGAAGCCGACGCCGAGCGGCGCGGTGTAACGCTCGTACGTCCGCCATGACCCGTCCATCATCGCGTGCAGCGGGCCGCGCAGCCGCTCGGGGTCACCGGCCGCGAACGTGAGGCCGATCCACTCGTCGAGGACGGCGGCCGGGTCCAGCCGCGGCGCCCAGGCGAGCCGGCCGAACGCGTACAGGTTGGCCTGGGCGAGCGGGTGGCCGGTCCAGTAGGGGTCGTCGCCCGCGTTGGAGACCGCCACCAGGCCGCCGCCGGCGGCCACGTCGGCCACGCTCCTCCCGTCCCGCCCCCAGGGGCGGAACCCGAGCACCTCGCTCCACATCGCCGGCAGGTAGCAGACGTGCCGCTGCTGGCCGGTGTACTCCTGCGTCACCTGCAGCTCCACCGCCAGCGCGGTCGACGGCATGGCCGCGATCATCGGCGACACCGGCTCGCGCGTCTGGAAGTCCATGGGACCGTGCTTGACCTGGAGGATGGCGTTGTCGCGGAACCGGCCGTCGAGCGGGGCGAAGTGGTCGTACGCCGCCCTGGCGCGGTCGGTCGAGCGGTCGCGCCAGTCCTGCCGGTGGTTGTAGACGAAGGCGCGCCAGCACACGACCCCGCCGTGCGGCGCCAGCGCGTCGGCGAGCATGTTGGCGCCGTCGGCGTGGGTGCGGCCGTACGCGAACGGGCCAGGCTGCCCCTCGGAGTCGGCCTTCACCACGTAGCCGCCGAAGTCGGGGATCGCCGCGTACACCTGCTCGGTGGTCCTGGCCCACCACGTGCGCACGTCCGCGTCGAGCGGGTCGGCGGTGGGCAGGCCGCCGAGCGCGATCGGCGCGGCGAAGTTGACCGACAGGTGCACCGCGATGCCGTACGGGCGCAGCACGTCAGCGATCGCGGCGACGTCGCCGAGCCGGTCGGTCAGCAGATGGGCCTCCGTGGCGTGCACGTTGACGTTGTTGACCCCGACCGCGTTCACGCCGCACGCGGCCAGCAGTCGCGCGTAGGCCCTGACCCGTGCCAGGTCGCCGCGCGGCCCGCCGTCGCGCCAGAAGATCGACCCGCCCGCGTAGCCGCGCTCCACCTGGCCCATCACCGGATGCGGGTCGACGTTGTCCCAGTGGCCGAGCATGCGCCGCGGCGTCGCCGGCCGGTGCCACTCCACCGGCCGCTCGGCGCCGAACGCCGACTCGCCCAGCCTGACCACGTGGAACAGCCCGTACAGCAGGCCGGCCGGCTCGTCGGCCACCACCACCGTGACGCCGTCGCGGTGGGCCAGCGCGAACCCCTCCGCGCCGCACTCACCCGGCGCCACCTCCACCGGCTGCTCAGCCGTGGAGAGCGCCAGCACCAGGTCGAACTCCCCGCCACCCGCCTGCTGCCGGACACTGCCGCCGTAGCGCGCACAGGCCGCCGCGACCTCCGCACGCACGGTCTCGGCGAGGAGCCCGTCGGCGAGCACGAGGGTACGGCGGGTGCCGACTGGCCGGAACGCCTCCTCGGGCAACCATGCGGCGTGGACGTCGGTCGGCGCGGGAATGGTCACGAAATTCCTCCGGTCCGGCAGCACGATGGCCAAGTCGTGATCGTGAATCTACCGGTCGGCCGCACCCTTTCGCGTCGGATCTCCGGGGTGCCGGGGTGGGCTGGCATCGGCGGATGATCGAGCGGCCGTCCATCGTGCGCCGGGTGCTGCGCTGGGTCCGTCTGGTGCTCGCGGTGGCCGTGACCGCCTGTGCGGTGGCGGGTGTCGTACGGCTGGCCGTGCTCGCCGCCGCCCCGTGGCTCCCCGCGCTGCGCCGCCGCCGCGCGACCGGCCGCGGGCCACACCTGCGAGCGCTCCCACCGCAACGCCGAGCGCCGCATGCGGAGCCGGCCGAGTGAGGCCCGTCACGGCCGCCGAGCCCGTGGGTGAGGCTTGTCAGGGCTGCCGGGCCACGCCCAGCCGATGGGCCAGCCGGTCCAGGGCGAGGTTGATCAGGATGAAGATGGCCGCGATGAGGATCGCCGCGGGGATGACGTTGGAGAAGTTGGCCGCGATGCCGTTCAGCCCACGGTCGACCAGTTCGTCGTAGCCGACGATGAGGCCGAGCGCCGAGTCCTTCAGCAGCACCACGAACTGGCTCACCACGGCGGGCATCATGGCGCGCAGCGCCTGGGGCAGCAGTACGAGCCGCATCGCCTGCCCCTTGCGCATGCCCATCGCGTACGCCGCCTCCCGCTGCCCCCTGGGCAGGCTCAGCACCCCCGCCCGGACGATCTCCGCGATCACCGAGCCGTTGTAGAGGGTGAGCCCGAAGACGACCGCGGCGAACGCCGAGACGTTCACCCCGAGGAGGGCGTACGAGCCGAAGAAGGCGAAGAAGATGAGCAGCAGCAGCGGGACGGACCTGAAGAACTCCACCACCACGGCCGCGGGCACCCGGATCCAGCGGTGCTCGGACAGCCGGGCGGTCGCGAACACCAGCCCGAACAGCCCGGCCAGCACCACCCCGGCCACGGCCGCGGCCAGCGTGCCGGCCAGCCCCGGCAGGATGAACGTGGCCCAGACGTCCCCGCGCAGCAGCGGCGTCCACTTGTCCGCCGCCCACTGCTCCCTGGCGTCGAAGCGCACGTAGACGACATAGGCCACGGCGAGCAGCCCGGCCGCCACGACCGCCGCCAGCGCCCGGTTGCGGCGGATCCCGCGCGGCCCCGGCGCCTCGTAGAGGTTCGCGTAGCTCATCGCGCCACCGCCAGCCGCCGCGACAGCCAGCCGAACAGCAGCCCCATCGGCAGGCACAGCAGCACGAACCCGGCCGCGAAGCCGAAGAAGATCTCGATGACCTGGTCTCCGTACGTCTCGATCATCTCGCGCATCCGCACCGACGCCTCACTCACGCCCACCACGAGCGCGATCGTGGTGTTCTTGGTCAGCGCGATCAGGATGCTGCCCAGCGGCGCCACGACCGCGCGGAACGCCTGCGGCAACGTGATCAGCGCGAGCGCCTTGACGAAGCCGAGCCCCAGCGACCTGGCCGCCTCCGCCTGGCCGACCGGCACCGTGTTGAGCCCGGAGCGCAGCGCCTCGCAGACGAACGCCGAGGTGTACGCGGTCAGCCCGATGGCGGCGAGCCAGAAGTTGTTGGTCGCGATGTCGTCGGACAGTTCCACGCCCAGGTTCGCCCCGACGCCGAGGCCGGTGAACAGCAGCACCAGCGTGAGCGGCGTGTTGCGGGCCACGGACACGTAACAGCTCGCGGCCCCGCGCAGGGAGGCCAGCGGCGCGACCCGCATGGCGGTCAGGAGCGTGCCCAGCACCAGGGAGCCGAGCGCGCTGACCGCGGTCAGCCTGATCGTCATCCAGAAGGCGACCAGGATCGTGTCACCCTCGATCAGCAGCGCCTCCATGCCGATCAGTACCGCTCCAGCTGGGGGGCCTGCGGCAGGGCGAAGCCGGAGGCGCCGACGCTGGCCTGCAGCGCCTTGGTCCAGCTCCCGTCGGAGAACATCTTCTCCAGCGCGTCGTTGACCGCCTTGCGCCCGGCCGTGTCGTCCTTCTTCAGCCCGATGCCGTACTTCTCGGTGCTGAACGGCTTGCCGACCACCTTGAGCTTGCCGCCGTGCTGCGCGGCGTAGCCGGCCAGGATGACGTTGTCGGTGGTGAGGGCGTCGAGCTGGCCGCCGAGCACCCGGTCCACGCACGACGAGTACGTACGCTCCTCCTGGAGCTGCACCTCGTTGGCGTACTCCGTCTTGACCTTCTGCGCCGGGGTCGAGCCGGCGACCGAGCACAGCTTCTTGCCGTTGAGCGTCTCAGGCCCGGTCAGCGCGGCGTCATCGGCCCGTACCAGCAGGTCCTGCCCGGCCACGAAGTACGGCCCGGCGAAGGACACCTTCTGCTTCCTGGCGTCGGTGATGGAGTACGTCGCCACCACCATGTCCACCTGGCCCTGCTCGATGAACGCCTCGCGGTTGGCCGACACGGTCTCCTTGAACGTGATGTCCTTCGCCTCGACCCCGAGCTGCCCGGCCACGTACGTGGCGACCTCGATGTCGAAGCCGGCGAAGCTGCCGTCGGGCGTGCGCAGCCCGAGACCCGGCTGGTCGGCCTTCACGCCGATCACCAGCTTCTTGTCGTTCTTGGCCTTGTCCACGATGGAGGCGTAGCTCTCCTGGCCGCCGCCGCAGGCGGTGGTCACGGCCAGCACGGCGAACACGGCGAAGAGGGATCTGCCGAACATGACACTCCTTAGTGAGTGAGGATCTTGGCGAGGAAGGACTTGGCCCGCTGGCTGTCCGGAGCGCAGAAGAAGGCGTCGGGCGAGCTCTGCTCGACGATCTCGCCGTCGGCCATGAACACCACCCGGTCGGCCGCCCGCCGGGCGAAGCCCATCTCGTGGGTGACGACGACCATGGTCATGCCGTCGCGGGCGAGCGAGGTCATCACGTCGAGCACCTCGTTGACCATCTCCGGGTCGAGCGCCGAGGTCGGCTCGTCGAACAGGATGACCTTCGGGTCCATGGCCAGCGCGCGGGCGATCGCCACCCGCTGCTGCTGCCCGCCGGACAACTGCGCGGGGAACTTGTCCGCCTGGCCGCCGATGCCGACCCGGTCGAGCAGCTCACGGGCCTTGCGCACGGCCGCGTCCCTGGGCCGCTTCAGCACGTGGACCTGCCCCAGGACGACGTTGTTCAGGACGGTCTTGTGGGAGAAGAGGTTGAACGACTGGAAGACCATGCCCACCTCGGCGCGCAGCCGGGCGAGCTCCCGCCCTTCGGCGGGCAGCGGCGTGCCGTCCACGCTGATCGTGCCGGAGTCGATGGTCTCCAGCCGGTTGATCGCGCGGCACAGCGTCGACTTGCCCGCCCCCGAGGGGCCGATGATGACGACGACCTCGCCCTGCTTGACGCTCAGGTCCACGTCCCTGAGCACATGATGGTCGCCGAAGCGCTTGTTGACCCGGTCCAGGACGATGAGGTCGGCCATGCGTCACGCTCCTTGTGTCGGTCAGCGTTGGCGTAACCGTAGGAGCCGCGGGTTTCCGTGACGGGCTTGTGCGCGTTCTGCTCAGCGATTGGCGGGCTTGGACTGGTCCGGGGCGGCGCCGGAGACCCCGATCGTGCCCATGAAGGCCCGGTCCCACTGCCCGTCGCGCAGCCAGCGGGCGATCAGGCCGTTGAGGTGGTCGCGGAAGGCCGTGTCCGTCCTGTGGACCCCCATCCCGTACGGCTCGCGCGCGAACGGCTTGCCGACCAGCCGTACCGCGCCGGGATTCTGGGCCTGCATGCCGCGCAGGATCGTGTCGTCGGTGCTGATGGCGTCGACGCGCCCGGACAGCAGCGCCGGCACGCACACGCTGTAGGCGTCCACGATCTCCAGGACCGCGCCGGGCGCGGTGGTGCGCAGCCGGTCGACGGAGGTCGAGCCCTTGGCCGTGCACACGTTCTTGCCGTCCAGGTCCGACAGGTCGTCGACGCTCGTGTCACCGGCCCTGACCAGCAGATCCTGCCAGGCGTAGTAATACGGGTCGGTGAAGCCGACCAGCCTGGCGCGGGCCTCAGTGATCGAGTAGGTGGCGATGACCATGTCGACCACGCCCTGGGCGAGGAAGTTCTCCCGCTCGCGCGACACGGTCTCGACGAAGCGGATGTTGCGCTCGCTGCCGGTGAGGTCCCTGGCCACCAGCCGGGCCATCTCCGCGTCGAAGCCGGTGATCCGCCCGCTGGCCGGATCCTTGTAGCCGAACATCGGCTGGTCGAACTTGATGCCCACGATCAGGGTGCCGCGCTCCCTGATCCTCGCCATGGTCGAGCCCTCGGGGAAGGGATCGGACGTGCCGCAGCCCACCGGCACGAGGCACAGCAGGAGCGCGAGCAGCGCCCTGAGCCCGGTCACCGTACGCGATACCGGTGCTGGGGGCGCCCGGTGGGCCCGTATCTCGGCCGGCCCTCCAGCAGCCCGCGCTCGGTGAGGTGCTCCAGGTAGCGGCGGGCGGTGGCGCGGCTGACGCCGATCATCGCGGCCAGCTCGTGCGCCGACACGTCGTCGGCGACGTCGGACAGCGCGTCGAGCACCGCCTGCTCGGTGGCCGCGGAGATGCTCTTCGGCCGTACCGCGGGATCGAGGTGGAGCGAGCGGAAGATCCGGTCGATCTCCTGCTGCTCGGCGAACCGGCCGCCGTCCTCCAACTGCTCGGCCGTGGCGGCGTAACGCAGCAGCGTCTGCTCAAGTGTCCCGGCCCTGGTCGGCTTGACCAGGTAGTAGAGGGCGCCGCGCTGCATGGCCGCGCGTACCGCCGCCGACTCCTTGCGCCCCGAGATCACGATGATGTCGGCGGGCGGCTGCTCGGGCCGGCGCAGCCGGTGCGCCACCTCCAGTCCGGGCATGTCGGGTAAGTGCAGGTCGAGCAGCACCAGCCGGGGGGCGAACCGGGCGGCCGCGGCCAGCGCCGCGAGGCCCGTGTGCGCGATGCCCACCACCCTGAACCCCAGCACCCGGTTCACCTGCGCGTGCAGGGCGGCGGTGACGACCGGGTCGTCGTCCACGATGAGAACGGTGATGTCCCGGGGCTCAGGCACCGCCACACTCCTCGTCCGGCTGGCAGGGATCAATGCAGCCTAAGCAGGTTCGGCGAATGATGATCGCCTTTTGCTCGTTATGCTCACGGAGATCCGCCGTACACGTCTGTTTCCTCCTACGCTGTTCCGCGGGCGACAAGGGGGAGGACGGACGCCGGTGAGATGGCTGCTCGCGGTGACGGCCCTGTGGACGCTGCTCGGTCTGCTTCCCCTGGCACTGCTCACGTCCTCGAGTATCTCGCTGTCGGACCAGACCGTGCGAGCGGAGGTCGGTGACCGGGTCAGGACCACCGCGTCGGTGAGCCGGGTCGTGGTGGAGCAGCAGATGGACTCGCTGAAGCAACTCGTCACCGCGTTCGCGCAGCGGCCCGGCGTACGCGCGTCCGTCGGCGAGACCACCCCCGAGGCCCTGCGCGGCCACCTCGGCGAGCTGAAGCGGATGCGCGACGGCGTCAGCGGGCTGCTGTTCATCTCGCCGGACGGCACCACGCTGGGCGCGGAGCCGCCGAGCGGGCTGCCGCTGGACATCGCCAACAGCGACTGGTATCGCGCCGTGCGCGACCGGCGGCAGGCGCACGTCTCGCAGGCGTACACGCCGACCATGCTCGGCGTGTCCAGGGCCGTCGCGGTGGCCGCGCCCATCCCCAGCGAGGACGGCGAGCGGATGCTCGGCATCCTCACGGTGGTCTACAGCCTGGACGCCATCCAGACGTTCGCCGAGCAGGCCGCCGAGGCGCAGCACATCCGGTTGCTGATCACCGACCAGGCCGGCGTGCTCGTCGCCGACCCCGGCAGGAAGCTGTACGCCCTCACCTCGCTGCGCGAGGACCCCCGCGTGGACGCCGCGCTCGCCGGGCGTACCTGGGACGGTCCGTTCCACGGCGTCGACGGCCAGGTGCTGTCGGCGTCCGAGCCGATCCCCGGCATCGGCTGGACGGTCACCGCCGAGGTGTCCGCCGCCACGGCGCTGGCCTCCGCCGAGCGGCTCAGGACGAACGTGCTCACCGTCGCCGTCGTCCTGGCCCTGCTCATCCTCATCGGCCTGGGCCTGCAGATCCACGCCACCCGTGGCCGCCGCCGCGCGCAGGCCACGCTGTCGAGGTACGCGGCCGAGCTGTCGGACGCCAGGGACCAGGCGGTCAGCGCCTCGCGCGCGAAGTCCGAGTTCGTGGCCAAGATCAGCCATGAGATCCGCACCCCGATCAACGGCGTGCTCGGCATGAACTCCCTCCTCATGGGCACCCGGCTGGACGATGAGCAGCGCCACTACGCGACCACGGGTGAGGCGTCGGCCAGGAACGTGCTGCGCCTGCTCGACGACTTCCTCGACCTGTCCAGGATCGAGGCGGGACATCTGCAGGTGGACGCCGTGCCGTTCGACCTGCCGCGGCTGTGCGACGAGGTGGTCGCGCCGTTCGCGCCGCTCGCCTACCGGCAGGGGCTCTGGCTCACACTGCGGCTCGACGAGGACGTGCCACGGCAGCTGTCCGGCGACCCGGCCCGGCTGCGCCAGGTCCTGACGAACCTGGTCGGCAACGCGCTGAAGTTCACCGTCCAGGGCGGCGTCGACCTGTACGTCACCCTCGACGAGGGCGAGCCGGACCAGTCGCGGGTGGTCCTCAGGTTCGCCGTGGCCGACACCGGGGTCGGGGTCGGCCAGGACGACCGCGAGCGGGTGTTCGGCGTCTTCCGCCAGGTCGACTCGCCCATCACGCGCAGGACCGGCGGGAGCGGCCTGGGGCTGGCCATCGGCAGGCAGCTCGTCGAGCTCATGGGCGGGCAGATCGGGCTGGACAGCGTGGAGGGTGTGGGCAGCCGGTTCTGGGTCACGCTCCCTGTGGAGGTGCTGGCCTGGCCGGAGCCGGTGGTGGAGGCGCTGGAGGGGCGGCGCGCTCTCGTCGCCGACCCGCGGCCGGAGGATCGCGGGCTGGCCTCCCGGTTCCTGGCGGGCGCGGGTCTCGACGTGGAGGAGACCAGGGAGGGGGAGTCCGCCCTCGCTCTCCTGCACGCCGCCGCGGCCGGCGGACGGCCGTACGAGCTGGCCGTCGTCGCCCTCGACCTCGGCGCCCCCGCGGACACGGGGCCGGGCCTCGGGGCGGACCTCGGGGTCGACGCGAACGGCGGCCCGGGTGGCGGCCCGGGTGGCGGCCCGGGTGGCGGCGCGAACGGCGGCCCGGACGGCGGTGTTGCCCGCTCGCTCGCGCACGCCGTGCTCACCGACCCGGCGCTCCAGGCCACCAGCGTCATCGTGGTCGTGACGCCGGGCCGCGCGGGCTTCGCCTGGCCGGTCGCCGCGGGGGAGCGCACCGTGCAGTCGATCACCCGGCCGCTCAGCCGCCGGCGCCTGATCGCCGCCGTGGAGAACGCCCTGAGCACCGGCGAGTGCCCCGGCGAACCGCGCGAGCGCGTGCAGGTCCCTGGCACGGTCACGGGGGCGCGCATCCTGGTGGCCGAGGACGACGAGGTCAGCAGGCAGGTGGCGACGCTCGTCCTGCGCCGGGCCGGGCACGAGGTCGTGACGGTGGACGACGGCGAGCAGGCCGTGCGCGCCGTGCTGGCCGGCCGCTACGACCTGGTGTTCATGGACTGCCAGCTGCCCGTGCTCGACGGCCTGGCCGCGACCGAGGAGATCAGGAGGCGGGAGGAGGCGCACACCCCCATCGTCGCGATGACAGCGGCGGCGATGCCGGACGACCGGATCCGGTGCCTGGAGGCGGGCATGGACGACCACCTGGCCAAGCCGGTGGACTGGGCGCGCGTGCTGGCCAGGATCCCGGCGTGGGCGGCCTCCTCCGGCCTGCCGCCCGAGCTGGCGGGCCTGTCGCCCGAGGCGCTGACGGAGATCGCGCAGGTGTACCTGGCGACGGCCGGGCCGGCGTACGAGGAGCTCAGCGCGGCGGCGCGGGCGGGCGACCTGACGGCGACGGCGGCCCTCGCGCACCGGCTCAGTGGTGCGTGCGCGACCGTGGGAGCCGCTCGCGAGGCCGACCTGTGCCGGCGCGTGGAGGACCTGGCGCGCGCGGGCGCCGCCGACCACGGGGCGCTCGCCGAGCTGGAGGAGCTGCTCGGCACACCGCCGGCCTGGATGAACGGCACCTCTTCCACGGATGGCGGCACCCGCCTCGGCGAGCCTTGACGATCTTCGTCCGGGAGCCGTGCCACGACCAGATGCGCGCGCCCCCCGTGGACGCTGGGGTTGAGCAGTGGGCTGGGGTGATTCACTAGAGCTTGAGCACCTCGTTTTCGAGAGCTTCAGCGCCTCGTTGTCGCCAACCTGATTTTCCTACCAAGTTGTGGGATAATGCGGTCGTGAGCCTGGACAGGATCCGCCCATCGAGCGCCCGTGCCGATTCGCCGCTGACCGCCGCCCTGCGGGCGGGGCGGTGGATCCGCTCCGCCGCGGCCGACGACGAGCACGGAAGACGCTGGCTGGCCAACCCCGATCCGCGCGGCGCGTCGGCGGTGACCCCTGAGCCGTGGTCCCTCTACTCGGGGGCCGCGGGCATCGTCCTGTTCTTCCTCGAACTGGCCGCCGCGAGCGGTCACGAGGCGTACCTGGAGGATGCCCGGGCCGGGGCGCGGCGGCTCGCCGCCACCTGGCGGGAGCAGGACGACCTCACGCTCTACCACGGGCTGACCGGCACGATGGTCGCGCTCATGGAGGCCGGCTGGGCGCTGGACGAGGACCGGTTCGAGGCGGAGGCCATGGCCATCGCCGACCTGATCGTCCACCGGGGCCGGACGGACGGGCCCTCGGGAAGGGGCGTGGGGTCGCGCGGGGAGGGCGTGCAGTGGTCACGTGATCCCGCGCAGCGCGGCGAGGGCGGCATCATCCTCGGGCTGCTGCGCTCGGCCGCCCACTTCGGCGTGCCCGCGTACGCGGAGGCGGCGGCCGAGGCGGGCATGCGCATCGCCAGGCTCCCCGTTCCCGGGCACCGCTTCGGCGACTGCGCCGGCCTGCCGGTCGACGCCGTCACACCCGGCTTCCTCGCCGGTACGGCCGGCACCGCGTTCCTGCTCGCCCGCCTGTACGGCGCCACGGGCGATGAGCGTTTCCTGTTCGCCGCCCGCAGCGGCGCCGACTTCGTCCGCGAGGTCAGCGTCGTGACCGGCGGCTGCGCGGCCGTACCGCACCACGTGCCGCAGGCCAGGGACCTGCACTATCTCGGGTTCTGCTCGGGCTCGGCGGGGGTGGCCAGGATGTTCTACGAGCTCTACCGGGTGGCGGGCGACCCGGGGGACCTGGACTGGGTGGAGCGGCTGGCGCGCGGCATCGTCGCGAGCGGGGTGCCGCACCGGCGTACCGAGGGCTACTGGAACGTGGCCTGCCAGTGCTGCGGCGCGGCCGGGCTGATCGAGCTGTTCACCGGGTTGTGGGCGGCGACCGGGCGGGAGTCGCACCTAAAGTTCGCCCGTACGCTCGCCGCCGACCTGATCGCCCGCGCCACCGACCACGACGGGAACGGCTACCGGTGGTACCAGGCCTACCGCCGGCTGCGTCCCGGCGAGGTGACGGCCGACACCAGCTACATGGTGGGCGCGGCCGGGATCGGCGCCGCCCTCCTCCACGTGGACGCCGCCGGCCAGGCCGCCCGGGCGCGCCGGATCATCCTCCTGCCCGACAACCCGTTCCCCGCCATCCC
>NZ_JADOGI010000090.1 GCF_015645445.1 Nonomuraea cypriaca | reverse complement strand
CCCTCAGGTGGGCAGCCGTCGTATGGAGGGCCGTCGAGTGGGGAGGTGGGGCCGCCGGCGTATGTGCCGCCGCCGCTCTTTCCCAGGCCCGAGCTGCCTGAGCCGCCGAGGTGGTTGCTGCCGGCGGCGGCCGGGGCCGGGGTGTTCGCGGCCGTGGCGTTGCCCGAGGCGCAGACCGGGCTCGGGATCGTGCTGGTCGCGATGGTGCTGGGGGCGGCGGCGCTGCCGGCGGTGCTGCGGCGGATGACGCCGTGGACGGTCGTGCTCGGGCTGACGGCGTACTGGCTGATCTCCATGGCGGCGGTGCGCGACGCGGACTGGCTCGTCGCGCTCCTGCTCGTGGCGGGGGCCGCGCTGGGCGCGCTGGCGGTCTCCGGAGCCGGCGCGGGCTGGCTCGGCGTGATCAGGGGCGGCGTGTCCGTGCTGCTCGCGCTGGGCCCGGTGCCGTGGTTCCTGGCCAAGCCGATGAAGAAGCTGACAGCCAGGCGGCGGATCATGCCGACGCTGGTCGCGCTGGGCATCACGGCGGTGCTGCTGCTGGTGTTCGGGTTGCTGTTCGCCTCGGCGGACGCGGTGTTCGCCTCCTATCTGGAACGGCTGACCACGGCGCCGGACTGGGCGGAATCCGCGCCGCTGCGGATCTTCCTGTTCGTGGTCGTCGCCGTGCTGCTGGCGGCCGTGGTGCTGGTGGCGCTCAGGCCCGTGAACGACCCGGTGGGACCCGAGACCAAGTTCGCGGTGAGCAGGAGCGTCTGGATCCTGCCGCTCACGGCGGTGAACCTGCTGTTCGCGTCGTTCGTGGCGGTGCAGATCACGGCGCTCTTCGGCGGCGACACGCTGGTGTTGAGGACGGCCGGGCTGACCTACGCCGAGTACGCCAGGCAGGGGTTCTTCCAGCTCGTGGTGGTCAGCGTGTTCGTGCTCGGGATCGTGGCGGTGGCGAGCGCGCTGCTCAGGGTCGAGCGCCGCGAGCGCTGGCTGCTCGCCGCCCTGCTCGGGCTGCTGTGCGGGCTGACCATGGTGGTGCTGGCCTCGGCCCTGCACCGGATGAACCTCTACACCGACGCCTACGGCCTGTCCAGGCTGCGGCTGTCGGTGCAGGCGACGGTCTGGTGGCTGGGCGCGCTGTTCGCGTTGGTGCTGCTCGCCGGCGCGGTGCGTCTCTCCGGCCGCGGCACGGGCTGGCTCCCCCGGACGATCGTGCTGGTCACCGGGCTGGCGCTGGGCACGTTCGCGATGGTCAACCCCGACCTGCAGGTGGCGCAGACGCAGGTCGAGGTGCGCGGCGTCACCAAGATGGACTCCGACTACCTGGGCGACCTCGGCGCGGAGGCCGTACCCGCTCTGGACCGGCTGCCCGAGCCGCAGCGCAGTTGCGTGCTGGCCGACGTGATCAGGGCGAACGGCCTCGATCGCCCCGACTCGTGGAACGGCTGGAACCTGGCCCGCTCCCAGGCGCGCGACCTGCTGGCCGAGCGGCCCGTCGGCACGCCGGCCGAGTGCGCCCCGGCGGACGGGCGTACCTCTGATTGAATCCTGGGGTGGGCTTCGATGTGGTGATCAGCGGCGGGCGGGTGCTCGACGGGACGGGCGCCCCGCCGTACCGGGCGGACGTGGCGATCGGCGGCGACCGGATCGCGGCGGTCGGCAGGCTGGACGGCGCGGGCGCCGCGACGGTGATCGACGCGACGGGACGGTTCGTCGCGCCCGGGTTCGTGGACTGCCACGCGCACGGCGACGCGGCCGTGTTCGACCCGGTGGTGCAGCGGGCGGCGCTGCGGCAGGGGGTGACCACGTTCGTGCTCGGGCAGGACGGCCTGTCCTTCGCGCCAGGTTCCGCCGCCACCGTCGCCTACGCCTCCCGCTACTTCGCGGCTGTCAACGGGGCGCTCCCGGCGCTTTCCGAGGGGCCGCCGGCCGTGCCCGACGCCGGGCCGCTGACCGTTTCCGAAGGGCCGCTGACCGTACGCGAGCTGCTCGACGGCTACGACCGCGCGGTGGCGCTCAACACGACCTACCTGCTGCCGCACGGCACGATCCGCTACGACGTCATGGGCCCCTCGCCCACCGAGCCCTCCCGCGACGAGCTGGCGGCGATGCTGCGGCACGTCGAGCGGGGCTTGTCGGAGGGCGCGGCCGGCCTGTCGAGCGGGCTCGAATACCTGCCGGGCCGCCACGCCTCCGCCGCGGAGCTGGCCGCCCTGTGCGCGCCGCTCGGCGGCCTCCCGTACGTCACCCACATGCGCGCCTACGGCCCGCGGGCCGGCGAGGGCATGGCGGAGGTCATGGACATCGCCGGGCGCTCAGGCGCCGCCGTACACGTCTCCCACCTGCACGGGCCCGCCGACGTGCTGCTGCCGCTGGTCGGGCGCGCGCTCGACGGCGGTGTGGACCTCACCTTCGACACCTACCCCTACCTGCGGGGCAACACGATCCTGGCGATGGTCGTGCTGCCGCCGTCCGTCCCCGGCGCCGAGCCCGGCCGGGCGATCGAGATGCTCGCCTCGGACGAGCTGGACGGCTGGTGGAAGGGGCTGGACGACACCTGGCCGCGGCTGACCGTCTCGCACGCGCCCGGCATGGAGTGGACCGAGGGCCTGACCATGGTCGCGGCGGCCGAGCGGGCGGGCGTGACGCCCGCCGACCTCTGCCGCCGCCTCCTGACGGAGACGCGGCTGGAGGCGGGCGTCGTGTCCGCCCGTCCCGACGAGGGCCCGCAAGGCGACGAGTCCGTACGCCGGATGCTGCGCCACCCCTCCCAGACCGGCGGCTCCGACGGCATCTACGTGGGCGGGCATCCCCATCCGCGCGGATTCGGGGCGTTCGCCAGGTTCCTCGGCCGCCACGTCAGGGAGCTGGGCGACTGGACCTGGGAGCAGGCCGCGGTGCACCTGGCAGGGCACCCGGCCCGGCGCTTCGGACTTGCGGACCGGGGGCTGGTGCGCGGCGGGTTCGCGGCCGACCTGGTGGTGTTCGACCCGGCCACGGTGGGGGACCGGGCGACGTACCCGGATCCGCGCGCGTTCGCGACCGGCGTCGACGACGTGATCGTGTCGGGCGTGCGGGTGCTGGCCGGGGGAGAGCTGACCGGGGCCACTCCCGGACGCGCGCTGCGCCCCTGATCCTCCGGCGGTCTGGGATAGGGTCGGACGCGGATGAAAGGGGTGCTGTGCAGGCGATCCTCGGGCAGTCGATCTTCGCGGGAGGGCTCGGCTTCCCCCTGATGGTGGTGCGTCGGGAGGCGCTGGAGCACAACGTCGCGACGATGGCGGCCTTCGCCCGCGACCACGGGATGGAGCTGGCGCCGCACGCCAAGACGCACATGTCCGCCGAGATCGCCGCCAGGCAGCTCGACGCGGGCGCGTGGGGGCTGACCGTGGCGACGCCGCGGCAGGCCGAGGTGGTCAGGGGGTTCGGGGCGGGCCGGATCATGGTGGCCAACCAGGTCGTCGATCCCGCCGGGCTGGCCTGGGCCGCCGCCGAGCTGGCGCGGGATCCCGCGTTCGAGTTGCTGAGCTTCGCCGACTCCGAGGCCGGGGTGGACATCCTGGCCGGGCACGCCGGGGCCAGGCCGTTCCGGGTGCTGGCCGAGCTGGGGCACGCCGGTGGGCGGGCCGGGTGCCGCACCGTGGACGAGCTGGTCAAGCTGGCCTCCTACGTGCAGGAGTCGCCCGGGGTCGAGCTGGCGGGCGTCGCCGGTTACGAGGGCGGGCTGAAGACCGCCGGCGAGGTCAGGAGCTATCTGGCGCGGCTGCAGGAGGCCGTCGAGCACGTCCGGGTGAGAAGCCCGATCCTGAGTGTGGGCGGCAGTCAGTGGTTCGACGTGATCGGGCGCGAGCTCGTCGCCACCCAGGCCAGGATCCTGCTGCGCAGCGGCGCGTACGTCACCCACGACGACGGCTACTACCGGGAGCGCACGCCGTTCAACCGGATCGAGGGGGAGCTGCGTCCGGCGCTGGAGGTGTGGGCGCACGTGCTGTCCACGCCTGAGCCCGGGCTGGCGATCGTGGGCATGGGCAAGCGCGACGCCCCCTACGACGAGGGGCTGCCGATCCCGCGGCGCGACGGGGTCACGATCGTGAAGATGCAGGACCAGCACACCGTGGTGCGCGCCGACGGGCTGCGGCCGGGCGATCTGCTGGCCTTCGGGATCTCCCACCCGTGTACGGCGTTCGACAAGTGGCGCGTGCTGCCCCTGGTGGATGGGGATTACCGTGTCGTTGGCACGATCAATACCAACTTCTAGGGAGATTCCGTGAAGAAGGAGCTGAAGACCAGCGAGGGCGCCGCCCCGGTCGGCGCGTACTCACAGGGTCTGGTGGTGGGCGACTTCGTCTACACCTCCGGCATGGGGCCGCTCGACCCGCACACCGGCGAGGTCGTCGGCACCGACGTCGCCGCGCAGACGCACCAGGTCATGCGCAACCTCGGCGCCATTCTCGCCGCGCACGGGCTCGGTTTCGACGACGTGGTCAAGTCCACGGTCCACCTGCAGCACCTCAAGCGGGACTTCGCGGCGTACAACGAGGTTTACAAGTCGTACTTCAGCCAGCCCTTCCCCGTACGCACCACTGTGGGGTCCGAGCTGATGGACATCCTCGTGGAGATCGACTTCGTCGCGCACAAGAGCGCATAAGGTCGGCTTTGTGGACAGTTCGGTGTACGTCTTCGTCGAGGACCTGCGCGGCGAAGGCGTCGAGCGGGTGCTCGACAGGATCAGCGGCTACGGCGTCACCGGCATCACCGTCGGCGCCGTGCACCACGCCTCCCGCGACGTCACCCCGCACGGGCTGTCCAGGCTGACCATCCGCCACGACGGGGCGCACTTCACGCCGCCGGCCGATCTGTTCGCCGGGCTCCGGCTGGCTCCCGTCCCCGGCTATTCCGGGGCTCTCGACGGGCTTCGCGAGGCGTGTGCGAAGCGGTCCATGAAACTGCACGGATGGACCGTGTTCCTGCGCAACGCCACGCTCGGCACGAAGCATCCCGACGTGACCGTACGCGACTGCTTCGGCGACCGCGGCTCACTCACCGACCTGTGCCCCGCCCACCCCGACGTGCGCGAATACGCCGTCGCGCTGGCCAGGGCGGTGGCCAGGCTCGGGGTCGACAGCGTGGTCGCCGAGTCGCTGCACTTCAGGCCGCTCAGGCCGGAGCGCTCGTTCGTGCCGCTCGGGCCGATGGACGCGTACCTGTTCGGGCTCTGCTTCTGCGACTACTGCCTGCGCCGGGCCACGGACCTGGGGGTGAACGCCGAGGTGGCGCGCGAGGAGTGCGCCAGGATCGTCGGGAGCGTGCTCGACGGCGATCCGCCCGCCCAGGGCGAGGTGACCCGCGCGGCCCTGACCGCCTACGCCGGTCCCGACGTGGTCGCCTACGCGCGGGCGCGGTCGGAGACCGTCACGACCCTGGTGTCCGAGGTGGCGTCCGCGGTGGCCGAGGAGGGCTCCAAGCTGGTCTTCATCGACTCGACCGGAGCCGTCAAGGGGTACGCCGACGGCCTGCCCACGCCCGGCCTGGCCGCGCACGACGCGTGGCAACTCGGCGTGGACCTGGTGGCGCTGGGAGATCTCGTGCCCGCCTTCGGGGTGCTGGCCTACGCGCGTGACGCGGCCCGGGTGGCCGACGACGTGGGGGCCTACCTGCGGTCCGTGGGAAAGGACCGGGAGGTGCGCGCGGTGCTGCGGCCCGGCCATCCCGACAGCGACTCCGCCGACCGGCTGGTGGCCAAGGCGCGCGGGGCGAAGGCGGCGGGGGCGCTCGCGGTGGACTTCTACGCGTACGGCCTGGCGCCCCACCCGGTGCTCGACCGCATCCCGGCCGCTCTGTCGGAGGCCGTCTGACGGTGCTCGACCGCGTCCCAGCCGCCCTCTTGGAGGCCATTCCGGTCGCCCTGTCGGAGGCCGTCTGACCTCGTGTGGTGCTCAGATGCCGTCGAGGAGGGCCGAGACCGCTTCGGCGGGGAAGTCGTCCGGCACGGGCAGGCCGCGGAAGACCGCCCGCATCCACACCGCCCCGGCCAGCAGGTCGAGGACGAGCATGGGATCGACGGACTCCTTCAGCTCGCCCCGGCGCACCGCGCGGTCGAAGATCTCCCGTTCGCGGGCGAAACGGTCGGCGAAGAAGGGACGGACGTCCAGTTCGGGGTGGCGTACGGCGGCGCCGAGCGCGGCGACCGCGACAGAGGCGCTCGGCGGCTCCGTGAGCAGCCGTCTGACGCCCGCTACCAGCGCCACCAGGTCACCGCGCAGGCTCCCCGTGTCAGGGGCCTCGAACCCGAGCACGTCGGCCTCCACCAGCGCGGCCCCGAGCAGGGCCGCCTTCGACGGCCACCACCGGTAGATCGTCGTCTTGTTGACGCCCGAGCGCTCGGCCACCCCTTCGACGGTCAGCCCGTCGTAGCCCTTCTCCGCGACCAGCCGCAACGTCGCATCGAAGATCTCCTGCTGCTTCCTCGGCGCCATACGGGTCATTTTCTCCCGGCGAAGGCGGTGGCGACTCCCATGCCCAGGTAGACGACGCCGCTGAGGTGGCGCAGGGTCCTGGCGTGCCGGCGGAGTCGGGTGCCGAGGGCGCCGGCCGCGAGGGCGTACACGATGTCCGAGATCAGGCCCAGGAGGAGCAGGGTCAGGCCGAACAGGACGATCTGGAGGGCGGGCGAGCCGGCGTCCGGGTCCACGAACTGCGGGAGGAACGCCAGGAAGAACAGCGCCACCTTGGGGTTCAGCACGTTGACCACGACGCCCTCCATGAACACCTTGCGCAGCGGCTGCGGGGGCGGCGTCCCGCCCGCTTCCTCCCCGCCGGTGAACGCGCGGACGCCCAGGTAGAACAGGTACGCGACGCCGGCCCACTTGACGACGGCGAACAGCGTGGCGGACTGCGAGATCACGTACGACAGTCCGGCCGCTGCGGCGGCGATGTGCACCAGCGTGCCGATCTCCACGCCCATCGCGCTCGCCAGTCCTGCCGACGGGCCCTGGGCGATCCCTCTCGTGGCGATGTAGAGGTGGTTCGGGCCCGGGATGAGCACCAGGGCCATCGAGGCGCCGACGAACACCAGGTAAGTCGTTGATGAGATCACGAAATAGCAGCGTAAAATGCTTTTGGTATCTCGATGAGGGCCAATCTCGGGCCGGTTTTGTGGGCCAATGAACTGTCGGAAGGGCGTGGCATAGTTTCGGGGGTGAAGGGTCTCCTCGTCGGGCGCTCTGGTGAGCTTGCCAGGCTGACGCGTGTGCTCGAGTCGGCCGCTGCGGGCATGGCCGGGGTGGCCCTCGTCGGCGGTGATGCCGGGATCGGCAAGACCCGGCTGGTCGCCGAGCTGGTCGGAGAGGCCCGAGAACGCGGCTTCCACGTGCTGGCCGGGCAGTGTGCCGAGCTCGGCGACGCGTTGCCGTACCTTCCGCTGGCCGACGCGCTGCGCGGGGCGGAGCCGGTCGTGCGCGAGGCCGCGGCGGCCCATCCCATGCTGGGGCAGCTGCTGCCGGGCACGGAGAGCGCGCCGTCGAGCGGGCTCACCCAGCAGCGGGTGTTCGGATCCCTGCTGGGGCTGCTCGCCGACGTGCAGCCGGTGCTGTTCGTGATGGAGGATCTGCACTGGGCCGATCGCTCCACCCGTGACCTGCTGGTCTTCCTCAGCCGCATGGTGCAGACCGAGCGGGTCTGCGTCGTCGGCACCTACCGCACCGACGATCTCCACCGCCGCCATCCGCTGCGGTCGGTGCTGGCCGAGCTGAAGCGGCTGCCGACCGTGGTGAGCGTCGAGCTGGGGCCGCTGGGGTCCGGGGAGATGTCGGATTATGTGGCCACGTTGGGGGAGATCGGGGCTCAGGAGCTCGGTCTGATCGTCTCCCGGGCCGACGGCAATCCGTTCTACGCGGAGGAGCTGTTCGCGGCCGTGGCGGAGGGCGACAGCCTGCCCGACGGGCTGGCCAGCCTGCTGATGTCCAGGGTCGAGGTGCTCTCCGAGCCAGGCCAGCTCGTGCTGCGGGCCGCCGCCGTGGCCGGCCGGCGGGTGGAGGACGAGCTGCTGCGGGAGGTCTCCGGGCTGCCCATGGCCGAGTTCGAGGACGCGGTCAGGGAGATCGTCTCGCGCGGGCTGCTCAGGGTCGACGGCTACGGCTACGCCTTCCGCCACGCGCTCCTGCAGGAGGCGGTCTACACCGATCTGCTGCCCGGCGAGCGCACCCGGCTCCACATGGCCTTCGCACGCCTGCTCACCTCCCCCGCCGAGCTGGCGCACCACTACCTCGCCGGCCACGACCTGGCGGGCGCGCTGGCCGCCTCGGCGCAGGCCGGCCGGCTGGCCGAGCGGCTCGGCGCCCCCGCCGAGGCGCACCGTCACTACGACCAGGCGCTCGGCCTCTGGGACCGGGTGGAAGGCGCGGCCGAGCTGGCCGGGGAGAGCCGCGCCGAGCTGGCGTTCCGCAGCGCGGTCATGGCGGCAGACAGCGGTGACAACCACCGCGCGATCGTCCAGCTCCGGGCGCTGCCACAGACGTCCGAGGTCAGCGAACGGCTCGCCTACTACCGCTACGAGGCCGACGACCAGCCCGGGGCCATCGCGGCGGCGGAGGAGGCCGTCGAGAGCGCGGCGGACCCGGCCGCGCTGGCCCGTGCGCTGGCCACGTATGCCCGGACGCTGCTCTGGAGCGCCAGGCACCGTGAGGTGGAGGCGCTCACCACCCGGGCGCTGGAGACCGCCCGCGCGGCCGGGGCCAGGGACGCCGAGGTCGGCGCGCTGCTCACGCTTGCCACCTATCTCGAGCACCGCGGCGACCTGGACCGGGCGCACGAGCTGGTCGAGACGGCGTCCACCGGGCGCACCGGCGACCTGGCCATGGACCTGCGCGCCCGCTTCCACCACGCCCGCATCCACTACGAGCAGGGCGTGCTCGGCCACGCGGCCGAGATGGCCGACGACGGCATCCAGATGGCGTCCGAGACCGGGCTCAGATGGAGCACCTACGGCACCGACCTGCGGTTCCTGCGCTTCCTCATCCACTACGTGGCGGGCGAGTGGGATCAGGCGGAGGCGGTGGCCGCGGGGTTCGGCGCGCGGGTGGGCAGGCTGCCCGAGGCGATCCTGTCGTCGTTCGCGCTGTTCATCGAGGTGGCCAGGGGGTTGCCTGCCGTCGACGACCGGCTCGGCTGGCTGCGGCCGTTCTGGTCCGACGAGCTGGCCGCGTACATGTCCAGGGGTCTGGCCGCCGAGCACGCGCTCTGGCGCGGCGACCCGGCGACGGCGCTGGAGCACGTTCGCGCGGTGATGGCGCCGATGGTGCCTGGCGACCCGGGCGTCCTGCGGCTGGCCGCCGTCGGCCTGTGGGCGCTGGCCGATCTCGGCACCACGGAGGGCGCCGACGACCTGCTGGCCCGCGCGCGCTTCGCCGTCGAATCCGGCCCGACCGGGGAGCGCGGCCATCTCGGGCCCGAGGGGCTGGCCTGGGCGGCGCGGGTGGAGGCCGAGTGGCATCGCGTCCACGGGCGGCTCGACGTGGAGCTGTGGCGAAAGGTGGTGGCCGCGTTCGACTTCGGGTTCGTCTACGAGACGGCGCGGGCCCGGTGGCGGCTGGCCGAGACCCTGCTCGCGGCCGGTGACCGGGAGGCGGCGTTGGCGGAGTGGGACCTGGCCAGGCAGGCGGCGGGCAAGCTGCGGGCGGTGCCGCTGGAGAACGCGTTGCTGGAGTTCGGGCGGCGGGCCAGGTTCGGCGGCGGCGGGTCGGGCGACGGGGGGTTGACGGCCCGGGAGGTCGAGGTGCTGCGGCTGGTCGCCGAGGGGCTGACCAACCGGGAGATCGCGGAGCGGCTGTTCATCGCGCAGAAGACGGTGAGCGTCCACGTGTCCAACATCCTGGCCAAGCTGGAGGTCTCCACCCGCACCCAGGCTGCTGCGGCGGGGCGCCGGAGCGGCCTGCTGGCCTGACCGTCACGGGCCTTCGTCGCCACGGGCCTTCGTTCCCGGACTTGAGCCGGCCGTTCGTCCGGGGCGGCGGGCCGTCGTTACCGCTGTCCGGAACGTTGGCCGTTCCGGACAGCGGGTCCTTGTTCCGGCTTTCCTGACCGAAGGCCCGCTGTGGGTTATGGCATTTCCAGGCCGGTCTGTTCGTACGCCGCCCTGGCGGTGTCGCTCGTCAGGAAGTCCACGAACGCCTTCGCCTCGTCCGTGGACCCCACTCCCAGCGCGGCCGAGAACTCCGTGTAGTGCTGCACGTCGTCGGGGAACGGGCCGGCGATCCGGGCCTCGGGGACGAAGCGCAGCTCGCTCAGCTGCTGGATCGCGATGTCGGCTCGGCCGTCCACCACGGCGAGCGCGATGAAGCCCTTGTCGATCACGGTGGCCCGCGCGTTGATCTCGTCGGCGATACCGAGGTCCTGGATGAGCCGCGCGAAGTAGATCCCGCTCGCGCCGGTACGGGAGTAGGCCACGGAACGGGCGTCCAGCAGCGTCTTCTTGAACGCCTCGAACGTCGAAACATCGGGGAGGTCGGTATCGGGTGGCACGGCCAGTCCAACCCCGGTCCTCGCCACCGGCACCCGCGTACCGACGTCCACGACCCCCGACCCCCGCAACTCCTCGAACGACGACGTCACGGCGATCATCACGTCGGGCCGCTCCCCGTTCTCGATGCGGAGCAGGAGCTGCGTCGTCGGGTCGTACACCCCGTCGATCTCGATCCCGGTCTCCCGCTCGAACGCCTCGAGAAGCACGTCGTCGAGCGCCTTCTTCACCGCGAGGGTGCTGAACAGCCTTACTGCCATGGTTTCTCCAGCCTGGTTACTGCGCCTGGTTACTGGGGCCTGGTTACTGGACCGGTTACTGGGCCTGGTTACTGGGCCTGGTTACTTGGTTCGAGTGCCCGGCGCTGCTCCTGGCTGAGCGGGCGCGTAGGCAGGTCCCGCAGGAGGAGGAACAGCTTGGCCGTCTCCTCCAGTTCCTCGATGGCGTCCAGCGCGGCGCCGAGGCTCGCTCCCGCCACGATGGGGCCGTGGTTGCTCAGCAGCAGCGCCGAGTGCGTACGCGCGGCCTCCTCCGCCGCCGGCCCCAACCCCTGGTCGCCGGGCGCGAAGTACGGCAGCAGCGGCAGCCGTCCCACCCGCATGGCGAAGTACGCGGTCAGCGGCGGCAACGCGTCCGCCGGGTCGAGCCCGTCCATGCACGACACGGCGGCGGCGTGGGTGGAGTGCGTGTGCACGACGGCGTTCGCGCGCGGCCTCGCCCGCAGCAGCGCGGCGTGCAGGAACGCCTCCTTGGACGGCTTGGGCCCGGCCACGTGGGCGCCGCTCAGGTCGATCAGCGACAGCTCGGCGGCCTCGACGGTGCCGAGGCTGGAACCCGTGGGGGTCACAAGGACGCGGTCGCCGACGCGTACGGACAGGTTGCCGGTGCTGCCGTGGGTGAGCCCACGCTGGAACAGCGACCGGGCCGCCGAGATGATCTGTTCGCGCTCGGTGTTCAACGGGACGCCTCCAGCAGCAGGCCGGGCTCGCCGAAGTTGCCGGACTTCAGCAAGAGGCTCAGCCCGGAGGTGGTGAGAATCCACGGGACTCCGCGCGCCGCCTCGGGCCCGATCATGCCGCCGGGGACGCCGAGCGCGCTCACCACGGCGCCGGAGGTCTCACCGCCGGCCGAGATCACGCGCGTGACGCCGCGCTCCACCAGCCCCTGGGCGACGCGGCCGAGCGCCGACTCCAGGATCGCCGCCGACCGCTCACTTCCCAGGGCCTCCTGTACGCGGCGCAGCGACACGGGCTCGGCCGACGAATAGACAAGGGGTGCGCCGGAGTCGTCCGGCAGGGCGTCGTACCAGGCCAGCGCCGACCGGGCGAGTGAGCCGGGATCCGGGTCGGCGAGCGCGTCCAGCCGGTACGCCGGCCGCCCCGCCGCGATCATGGCGGCGACCTGCTCCAGCGTACGAGCCGAGCAGCTCCCGGCCAGCACCGCCGCAGGCCCGGCCGGCGCGCATCCCCCGACGCCGTCCTGACCGGCCCCCGGCTGGGCCGCAGCCGACCCACCGGCGAGCCCGTCTGCGGCCTGCGGGTGGGTTGCGGTCGGCCCGCTAGCGGGCCCGGCTGGGTCCTGTGGGTGGGTTGCGGCAAGGCCGCCGGCGAGGCCGGCTGCGCCCGCGACCAGGGGCGCGGTGGCCAGCGCCCGGCCGGCTGTCAGTAGGTCGGCGTCGTCGATGGCGTCCACGAGCGCGTACCTGATGCCCTGCGACGCCAGTTCGGCCAGCCGTCGCTCGATCGCCCCCTCCCGCACCAGGGGCAGCGTCACCACCCCCGCGCGGTACGCGCTCTGCCCGTCCAGGACGCGCGGCAGGAACGAGTCGGTCATCGGGGTCAGCGGGTGGTGGCGCATGTGCGACTCACTGAGCAGTACCTCGCCTACGAACAGATAGCCGTTGTACTGCGTACGCCCGTGCTCCGGCGAACTCGGCGTCATGGCGACCACGGGCACGTCCATGGCATCGGCCAGCGCGTCGAGTACCGGGCCGATGTTGCCCTCCGCCGTGGAGTCGAACGTGGAGCAGTACTTGAAGTAGACCTGCCGGGCGCCGTGGGTGCGCAGCCAGGCCAGCGCGGCGAGGGACTGGGCGACCGCGTCGGCTTTGGGTATCGTGCGGGTCTTCAGGGCGATCACGATGGCGTCGTGCTCGGGCGGCTCGGTGCCTTCCGGCGGCGTGCCGAAGAACAACACCGTACGAATGCCGCGTCGGCGCAGCGCCACCGCGACATCAGTGGCTCCGGTGACGTCATCCGCGATCGCGCCGATCATGCCGCCCCCTCGATCGCGACCTTTACCAGGGCTGCCGCGATCGGGGTCCCCTCGGTCGCGCGGTTTACCGGGGTTTCCGTGATCGCGGTGGCTCGGTCGGTTGCGGCCTTGAACTGGGCGAGCACGATCATGCCGCCCCCTCGAGAGCGGCTTTCAGTTGGGTCGCTGCGGCTTGTGGGCCTGAGATGACCGGTTTGCCGAGCGCCCGTGACAGCTCTTCGGCGACGGGAGCGAGCGAGTACTGGGCCAGGAACACGGCGTCCGTCTCGTAGGGCGCGCATGCCTCATGAAGCGCGCGCAGGAGAGCCTGATGGTCACCGACCCGCGTCGCCTCGAACGCCTCCCGTGACACGACCCCGGCGACCTCCACATCCCCGGTCTTTGCGTCCCCGGCTCCGGGCCCGTCGATCCCCGCGTTGCCGGCCCTGGGGGTGCTGGTCTCCGGGGTGCCGGTCCCAAGGGCGCCGATCCCGGGATTGCCGGTCCCGAGGGTCTCCGGGGTGCCGGTCCTGGGGGTGCCGGTCCCCGAGGTGCCGGGTGCCGGGGTTGCTGGATCTGCGGCGTCGGTGGCCGGGGCGTCTGTGGTGGTGAGGGCGGCGCGGAGGCGGGTCATCGAGTCGGTGCGGGCGGAGTCGAGGCTGGCGACGACGAGGACGCTTCGGTAGCCGCCCGCCGCGACCTCGGCGAACGCGGCCTCGTCGGCCGCCAGCACCGGGACCGCGCCGTCGAAGTCACGAGTGACGGGACCGTACATGGAGCATGTGAGCAGCACCCCGGAGGCGCCCTCGGCGAGGGCGTGCCGGATGAGGCGGCGCATCCGCTCCCGCAGCCGTTCGGTCAGCCCGTCCGGTCCGGTGGCGTCGGCGAGGAGTTTGTCGTCGAGCAGGTTCCAGGTGTCAGCGGTGGGGAACACCGCGTTCATCCCGGCCACGGCGGGGCCGATCGCCGCCGGCGTGGCGCTGATCAGCGCGATCCGCGGCGCGCTCATCGGGTCAGCTCCTCGATCCAGCCCAGCCCGTCCGTGGTGGCGCCGGCCGGGCGGTATTCGCAGCCGATCCAGCCGGTGTAGCCGGTGTCCCCGATGGCGCGGAACACGGCGGGCCAGCCGATCTCACCGGTGCCGGGTTCGTGCCGTGAGGGCGGATCCGCCACCTGGTAGTGCCACGTGTACGGCGCCAGCTCCGCGATCTTGGTCACGAGATCGCCCTCGTCGATCTGGGCGTGGTAGGCGTCGAACATGATGCCGACGTTGTCGGCGTCCACCGCGTCAACCACGGCCGCCGCCTGCGCCTGCGTGTCCAGGATGAAGCCGGGCGCGTCCCGGTTGTTCTGCGCCTCCAGCAGCAGCCGCACCCCGGTCCCGCGCGCCTGCTCGGCGGCCCAGGCGATGTTGGTGACGAAACGGGCGAACGCGCGATCCCTGCTCACCCCGGCCGGGCGCAGCCCGCCCATGACGTGGACGAAGTCGCTGCCGAGCGCGACCGCGTACTCCAGCGCCCGGCTGACCCCGTCGCGGAACTCCGCCACCTGGCCGGGGATGCACGCGTAACCGGATCGCCCGGGGGTGCCGGGAGCGCCGGCGGGCGTGTTGATGAGGATCTGCTCCAGGCCGGCGTCCTTGAGTCGCCGGTTGAGGGCCGCGGGATCGTGTTCGTACGGTGAGGCGTACTCGACCGCCAGGAAGCCGGCCGCGGCGGCGGCGTCGAATCGCCGCTCGAACGGCAGCTCGGTGAACAGCCATTTCAGGTTCGCGTCGAAGCGCAGTTCGCTGGGCATGGGGCCTCACTTCGTCGGGGTGAGGGTGGCGTATTCGGGGTTGACGACGTACTCGGGGGGCCGGCCGTTGAGCACGTCGATGACGGCCCGCGCGGCCATCGCGCCCGACCTGGCGCGTGACTCGGTGGTGGCGGCGCCGATGTGGGCGGTGACGATGACGTTGCCGAACTCCCGCAGCCTGCTGCCGGCCGGCAGCGGCTCGACCTCGGTCACGTCCAGCGCCGCGCCCGCGATCGCGCCGCGCTCGATCGCGTCGGCCAGCGCCTCCTCGTCCACCACGCCGCCGCGGGCGGTGTTGATCAGGTACGCGGACGGCTTCATCAGGGCGAGCGCCCGATCGTCGATCAGGTGGTACGTCGAGCCGTCGAGGAACAGGTGCAGACTGACGAAGTCCGACTCCCTGAGCAGGTCGTCCAGCGTGACCTCGCGGATGCCGTGCTCCCGCGCGAACTCCCCGTCGAGGCGCGCGTCGAAGGCGAGCACCTCCATGCCGAGGGCGATCGCCAGCCGCGCCACGAGCTTGCCGATGGAGCCGAGGCCGACGATGCCCAGCTTCGCCCCGGCCAGCTCGCGACCGCTGACCTGGTCCCATCCGCCGGCCCTGACGGACCGGACGTTCTGGGGGATCAGCCGGGCGCAGTTGAGCATGAGGGCCAGCACGTGCTCGGCGACCGAGCGGCGGTTGACGGCCGGGGTGAAGCACACCGCGACGTCGTGCTCGGTGGCCGCGGCCACGTCGATGTTGTCGTAACCGACGCCCGTACGGCCCAGCACCCGCAGCTCCCGCGCCGCCGCGATCACCTCGGGGGTGAACGCGTCCGTGCCCGCGACGATGCCGTGGAAGCCCCGCACGACGTCGATGAGCGGCTCGCCGGTCGGCTCACGGTCCTTGAAGGAGGAGTGCACGACCTCGAAACCGGCCTCTCTGAGCATCTGGTCAACGTGATCACCAGGTCTCAGCCACGCGGTGGTGACGAGCACGCGGTGGGTGGTCATGTGTGGCGCCTCCGGATATGTCAGGACTCTCGCTATACTATAGCCATGGGTGCTGGAGCGTTCGGCACCGCGTACGAAGGGAATGCGGACCGCATCCTGAGATACTTCAACAGACGAGAGGAAGAGTGATGACGTCCGCAGCCCGCAGGAAGAAACAACCCCTTGCCGATCAGATGTACGACGTACTGCTCGATCAGTTCATGGCGGGGAAGCGGGCGCCGGGTGAGCCGCTGAATATCGGCGCGCTCTCGCGCGAACTCGACGTGAGCCAGACCCCGCTCAGGGAGGCCCTGGCCCGGCTCGAACATACCGGCCTGGTCGTCCGCGAGGCGCTGAAGGGATATCGGGTGGCGCCGATGTTCACGGAAAGGGAGGTCGCCAAGCTGATGGACGCGCGCATCGTCCTCGAGCCCGCGTTGACTTATGAGACCTGCCGCCGGACGACCCCCGAGTTTCTCGAGGAATTGCGTCTGTCGGTCGAGGAGCTGGACGAATCGGCCGGTCTCGCGGACACGCAGTCGAGCTCGTTCAGGCACTATTGGGCGGCCGACGACAGGTTCCACATGCTCATCGCGCAACAGTCGGACAACCCCTTCCTGGAAACCGCCTACCGCTCGCTCAACGGGCAGATGCAGCGGTTCCGGTTGTTCTCGAAGCTCGGCAACACGGGGGCGCACCACGCGGCGAAGGAGCACCGCGCCATTCACGACGCGCTCGTGGAGGGAAATCCGGAGATCGCGGCGATCAGGATGCGCGAGCACCTGCAGAGCTCCAATCGGCGCAGAACGCAATCCTGACCGGCACACGTTCCTCATTCCCGGACGGTGACCGGGACCGTGTCCTCGTCCCCCGACGGGCCCTGCGCGGCCGCGCGCCCTTCCTTCGTGTAGAGCTGAAGGTAGGAGAAGACCCCGGCCAGCCCCGCCACGATGCATATCGTGTCGGCGAAGTCCGCGCCGAAATAGGAGGTCAGGCCGCCGTCCGCGATGAGAATTCCGATGATCTGGAAGACCGTGACGACCAGGCCGCCGAGCATGAAGGCGATCAGCGTGACACGGAACGCGTTGAGCAGGAATCTGTACATCATCCACCCTTTCTAGAACGGCACCCAGATCAGGCTCATGGCCACGACGATTCCGGCGAGGAACGACGGGACCAGGTAATAGCCGATGACCGGCTTGAATATCCGTACGGGATCGCAGCCGGCGATGCCCGCGGCCACGTAGAGCGGGGGCGCGCCGGGCGGGGAGCAGCCCTCGGCGCTCGCCCAGACGATGATCGCCGCGTAGGCCAGGTGCGCGGAGACGCCCGCGCTGGTGAGCGCCAGGAACGCCACGGAACCGACGGCCGCCAGTGTGGCGGTCGTGCTCAGCGGTCCCGAGACGAGCAGCACGATGACGCCCACGACGATGACCATGACCAGCGCGGGGACTCCCTGCATGCGCTCGATGAACGGCGCGAGCTGCTCGCCGAGCCCCAGCGTGGACAGCGCCTCCGAGGCCGCGAACGCCGAGATCATGGTGATGCCCACGATCGCGAACTTGGGACTGATCGCCCCGAGCATCGACCACCAGTCCGCGGCCCTGCGCGGCAGGTTCCTGTGACCCACGATCATGCCGACGACCAGCATGAAGATCGGCAACCAGAACAGCACCGGGATCTCGCCCGCGGCGTCCTCGCCGATGCGCCCCACGACCCACTCGGCGGTCGGCCCGGCGGTGGCGAGGATCGGCACCGCGACCGCGGCCAGCACCAGCAGCGAGGGCCAGCCCGCCCGCACGGTCGCGCCCAGCGGCTTGACGTCCGCGGGGTCCATCCGGTCCACGCCGCGGCGGCGCACGATCGCGTACGCGACGATCAGCCGCATCACCACCGTCCACGCGGCCACCACGAACATGGGGACGATCATCTGCTCAGCGGTCAGCCGGGGCGCGACGGTCGGAGCGGCGAGCAGCAGGAAGAACGCGCCGCTGAACGGGAAGGTGGCCCCCACCCCGGCGTTGCCGGAGATGACCAGGGCGGCCGTCTCACCGCTGGTCTTCGACCGCTTCATCCAGGGGATGGCGATGGACCCGATGGTGGCGGCGATCGCGGCCCCGTTGTGGGCCACCGCGCCGAACGCGCCAGAGCCGACCGTGGCGGCGTAGAGCGCGCCGCCCCTACGGCGGCCGAGCATGGAGCTCAGGATGTCGATCAGCCGTCCGATGAGGCCGATGCCGGTCAGCAACTCGCTGACGAACACGAACGCCAGTGCCGCGAACGTCACCTCGGACTTCATGCCCTCCACGAGGCTTTCCCAGCCCACGACGAGCGCGTCGGAGCCGGCGAAAGCGGCGCACGCGAGAAATCCGACGAACATCGATTCGGCGATATTGCGTTTGAAGAGGACATTCCAGACGACGATGACGGCGATGAACGCGATCAGGGCGAAGATTGCGTTCACCCACACCACCGTCCAGGGCCGTCGGGCGACGCGCTGCTGGGGGACACAGGGGGCCTCCTCGGTTACATCATGATGTCTTCCGCGTGAAGCGGCCCCGGCAGGTATAGTACAGCCGCAACATGGATGAAATACTATAGTTTTCCTTCTCGGCCTGTCTACGGCTCGCGCTCGCCGACTTTCCGGGCGGATTTCCGCCGGCGAGTGCGTACAAGTGCGCAGACGCGCCGTGAGTTGGGGCACATACTCACAAGCAATGGACGCGAGCCCTGACGGGGAGCAAGCGATCATGCGTGTGCGCTATCGCGCGGAGGACGTACCGGTGTCCTCGCGCTTCGACTACTGGCAGGACATCGTCAACGAGTCCTTCACCCCGATGGACCTCCACTACGACGGCCAGCCGTCGTTCAGCAGCGAGCTGACGCTGGGCCGGCTGGGTCAGGTGGGGGTCGCCGAAGTGTGCGACAGGAGCCCGGGCCAGGCCCGGGGCAGGCCGTCCGAGCGGGCCGCCGGCCAGTACACGGTCTTCATGGTGACGCGGGGGCGCACCATGGCGATCAAGGGAGGTCGGGAGGTCCTGCTCGGGCCCGGCCAGTTCGTGGTGACCGATCCGGCGCGGCCGTACCGCTGCGTGTTCCCGGCCAGGCGGGCCGTCTGCGTGGCGTTCCCGAAGGAGCTGCTGCCGCTGCCCGAGGAGGCGGTGGCGGAGGTGGCCGACGTGCCCATCGAGGGGGACGAGGGCGTGCCAGCGCTGGTCGGGTCGCTCATCGCGCGGCTGCCCGGCTGCCTCGACGACATCTCGGGCACGGCCGACGGGGTACGCCTCAGCACGGCGCTGCTCGACCTGCTCGCCGTGGCGCTGGCCACCCGCATGGACCGGGCCGATGTGGCGCCGCCGCCCACCCGTACGCGGGCGCTGCTGACGCGCATCCAGACGTACGTGGAGGAACGGCTCGGCGACCCCGGCCTGTCACCCGCCCGCGTCGCCGAGGCCCACCACATCTCGCTGCGCTACCTGTACAAGCTCTTCGAGTCCCAGGGCTGCGGCGTGGCCGACTGGATCAGGCGGCGCAGGCTGGAGCGCTGCCGGCGCGACCTGCTCGACCCGGCGCTGTCCGAGCGGCCGGTGCGCGCCACGGGGGCGCGCTGGGGCTTTCCCGACGCCACGCGGTTCAACCGGTTGTTCCGGACGGCGTACGGGTTACCACCCGGCGAGTACCGCCGCGCCTGCGGCCTGACCGTCCTTGAACCGGCACCGGTACCCGTCCTTGAACCGGCACCGGTACCCGTCCTTGAACCGGCACCGGTACCCGTCCTTGAACCGGCACCGGTACCCCTCCTCGAACCGGCGCTCGGGGTCCCTCGCCGGGTCTAGCTGGGGACGCGCAGGTCGCGCATGAGGAAGTAGTTGGCGTGGTCGGCCTGCAGGAAGGAGTGGAACTTCGGGGCCTTGGAACTGGCCGCCTTGGTGGCGGTGACCACTGTGACGACCACGTAATTCTTGGCCGAGCCCGAGCGGATCTTGCCGTACGCGTACGTGCTGTGGGTGGTGCTCTGGCGCCAGAGCACCGCGTCGGAGGTGAGCTTGGCCAGCCGGGAGGCGGTGGTCTTGGCGGTCTGCTCACTGGGGAACGACATCATGATCTGCGCCGCCTTGATGGCCCCGTCGTCGGCGGAGTACGCGACCTGGACGGCGCTCTCGCACTCGTTGTCGGCCAGCACGCCCTCGCCGTCCACCGGGTCGCACGAGTCGTACGTCCACCCGCCGACCTTCTTCGCATCGAACTTCACGTCGCCCAGACCGAAGTTCCAGTCCTTGAACTCGGTGTGGGCGAGTGGCGATCCTGGTTCGGTGCGGTTCGAGGTGGACGGGCTGTCGGTGGGGGACGGCTCGCTCTCGGGGGATTCCGTCGGGAGGGACGACGGGGGGTCGGACTGCGGCGGGATGCTGGACACGGTCGGCATCGTGATGTTCGGGGCGGGGCCCGGGGCGCTGAGGTAGGCGTAGGCGCCGTACGCGCCGCCGCCCAGGACGACCACCGCGACGGCGGCGATCACGCTGATGAGCACGGCGTTGTTGCGGGTGGCGGGCGGTGGGGTGCCGTACGGCGTACCGGGCTGGGTCCCGTAGCCGTACTGGCCCGCGCCCTGGCCGTATTGCGATGCGCCCTGTCCGTACGCGCCCTGGCCGTTTTGAGGTGCGCCCTGGCCGTATTGAGAGGGGCCTTCGCCGTATGCGCCTTGGCCGTTTTGAGGTGCGCCCTGGCCGTATTGAGAGGGGCCTTCGCCGTATGCGCCTTGGCCGTTTTGAGGTGCGCCTTCGCCGTATGCGCCCTGGCCGTATGTGCTCTGGCCGTGTTGCGGTCCTTGGCCGTATGGCGAGGGGCCGTTGGGCTGCTGGCCGTAGCCGGGCGGGGGAGCGCCTTGGCCGGGCTGAGGGCCGTATCCCTGCCGGCCGGTGGGGCCGGGGCCCTGCGGGGGGCCGTATCCCTGCTGCCCCCATGGCCCTTGGGGGTAGGGCTGAGGCTCCGGAGGCTGCGGGGGATATGCCATTACCCCATTGTGGGGCACATCATCACCAAGCGCCCCAACTACCCCACAAAAACGGGCTAACTGGTGACGACGTTGTCGCGTCGCATGAGGAGGAAGAGGCCGCGGTCGGCCTGCAGGTACTGGTGGAACTTCGAGGCCTTGGAGCTCCCCGCCTTGGTGGCGGTGACGACCGTGGCGACCAGGTAGTTCTTGTACGCGCCCGAGCGGACCTTGCCGTACGTGTAGGTGTTGTGGGTGGCGCTCCTACGATAGATCAACGCGTCGGAGGTGAGCTTGGCCAGCCGGGAGGCGGCGGTCTTGGCGGCATTGCCGCTGGGGAACGACACGATGATCTGCGCCGCCTTGATGGACCCGCCATAGGCGGAGTACGCGAGCTGGACGCCTCTCTCGCACCCGTTGTCGGCCAGCACGCCCTCCGCGTCCACCGGGTCGCACGAGTCGTACGTCCAGCCGCCGACCTTGACCGCCTCGTAGTTCAGGTCTCCCAGGTCCAACTTCCAGTCGTCGAACTCGGTGTGGGTGAGCGGTGATCTGGCCTCGGTGCTTTCGGCGGGCGTGGTGGACGGCTCGGTGGGCTCGGCCTCGGGGGTGTCCGTCGGCGCGGCCGATGGTGGCGCGGACGATGGCGGGGCGGACGGCGGCACGGACGGCGGGGCGGACGGCGGGGTGCTCGGCTGGGCGACGGTGGTCATCGGGCCCGGGGCGTTGACGTAGGCGTACGCGCCGAACGCGCCGCCGCCCACGAGGAGCACCGACAGGGCGACGATCACGCCGATGAGCACGGCGTTGCGGTTGCCGGGTGGCGGGGAACCGTAGGGCATCGAGGGCGGTGACCCCGGCTGGTTCCCGTAGCCATACTGCCCCGGCCCCTGACCATAGGGGCCCTGTTGGTACTGCCCTGCTTGGTACTGCCCTGCGTCCTGCCCGTACTGCGCGGGACCTTGCCCGTACTGCCCTGCGCCCTGCCCGTACTGTCCTGCGCCTTGGCCGTACTGTCCTGCGCCTTGGCCGTGCTGTCCGCCCTGCCCGTACTGCGTTGGGGCCTGGCCGTACCGGCCAGCGCCTTGGCCGTACTGCGTTGGCCCGTGCTGCCCTGCGCCTTGATCGTATGACCTGGGGCCCTGGCCGGGGGGCTGTCCGTAGGCGGGTGGGGGAGTCGCGGGGCCGGATGGTAGTTCGTGTCCGGATGGTGGGGCGCCTTGGCCGGGGTGCGGCCCGTATCCCGGCTGGCCTTGTTGGCCGGGTTGGCCGGGTTGGCCGTACTGGCTGGGCTGGGGCTGTTGACCGGGTTGGCCGTACTGGCCCTGTTGGCTGGGCTGGCCGGGTGTCTGTTGGCCCGGGGCCTGTGGGGGACCGTAGCCGGGCGGCGGGGTGTTCTGGCCTGATGGCGGACCGTACCCTTGCTGCTCCTGCTGCCCCCTGTGCCCATGGGGCTGAGGTTGCGGCGGGTATGCCATCACCCCATTGTGGTGCACATCATCACCTGTCGCCGCAACTACCCCTAAAAAACGATCTGGCACGATGGCCGCGACGGGGCCGCCGCCAACGGGGGCGTACGGCATGCGAAGCGTCCAGGGCGTGATCCCCCTGATGCGTTGAGGCGCGCGCCCAGAGAAGATGTCGGTAAATGTCGGCTTACTAGCGCGCCTTACTAGTGGCTTGGTAGCGGCACGAAATATCGGCACGGCCAGCGGCGGTTGGCGGCGCGGGCACCAGCGGGAGCGTGATGATGGCATTTCCGGAGATCAACCCACGGACGCCGGTTCTCGTGGGAGCAGGGCAGGCGTCGGAGCGGATCGGCGAGCCGGGCTACCTGCGCCGATCCCCGGTCGAGCTGGCCGCAGCGGCGGCGCGGGAGGCCATCACCGACAGCGGCGCGGACGTCGCGGCGGACATCGACACGGTGGCGGGGGTGCGGCAGTTCGAGATCTCGGTGCCCGGCGTTCCCGCGCCGCTCGGCCGGTCGAACAACTACCCCCGCTCGGTCGCCGGCCGCGTGGGCGCGGCCCCGCGCCGGGCGATCCTGGAGGTGGCCGGCGGTCAGGGTCCCCAGCACCTGGTCAACGAGCTGGCCGCGGCGATCGCGGCGGGTACGGCGGAGGTCGCTCTCCTCTTCGGATCCGAGGCCATCTCCACCGTGCGGCACTGGGCGGCGTCCGAGGACCGGCCGGACTTCAGCGAGACCGCCGACGGCGACCTGGAGGACAGGGGGTACGGGCTGGAGGGTCTCGGATCGGCGTTCGAGGCCGCCCACGGCCTGACGGACGCGCCCAGCCAGTACGCGCTCTTCGAGAACGCCCGCCGCGCCCGGCTGGCGCAGACCAGGCAGGAGTACGCCGCTGGCATGGGCGCCCTGTTCGCCCCGTTCACCAAGGTCGCCGCGGCCAACCCGCACGCCGCCGCCCCCACCGAGCGCGGCGCGGCGGAGCTCGTCACGCCCAGCGAGCGGAACCGCGTGATCGCCGACCCGTACACCCGCTACATCGTCGCCAGGGAGAAGGTCAACCAGGGGGCGGCCGTCCTGCTGACGTCCGTGGCCGCCGCCCGCCGGCTCGGCGTCTCGGAGGACCGCTGGGTGTTCCTGCACGGCCACACCGACCTGCGCGAACGCGCTCTGCTCGACCGGGCCGACCTCAGTGCCGCGCCGGCTGCCGTACTGGCCGTCACACACGCGCTCGACCTGGCCGGGATCGACGCCGCCGACCTGGCGGCCATCGATCTCTACAGTTGCTTCCCCATCGCCGTGACCAATGTCTGCGACGGCCTCGGACTGCCGGTGGACGGGTCACGGGAGCTGACGGTCACCGGTGGCCTGCCCTTCTTCGGGGGCGCGGGCAACAACTACTCCATGCACGCGATCGCCGAGACGGCGCACCGGCTGCGCGCGATGCCCGGCGCGTACGGGCTGGTCGGGGCGAACGGCGGCGCCCTGAGCAAGTACTCCGCCGGCGTCTACTCGACCACGCCCACCGGCTGGCGGCCGGACGAGAGCGAGCGGCTCCAGGCCGAGATCGACGCCTGGGCGGCCGTCGAGCAGGCCGGTCAGGCGGACGGCTGGGGCACGATCGAGACGTACACCGTCAAGCATCGCCGGGACGGGAGGCGTACAGGCATCGTGGTCGGCCGGTTGGCGGCGGACGGGCGGCGGTTCCTCGCGATGGCCGACGACGACGAGACGCTCGAGCTGCTCGGCGCCGACGAGCCCGTGGGCGCGCGCATCCGCGTGCGCTCCACGGCCTCGGGTGTCAACGTGGCTGGGATCGGCTGATCGGCCTCGGGTGTCAACGTGCGGCGCAGATAGCTGATGTACGACTCCACGATCCGGCTGTCGCCGTCGAAGTCGTAGTCCCACACCCGGTCCAGGATCTGCGCCTTGCTGACCACCCGCTCGGCGTTGATCATCAGGTAGCGCAGCAGGCTGAACTCCGTCGGCGACAGGTGGATCTCCCGCCCGCCCCGCCGCACGGTGTGCGCCTCCTCGTCGAGCTGCAGGTCCGCGTACCGCAGCACCCCGTCGTCGACCTGCTCCTCGGGCGGGCGGATCCGGCGCAGGATCGCCCGCAGCCGCAGCACCACCTCTTCCAGGCTGAACGGCTTGGTGACGTAGTCGTCGCCGCCCGCGGTCAGCCCGGCGATCCGGTCGGAGACGGCGTCCTTGGCGGTCAGGAAGAGCACGAGCGGGCTGTCCGGCGCCACGCGCAGCCTGCGCGCCACCGTGAAACCATCCAGATCGGGCAGCATCACGTCCAGCACGATGATGTCGGGCCGCTCCCGCGCCACCGCGTCGAGTGCCGCCCTTCCGCTGGAGGCGGTCCGGACGGCGAAACCGTTGAGGCACAGCGCCTCGGACAGCAACTCGCGGATGTTCGGCTCGTCGTCGACCACCAGCACCCTGGCCGGCCCGGACTCGTTCATGCCATCCGTTCTACCGGCACCTCCATAAGCGGGGCCTGAAAGGTTAGTAGATGCGGTACTTGTGGCCGCAGTTGTCGAATTTGCCGGCCCAGCAGGTGAACGCGTACACCTTGTCGATCCCGCGACCGCTCCAGCCCGTGGTGACCTTGCCGTCCCACGCCTGGTTGAACTTGTGCCAGCCGCCGTTCTGGTAGTACTCGAACCAGACCCAGCCCTTCTTGCCGCCCCGATTGTCCACGCCGTACCACTTCGTGAAGACCTTACCGCCGCTCTTCCAGGTCTTGCCGTACGTGTACGCCTTGTGGTCGCTGGAGAAGAACTTGCCCCAGTTCCCGCCATAGTGGGCAGCGGTCGCCGTCGTGGCGGTGGACTCGGTGGTGGCCTGGGCCGCCGGGCTGAGTGCCAGGCCGGTGACGGCCATGGAGCCGGCCAGAGCCACGGTCGCAAGGGTCTTACGCATGGGGTTTCCTCCTGAGTCAGTGCGCCGGTTGCTCCGGCAGAAGGGACATTACGGAGGTCCCACCCACTTCTCTGTGGAGGAATCCACACGCCAAGGGTGATCGGCGCCACACCTCACCGCACGAAAGCAGACTTATGTGACATTGCACACTTTTCAGGGGCATCTCGACATAAATCGGGCACGTCAGAGGTTGGGAATGAACCGGGGGGAAAGACATGTGTGGAATCTGTGGATGGGTGGACTTCGAGCGAGATCTACGGGGGGCCAGGGACACCGCACAGGCCATGACGGACACGATGGCCTGCCGCGGCCCCGATGACGAAGGGTTGTGGACGGCACCGCACGCCGCCATCGGCCATCGCAGGCTCGCCATCATCGACCTCGCCGGCGGCCGGCAGCCCATGATCGCCGACACCGACGGGCGGCCGGAGGCCGTGCTCACGTACAGCGGAGAGGTGTACAACTACCAGGAGCTGCGCGCGGAGCTGACCGCCCGCGGGCACCGCTTCCGCACCAGGAGCGACACCGAGGTCGTCGTGCGCGCCTACGTCGAGTGGGGCGCTGACATGGCGGAGCACCTCAACGGCATGTTCGCCTTCGCGATCTGGGACCCGCGCAGCGAGGAACTGCTCCTGGTCCGCGACCGCATGGGCATCAAACCGCTCTACTACTACCCGACGCCGCACGGCGTGCTGTTCGGCTCGGAGCCCAAGGCGATCCTCGCCAACCCGCTCGCCGAGCGCGTCGTCGACGCCGACGGGCTGCGCGAGCTGATGGCGTTCGTGAAGACACCTGAGCACGGCGTCTTCAGAGGCATGTACGAAGTCCGCCCAGGCCAGATCGTGCGTGTGGACCGCGGGGGCGTCCACAAGCGCCGCTACTGGCAGCTTCAGTCCTATGAGCACCCGGACGACGTGGACCTCACGGTCAAGACGGTGCGCGGCCTGCTGGACGACATCGTCGCCCGCCAGCTCATCAGCGACGTGCCGCTGTGCACGCTGCTGTCCGGCGGCCTGGACTCCAGCGCGATCACCGCGCTCGCCGCCAAGGACCTGCGTGAGCAGAACCTGGGCACGGTCCGCTCGTTCGCCGTCGACTTCACCGGCTACACCGAGAACTTCAAGCCCGACCTGAGCCGTGCGACGCCCGACGCGCCGTACGTCCACGAGCTGGCCCGCCACGTCGGTGCCGAGCACGCCGACATCGTGCTCGACTCGGCCGCGCTGATGGACCCGGCCGTGCGCGGCGCCGTACTGCGCGCCCGCGACCTGCCGATCGGCATCGGCGACATGGACACCTCGCTGTACCTGCTGTTCAAGGCGATCAGGGGGCACTCCACTGTGGCGCTGTCGGGGGAGTCGGCCGACGAGGTCTTCGGCGGCTACCGGTGGTTCCACGACCCGGAGTCGGTCAACGGCGGCACCTTCCCCTGGCTCGTCGGCAGGAACTTCGCCGACCACGCCGGGATGGAGCACCTGTTCAAGGACGACGTGCAGCGCCTGCTCGACGTGCCCGGCTACAAGGACCAGAGCTACCGCCAGGCGATCGCCGAGGTGCCCAGGCTGCCGGGCGAGACGGGCCACGAACGCCGGATGCGCGAGATCAGCTATCTGCACCTCACCCGGTTCGTGCAGATCCTGCTGGACCGCAAGGACCGGATGAGCATGGCCGTCGGGCTGGAGGTCCGGGTGCCGTTCTGCGACCATCGGCTGGTGGAGTACGTCTTCAACGCTCCCTGGGAGATGAAGACGTACGACGGCAGGGAGAAGAGCCTGCTGCGCGGGGCGGCCGCCGACGTGCTGCCCGAGTCCGTGGCGCAGCGGGTGAAGAGCCCGTACCCGACCACCCAGGATCCGTCCTATGAGCGGGTTCTGCGTGCGGAGGCCCGCGCGCTGATCCAGGGCGGCGAGCCGCCCTGCGCCGGCCTGGTCGACCTGGGCAAGGCGCGCGAGGCCGTCAACCAGCCCGTGGGCCCGAACAGCGCCCTCCCGAGCCGCGCCACGCTGGAGCGGATGCTCCAGCTCGACGCGTGGCTCAAGGAGTACGACGTCCAGCTCGCCCTCTGAGCCCGTACGCAGGCGCGGGCGGTCAAGCGGCCGCCCGCGCCTTACTTCCTGTCTGGCTACTTCGTCTCCACCATGGTGACCGTCGTGGTGTTCGGCTTGCCGTCACGCTGGTAGGTGACCTCGACCTGCTGGCCGGGCTTGAAGCCGCGGACCTGGCCGACGACCGTGTCGCCGCCGTCGACCGGGGTGTCGCCGATCTTGGTGATCACGTCGCCCTGCTTCAGCCCGGCCTTCTCTGCCGGGCTGCCCGCGGTCACCTGGCTGATCAGCGCGCCGGGCACCTGGCCGGTGGCGTCGGTGAGGCTCACCCCGAGGAACGCGTGGCTGACCTTGCCCTTGCTGATGAGCTGCTCGGAGACCTGCTTGGCGGTGTTCACCGGGATCGCGAAACCGAGGTTGACGCCTTCGGAGTTGATCGCGCTGTTGATGCCGACGAGCTCGCCGGCCGCGTTCACCAGGGCGCCGCCGGAGTTGCCCGGATTGATCGCCGCGTCGGTCTGGATCATGCCGCCGATCGTGGTCGTGTCGCCACCCTGCCCCTGCTGGGGCCAGCCGGGCGGGAGCTGCTGCTCGTCCGGGCCGTTTCCGGCGGTCACGGTGCGGTCGAGCGCGCTGACGATGCCCGAGGTCACCGTCCCGTCCAGGCCGAGCGGGCTGCCGATGGCCAGGACGTCGTCGCCGACCTTGAGCTGGTCGCTGTCGCCGAGCGCCACCTTCGCGAGCCCCGACACGCCCTTGGCCCGGATGACGGCCAGGTCGGTGGCCGGGTCGGTGCCGACCACGGTCGCCTCGGAGGTCCTGCCGTCGTTGAACTTCACGGTCAGGCCGTTCTGCCCGGCGACCACGTGGTTGTTGGTGAGGATCAACCCGTCGTCCGACAGCACCACGCCTGAGCCCTCGGCGGTCTGCCCCTGGATCATCACGACCGACGGCTGCACCTTCTCCGCCACCTGCGCGACGGTGAACTCGTCGGCGGCGGTGCGGAACACCGGGCTGACGCTCGTCGGGGTGGCGGCAGGGGCAGGGCTGTTCGCCGCGGCGACGTACGCGCCGACGAAGCCGCCGCCCAGTGCCGCCACCGACAGGGCGGCCACGGCGCCCAGCGCGAGCCCGGCGATGGCCTTCCTGGTCAGCAGGAACCTCGGCCGCTGCGGCGGCGGGGGCGGGAGCTGGCCGAGTGGCGTGAGGCCAGGCGTGGAGAAGCCGCCGGGAGAGGGCGGGGTGTCACCGAATTGGGTCCAGCCGCCGGCATTGTGCTCACGAGGCTCGTCCATGTCTTCTCCTGATGTTCGTTGTGACACCAGGGTGATCAATGCGAGGTAAGACCTGGCTAAGCGGGGAGTGCGCGCGTTTGACCGCCGCTGACACCGGCCTTATCGCCGCTGGTCATGTTCGGCCACCCTGTCAGGAAAAAAATCAAATTTCGGGCAGTCGTACGGAGATCATGGCGATGTCGTCCTTCTTGGCCAGAGGCATCCGGATGAGCAGTTGGTCGGAAAAGACGTCGAGGGGTGCGTGCGCCAGTGACGCGGCGTGGCGGCGCAGCCGTCCCAGGCCCTTGTCGAGGTGCTCGCCGGGGAGCTCCACCAGGCCGTCGGTGTAGAGCAGCAGGGTGCTCCCCGGCGGCAGCGCCGCGATGGCGCTGGTACGCGGCTGGCCGTCGCCCACGCCGAGTATGGGGTTGCGCCCGCCCCGCAGGAAGTGTCCCTTGCCGTCACGGGTGACCAGCAGGGGCGGCGGATGCCCGGCGACGGAGTAGTCCAGCTGCCACCGGCCGTCGAAGGGGCCCGACAGCCGGGCCAGCACACAGCTCGCGGTGCCGTCGCCGTACAGGGCCTCGGTGGCGATGTTCAGGCGGCGCAGGATGTCGCCAGGAGGCTCACGGCGGTCCATGGCCAGCCCTCTGAGCATGTTGCGCAGCTGGCTCATGGTCACCGCGGCCGCCAGGTCATGCCCGGCGACGTCGCCGATGGTCAGGATCGTCGCGCCGTCGGGGAGCAGGAACGAGTCGTACCAGTCGCCGCCGATCTCGACGGCGGTGGCGCTCGGCCGGTAGCGAGCGGTGATCTCCATTCCCGGCACCTCGGGCGGGTCGGGAAGCAGGCAGTTCTGCAGGGCGAGCGCGACCCGCTGGGTCCGCTGGAACCGCATGGCGTTGCTCAGGTGCGCGTGCGCGTGGTTGAGCATGCGGCCGAGCAGTTCGACGTCCGACGTGCTGATCGGCTCCCTGGACCCGCAGATCACCGCGTCGAGCACCGCCGCCACCGCGCCGTCGACGATCACCGGGACGAGCGCGACGCTGTTCGCCCCGGCTTTCCTGAACCACTCCTCCGCGCCGGGCGGCGCCAGGCCGGGCGTCGGTTCGCCCGCCGGGAACGTACGGTGCACCGGCCGGCGGGTCGTGACCGCCTCGACGAATCCGGAGCCGGGATCGAAGGTCACCGTCCCCGGCTGCGGCGCCGGCCTGAGATCCTTCCTGACGATGCTGACGAAGCGCTCGGCGACCAGGGGCAGGGCCGGCCGGGTCTCGGACTCCGGCACCAGGTAGATCCCGCAGCCGTCCAGCACGCTGGGCACGATCACGTTGGTGAGCATCTCCAGCACCTCGTCCAGGCCGGCGATGTCCGTCGTCGCGGCCGCGGCCTGCTCCAGCAGCTTCGTCCGCCTGGCCTCGGTCCAGTCCTGCTCGATGTCGGTGCACGTACCGACCCATTCGACCACCGTGCCGCGCTCGATCACGGGTACGGCGCGCGAGCGGACATGCCGGTAGCCGTCGCCCGCCGCCTTCAACCGGAAGACGTGGTCCCAGCGGTTGAGCTGCCCGGCCTGGCGGAGGGTCTTGCGGATCGACCCCAGATCCTCCGGGTGCACGGCCCGCAGCCAGCCCTCGCCGCGGTACTCCTCCCAGCTCTGCCCGGTCAGGCGCTCCCACCCGGGGCTCGGTTCCGCCACCTGGCCGAGAGGCGCCATCGCCCACACGACCTGCGTCTCGACCTGCAGGAGGCTCTGGTAACGCTGCAGGAACCTGTGCCGCTCCTCGGCGAGGGAGTCGAATATCGCGGGGGAGTCGGCCTGACCGGTGACGTCCAGCGCCGCCAGCAGCACACCAGGCTCGCCGCCGCGGAGCGAGATGCGCGACATGCTGATCGAGAAGTACCGCTCGCGCCCCACCCGGTCCTGACCCTCGAACTCGAACGGGAGCCCTCTCAGCCAGACCGGCTCGCCGGTCTCCAGCACCCGGTCGAGCATCGCGAAGTAGTCGCGCTGGCGCAGGTCGCAGAGCGCCTCGCTGATCGGCAGCCCGAGCCGGCGCTCACCGACGATCTCCTGAAAGGCGGGGTTGGTGTAGACCAGCCGGTGATCGGGACCCCTCGTCACCGCCACCCCCACCGGAGCGGGATCGAAGATGTCCAGGGCCAGGTCGCTGACCGGTCCGCGTTCCGCACTCCCCATCCGTGCTTTCGCCTCCCCCGCCATCCCGGCGCACGTCAGCCTGGATGGTCCGTCTTCAGACGGTATGTCAGTAAACGCCCCTTGGGCGCGACCGTATTCAGCCATCAGGACGGTTTGACCGGTGAATTGCCCAAATATGAAGCGGTCGCGGGGCTTGACGGCGCCCTCACCCGCGATGATGTTGAGGGATCGCTGACGTTGACAGGAGCCATGCATGCGGATCGGTGTCGTCTTTCCTCAGACCGAGCTGGGCGGGGACGTGGGCGCGGTGCGCGCCTACGGGCAGGGGGTCGAGGAGCTCGGCTTCCGGCACATCATCGCCTACGACCACGTACTCGGCGCCGACCCGGCGGTCCACCAGGGCTGGCAGGGCCCTTACGACGTGCACACCACGTTCCACGAGCCGATGGTCCTGTTCGGCTACCTCGCCGCGCTCACCTCGCTGGAACTCGTCACCAGCATCATCATCCTGCCCCAGCGGCAGACGGCCCTGGCGGCCAAGCAGGCGGCGGAGGTCGACCTGCTGACCGCCGGCCGTTTCCGGCTGGGCGTGGGGCTGGGGTGGAACGCGGTCGAGTACGAAGCCCTCGGCCAGGACTTCACCACCCGGGGCAGGCGCATCGAGGAGCAGGTCGAGCTGATGCGCCGGTTGTGGACCGAGCAGACGGTCACGTACGAGGGGGCCTTCGACCGGGTGACCGGAGCGGGCCTCGCGCCCCTGCCGGTGCAGCGGCCGATCCCGGTCTGGTTCGGCGCGCAGTCGCCCGCCGCCTACCGCAGGGCCGGCCGGCTGGCCGACGGGTGGTTCCCGCAGATGTCGCCGGGGCCGAGGCTGGACGAGGCCAAGGCGATGGTCGAGGAGGCCGCCGCCGGGGCGGGACGCGACCCCTCCAAGCTCGGCATGGAAGGCCGGCTCAGCTGGAAGGGCGACGCCGAGCAGCTGAACGACCTGGGCCGCCGGTGGCGGGAGGCCGGCGCCACGCACCTCTCCATCAACACCATGCAGGCGGGACTGCGTGACGTCGACCAGCACCTCGCCGCCCTGGAGACCGCGGCCGGCACGCTCCGGCCGCGGAACGACTGAACCCTGTTCCCTAGAGCAGCAGGGGAGCCAGGACGCGCAGGTGTTCCAGCATCTCGCTGGAGGTGGCGGCGAGCGGCTGGATGCAGACGTGGTCCGCGCCGGCGTCGTGGTGGGCTCGTACGCGCTCGACGATCTTTTCCGGGTCGCCCCACGCCACGATGGCGTCGACCAGCGCGTCACTGCCGCCGTTGGCCAGGTCCTTGTCGTCCCAGCCCAGATCGCGCAGGTTGTTCGCGTAGTTGGGGAGGGCGAGGTAGCGCGTCGTGAACTGGCGGGCGGTCTGCCGCGCCCGCTCCGGGTCGGCGTCGAGCAGGACCGTCTGCTCCGGGGCCAGGACGGGATCGGGGCCGAGCGTCGCACGGGCGCGGGCCGTGTGCTCGGGGGTGACGAAATAGGGATGCGCGCCGTGGGTGCGCTGCGCGGCGAGCTCCAGCATCTTGGTACGCAGCGCGGCCAGCACCCGGGGAGCCGGTTCCGGCAGCGGGCCGGAGTATTCCGTGGCGTCCATGGCGTCGAGGTAGGCACGCATCTCCGACACCGGCCTGCGGTAGTCGTGGCCCCTCGCCGCCACCGCGGGCGCGTGGCTCACGCCCAGGCCGAGCAGGAACCGGCCGTCGAACGCCTCCGCGAGCGCGTTCGCGCCGTTCGCGGCGGCGGTGGCGTCGCGGCCCCAGACGCTGGCGATGCCGGTGGCGATCATCATCCGCCGCGTCCCACCCAGCAGGATCGCCGAATGGACCAGCGCCTCCTTGCCCATCGGGGTTTCACCGACCCACAACGTCCCGAAGCCCAGATCCTCCACTTCGGCGGCCGCGTCCCGCTCGAACGCGGCCGACTCCCCGCCCAGGGTGCTGTTCCACACCCCTACGCGTCCCATGCGCCGCTTCAGCGCCGCGACCTCGATGCTGCTGCCACCGGCCATCGCCACTCACCACCTCATTGTCACCTCTGGTCTCTGCTCACCCTAGGTGCCCGATCGTCGGGCCGGGTTAACGCCCGATTCATGGCTTGGCGGGCAATGTCCGCATCCTTCATGCGCCAGACTCCCGTCATGGCCGGGCAGCGTCCTGGCGGCGGAACGCTAGATCGTCATGGAGTCGTCGTCCCGCTGACGGCGCTTCACCGTGACGCCCCAGCGGTTCCGCAGCCACTCCACCCCGGCGTAGATCGCCACGATCGTCGGCAGCGTGAACAGAGCCGACCCCCATCCCTGCTGAAGGTGCACGTTGATGATCGCGAACGCCGTCAGCGGGCCCAGCAGCCCCCACGTCCGCCAGTCCGACGCCAGCACCCAGCACGCCAAGCGGTGCACGCGGGAGAACCACGGCCGGTCAGGGGCCCGGATCGCGGCCCGTAGCTGCACCACCCGGCCGAGCTGCCGCAGTGTGTAGACCACCTGCGTCCACTGGGTGGCGTTCGCGCACGCCAGGTCGTGCGGCTCGCTGTGGAACTCGTGGAAGAAGCGGCCCCGGTGTCCGATGGGCAACAGGCGGGCCTCGACGGCGATCGCCCATTCGGCGACCCGCGGCACGACCGAGACGGGCAGGTCTGCGGTGAACGTGGCGGCCTGCAGCGGAGCCAGCCCCCGGGCGATGGCGCGGGCCCGAGCGCGCCTCGCGATGAGTTTTCGCTGCTCCACCGGTCAGTACGGGGTAGTGCCATGAACGGATGTGAGGAGACAGTCATGAATACGCAGAAGAGCCCCGCCGAGACCGCCGTGGCGTTCATCGAGGCGTTCGGCCGCCACGACCTGGCCGCCATGTCGCGCCACGTCGCCCCGGACGTTGTCTTCGAGAGCCCGCGCGGGACGATCGAGGGCGCCCCCGCCGTTCTGGAGGAGATCGGGCAGTTCGCCGAGGCGGTCGCCAAGGTGAAGATCCTTTCCGTGCTCGGGGACGCGGATGAGGCCATGATCATGTACGACATGGTGACCGGGCCTTTCGGCACGTTGCGGGCCGTCGACCATCTGGTGATCCGGGACGGCAGAATCACCGCCGACCGGCTCGTATTCGACACCTACGAGCTGCGCAAGGCCCCCGGTTCGTCCTCCTAGGACCTGTGCGGGGTGAGATCAGAGGGAACGGGGACCGGAGACTTCCGCGTGCTGACCAACCGTCCTCGCAACTGGTAGAGAGCATGGGCTGTGGGTTGGTGACGTTGTCGCGGCGAGTTCCGGCGAGGAGGCCGGCTCCTGCCGAGCCCACGAAACGTCGCGCTCAGGTTCGGATGTGCGCGGCCAGGTGGTCGCGCAGCGCGCGGGCGGTGTCCGAGAGATCGCCGTCGCCCGTGGCGCACACGACCAGCCGCCGGTCGGCCCACGGATCGGTGAGTGCGGTGGCGACCAGGTCCCCGATCCAGCGCCGTACGCTGTGCAGCGGCAGCACCGCGATGCCGACCCCTTCGGCCACCGCGTGGCAGGCCGCCTCGATGCTGGGCAGCCTGACCCGGTAGGTCGGCTGGGTGCCCAGTGGCAGCGCGTGGCCTTCCAGGTGCTCCTGCAACGGGTTGGCGCAGCTCAGCCCGACGAAGGGGCACCCGAGCACGTCGGCGTAGGACACGGCGGGGCGCCGGGCCAGCGGGTCGTCCGGGAGGGTGAGAACGACCAGCGGGTCCGGGCGCAGCACCCGGGTTTCCAACTGGCCGAGGTCCACGCTGTCGGCGACGATGCCCAGATCCACGCGGCGTTCGGCCACGGCGGCCACGATGTGGTGGCTCGGGCGTTCTTCGAAGTCGATGCGGGCGCGCGGATGTGCGGCCAGGAAGGAGATCGCGGCCTCCGGCACCACGCTCGCGGTGGCCGCGGTGTTGGCCTGCACGCGTACGGTCGCGCCGTGGCCCTCGACGAACTCGCCGAGTTCGGCACGCAACTGGTCGACCGAGCGGCACACCGCCCTGGCGTGCCGCAACAGCAGTTGCCCTGCGGGGGTGAGCGTCACGCCGCGCCGGCCGCGATCGAACAGCGTGACACCGAGAGCGTGTTCCAGGCTGCGGATGCGGCCGCTGGCCGAGGGCAGGGACAGCCGGGTGCGGACGGCGCCGTGCGTGATGCTGCCCGTCTCAGCGATCGCAGTCACGAGATCGAGATCGATGAGGTCCACTGGAGCTCCCCTCTCCGTGACTCAGCCTTCGGATAATTCGAAGTCTGCCCGCAAATACTTCGCATTTACCAGGATGTTCCTCCGGTGGGACGCTACACGTCTGATGGCTACCGCACGTTCTGCAACAGCAATGGAGACCGGTTCCGCACGGGGTGGGAGCGGTGGCGGGCTTGCTCTCAGCGCGATCTGCCTTGGCTTCTTCCTGGTCCTGTTCGATGCCACCGCGGTCAACGTGGCCACCGGGGACATCGCCACCGGGCTGGGCGCGTCGGTGATCGCCCTGCAGTGGGTGCTCAACGCGTACACCGTGGCGTTCGCCGCGCTGATACTCACCGCCGGCGGCCTCGGCGACCGCTGGGGCGCGCGCCGCACCTACCAGGCCGGCGCGGCGCTGTTCGCGGTGGCCAGCGCCGTGTGCGCGGCCGCGCCCAACGCGGCGGTGCTGATCGCGGCGCGGGCCGCGCAGGGCGTGGGTGCGGCCGCGGTGGTGCCGTGCTCGCTGGCGCTCATCGCGCACCGCTTTCCCGAAGGCCCGGCCCGTGCCAGGGCACTGGGCATCTGGGGCGGGGTCTCCGGCATCGGGCTGACCGCCGGCCCGGTGATCGGCGGTTGGCTGGTGGCCGCGCTGGGCTGGCGCGCGGTGTTCCTCGTCGTGGTGCCCGTAGCCACGGTGTCCATGGCCGTCATCGCGACGCGCGTCGAAGAGACTTCGCGACAGTCCGCGCCCCGGCCCGATGCGGTGGGGCAGCCGCTGGCCGTCATCGCGCTGGTCGCGCTGACCGCGGCGCTGACCATGACCTCGACGCAGGGCTGGCGCACCCCGCTGGTGCTGGGCCTGCTGGGCGTCGCGGTGGTGGTCGGCATCGCATTCGTGGTGAGCCAACACCGCGTGCCCGAGCCGATGCTGCCGCCGGTGTTGTTCACCAGCCGGGCGTTCAACGGCGCGACCGGCGTGGGTCTGCTGTTCAATTTCGGACTCTACGGCGTGCTGTTCTGCCTGACCATCTTCCTGGAACGCACCCTGCGGCAGTCCGCCGCGACAACCGGCGTCGCGCTGCTCCCGCTGACCGCGGTCATCACGTTGGGTGCGCTGGTGTCCGGTCGGGTCACCAACCGGTTCGGTCCGAAAGTGCCGATGCTGGTGGGCTTGTCCGGCGGGTTGCTCGGCACCTGCCTGCTGGCTGTGTGGGGCGACCGGTCCGGCGCGCCGGCGCTGGCCGGCTTCGGCGCCGTCCTGGGCTTGGTCGGCCTGGCCATGCCCACCATGACCGGTGTCGCGCTGGCCGCCGCCGGACCCGGCCGCGCCGGGCTCGGCGCCGCCACCCTCAACGCCGCCCGCCAGGTCGGCGGCGCCCTCGGTGTCGCCCTGCTCGGCAGCACCGCGCTCCAACGGCCCAGCGCGCATGCCTTCGCCTCGAGCCTGCCGGAGCTCCGGTTGCCGATGATCCTGGCCGCCGCCGGCTACCTCCTCGCCATCGTCATCACCGTCGCAGCCATCGGCTGCCGCGCCGACCGCGCCGCCCATGCGTAGCGATCACGCTCGGCGAGCATCCGTTCAGGCCACTCGTACGGCGAGCACCGGAACGTAGGAGTAACCCACCCACCTCCAGGGGTCCGCTCGTGACCGATGCTCGCCTAGCCTCGAAGGCATGGACAGGGAGAACGCGCTCGGCCGGTTCCTGCGGGCACGCCGCGAGCTGCTCCCGCCGGAGGAGGTAGGCCTTCCGGTCGGAGAGCGCCGCCGCGTCGCGGGGCTGCGCCGGGAGGAGGTCGCGGGGCTGGCCGGAGTGAGCACCGACTACTACATACGGCTGGAGCAGGGCCGCGAACGGCATCCGTCCGCCCAGGTGGTCGATGCCCTGGCCCGCACGCTGTGCCTGGAGGAGGACGCCACCGCGTACCTCCACCGGCTGGCCCGCCCCGACGGCGGCAGGCGCCGGCCGCCCGCGCGCCGCGAGCAGGTCAGCCTCTCCCTGCTGCGCATGATGGACGCCTGGCCGCACACCCCGGCGGTGGTCCTGGGCCGCCGCCTGACCGTGCTGGCGAGCAACGTCCTGGGCAAGGCCCTGTTCGACGGCCACGCCTACAGCGGCGACCTGGTGCGGCTGGTGTTCCTCGACCCGGACGCGCGGGACTTCTACCCCGACTGGGATCGGGTGGCCGTCAACACCGTCGCCGGGCTGCGGGCGGGCGCCGACCCCGACGACGCCAGGCTCATCGAGGTGGTGGGCGAGCTGTCGCTGAAGAGTGACGCATTCCGCAGGTTGTGGGCCCGCCACGATATCCGCCAGAAGACCCACGAGACCAAGCGTTTCCGCCATCCGCTGGTGGGCGAGCTGACCCTCCGCTACGAGTCGCTGACCGTGAACAGCGCCTCCGGCCAGCAGTTGGTCGTTTACCAGGCCGACCCGGGCAGCCCGTCCGAAGAGGCCCTGTCCCTGCTGGGCAGCCTGACCGCCGACAGCCACGTCCACCGGCCGGCCGACGGCGATGCACGCCGGCCCGCCGACAGCGGCGTAAGGCAGCCCGAGCGAACACGGGCTGACCGGCCCGAGTCCTGAATCCCCCAGCGAAAGCGCGCCCGGCCAAGTACGGCCGCCGGCGCGCGGGCTGACCATGCCCAGATTCGACCATCAGGAGCACACACCATGACCACGACAGCGATCCAGGAACAGCAGACCACGAAGGTCGTCCTGATCACCGGCGCGAGCAGCGGCATCGGCCAGGCCACCGCGCTCCGGCTCGGCCGTGACGGGCACCACGTGGTCATCGGCGCCCGCCGCGAGGACCGCCTCGCCGCCCTCGCCAAGGAGATCGAGAACGTCGGCGGCACGGCCGACGTACACCGCCTCGACGTCACGGACCGGCAGGACGTCGCGGCGTTCGCCGACGCCGCCGCGAAACAGCACGGCCGGATCGACGTGATCGTCAACAACGCCGGGGTGATGCCCCTGTCCCGTCTGGACTCGCTGCTCGTCGAGGAGTGGGACCGGATGATCGACGTCAACGTACGCGGCCTGCTCCACGGGATCGCCGCCACGTTGCCGCACTTCCAGCGGCAGGGCAGCGGCCACTTCGTCACCGTCGCCTCCATCGGCGCCCACCAGGTCTCACCGACGGGCGCCGTCTACTGCGCCACGAAGTACGCCGCCTGGGCGATCACCGAGGGCCTGCGGCAGGAGCTCGATCCGGGCATCCGCGTCACCACCGTCTCGCCGGGCGTCGTCGAGTCCGAGCTGGCCGACACCATCACCGAGCCCGGCGCCCAGGAGGCGATGCGGACCTACCGGGCGGACACCATCCCGCCCGGCGCGATCGCCGACGCCATCGCGTACGCCATCGGCCAGCCGCCGGACGTGGACGTGAACGAGCTCATCATCCGCCCGGCCAGGCAACGCTGAGCCGCCCCCCGGTCCTGGCCGTACCACCCCACTGCGCACCAAGCCGGACTTCTTCGGAGTGGACACCCTCCCGATCACCTGGCAAAACCCGTGACGGACAGGCTTTGGGTGCCGCTTCCCCTGGTAAAGGCCGTGTCAGAAGCGGGATCAGGGGGAACGAGCTAGCCCATGACACCCCCGGCACCTGAGACCGGTCAGGTCTCACTCAAGCGGGCGATCGGCCCCAAGCTGCTCATCCTGTTCATCATCGGTGACATCCTCGGCACCGGTGTCTACGCGCTCACCGGCTCCGTGGCGGGCCAGATCGGCGGTGCTCTGTGGGTGCCGTTCCTGATCGGCTTCGTCATCGCGCTGCTGACCGCGATGTCCTACGTCGAACTGGTCACGAAGTATCCCCGGGCGGCCGGTGCCGCGCTCTACACCCAGCGGGCCTTCGGGAAGCCGTTCTTCACGTTCATGGTCGCGTTCACCGTGATGTGTTCCGGCCTCACCTCGGCCAGCGCGGCGGCCCGTGCGATCGGCGGCGACTACCTTGAGGAGTTCATCTCGGTGCCGGGCGTGGTGGCCGGCATCATCTTCATCGTCGCCGTCGCGGCGCTGAACTACCGAGGCGTCTCGGAGTCGGTGAAGACCAACATCGTGTTCACCCTGATCGAGCTCACCGGCCTGCTCGTGATCATCGCGATCGGCGTGTACGCGGTCTTCACCGGCGCCGGCGATCCCTCCAGGCTGACCGAGATCGACGCCGATCAGGCGGGCGGCCTGATGTACGCCCTGCTCGGCAGCACCGCCCTGGCCTTCTTCGCTTTCGTCGGCTTCGAGGACTCGGTGAACATGGCCGAGGAGACGAGGGACCCCTCGCGTAACTTCCCCAGGGCGATCTTCCTCGGGGTGGCGATCACCAGCACCGTCTACATCCTCGTGGCCATCACCTCCTCGCTCCTGGTCGAGCCCGGCGTCCTGGAGCAGTCGTCAGGCCCGCTGCTCGAAGTGGTGCGGGCGGGCGGCCTCAACTTCCCGCCGCAACTCTTCGCCGCGATCGCCATCTTCGCCGTCGCCAACTCGGCCCTGATCAACATGATGATGGCCTCCAGACTCGTGTACGGCCTGGCCAACGAGCGCGTCGTGCCGCGCGGTCTCGGCTGGGTCGATCCGCGGCGGCGTACCCCGGTGATCGGCATCATCTTCACCAGCGCGCTCGCCATCGCGCTGGTCTCGACCGGCGAGATAGCGGGCCTCGGCGACACGACCGCGTTCCTGCTGCTGTGCGTCTTCACGGTCGTCAACGTGGCCGTCCTCGTGCTGCGCAAGGACACGGTGGAGCACGAGCACTACCGGACGCCCACCGCGCTGCCGGTGATCGGTGGCGTGCTCGCCCTGGTCCTGGCCAGCCCGTTGACCGGTCGTCCCGCCGAGGTCTACATCCGGGCCGGCGTGCTGCTGGTCATCGGCCTGGCGCTGTGGGTGATCAACTGGCTGGTGATACGCCGCCAGCCCCCGATCACCACACCGGCCGAGTGAGACGGCCCGGTCACGCCCCCGGAGGCGACTATCACAGCAGTACGGGCAGCGCGGTCATCGCCCGCGCGATGCCCGGCTGCCAGGTGATCTGCTCGGCGGGCACCGCCAGTCGCAGCCGCGGCAGGCGGACGAGCAGGGTGTGCAGCGCGATCTGTCCCTCGGCCCTGGCCAGGGGGCGCCCAGGCAGTAGTGGATGCCGTGGCCGAAACCGAGGTGCGCGTTATCCTGCCGGTCGAACACCAGCCGGTCCGGGTCGGGGAAACGGCGCGCGTCTCGGTTGGCCGTGGCGTTGACGATCTGGACGGCCTCGCCCGCCGGGATGACGACGCCGGCGATCTCGACGGGTTCGAGGGTGAAGCGCATCGGGGCGATCTCGGCGGGGCCGCTTTGGCGCAGCAGTTCCTCCACGGCCACGCTCACGGCCTCGGCGTCGCCACGCAGGCGATCGGCCTCCGCCGGGTGGGTGAGCAGGTGCAGGACGCCGTTGCCGATCAGGTGGACGGTGGCCTCGTGCCCGGCCATCAGGATGGTGAGCGCGACGGAGGTCAGCTCCTGGTCGCTGAGCCGGTCCCGGGCCTGGACCAGCGCGGTCGATCGTAGATCTAGGGCGCGGACCCCTGGCTTCAGCCATGGGGGTAAGCCCTTCTGTCGAATCTTTGAGCGGTAGATAGATCAACGCTGTATATTGATCTGTGTGGCCGTGACCTTGCGCACGAACAGCAACATCGCCTTCCAGTGCGCCTTTCACGTGGTGTGGTGCCCCAAATACCG
>NZ_JADOGI010000009.1 GCF_015645445.1 Nonomuraea cypriaca | reverse complement strand
CCCCCAAGCCCGATCCGACCCTTAGGACACCCTGGGACTCCGGGCCCCGTCCGGCGGTGGCCGGGCGAGGGCCCGCGTGGCGTCGCCCGGTGGATGATCAGAGGTCTCGTCCGGCAGGTGGTCAGGTCTCGTCCGGTGGACGGTCGGGTCTCGTCCGGTGGGTGGCAGGTCTCGCCCGGTGGACGGTCGCGGTCTCGTCCGGTGGGTGGTCGGTGAGGGCCCGCAGGATGCGGTCCGCGTGGGCGGTCACGTACGCCAGGGTCGCCGTCATGTCGTCGGCGACGCCGGCGGCGGCCAGCCGGACGTGGACGTCGTCGCCCGCGGCGGCGCCCGCCAGGATGCCGTCCCGGCTCTCGCGGATCCGGTCACGGATCACGTCCGCGAAGCCCGCCCGTTCGACCGGCCCGTACGCGTCCATGAGCAGCCGCAGCCGCCGTTCCACCTCAGGGGCCGCGCGCCAGCCGATCCGCGCGCACAGCTCCGGGTGGTACAGCGGCACGGTCTGCCATGCCATGAGGGCGAGGTCACGCCGGGGATCGCGGGGGCCGGCCAGATCCCAGTCGATGAAGGCCCGCACCGCTCCGTCACGATGGACGAAGTTGTGCGGGCTCGCGTCGTTGTGGCAGACGACCTTCCCGGGGCCGAGGCGGCCGCCGGACATCCACACCGCGCCGGGCGGCGGGCGGAACCCGGCGACCGCGTCGTGGAAGCGGCGCAGCAGCCGCCCGGCGCTGACGAGCGTCTCATCGGTCCTGGTCCACTCCGGCCAGGGCTCCGCGCCCCCCACCGTCTCCCCGTCCACGTACGACAGCACCTCGCGCCCGTCGCCGTCGATCCCCAGCACGCGGGGCGCCCCGTCGAAGCCTGCGTCCTCCAGGTGGCGCAGGAGGGCGTGCACGGCGGGGGTGGAGGGACGTACGGGGCGCCTGACCGTGTCGCCGGCCCGCACGACGTGAGAGGCCCAGCCCCCGGGGAGCGGCACGGGAACGTCATCCGTCACTCGTAGGACCCTACCCAGGCTTCCGTACGCCTGTGGCGGGTCAGGGGAGTGAGTGGCCCAGGCGGAGGTGGACGCGGTCTCCGTACCGGAGGGTTTCGCGTACCGTCCACACGTGTTCGCCGATGACCGTGCCCCTGGCCGTCATGTAGCCGCCCATCCTGAGCACCGGCCTGCCCGTGTCGTCGCGCATCAGCCGCGCGCGCGACTCAGAGTCGTCGCCGAACAACACCAGGAAGTCGTCCGTGCCGGCGGGGGCGTCAAGGATCAGGCCGGGATGGAGGTGGGAGTACGGGACCTCGATGAGGTGTTCGCTCACGGGCGCCCTCTACCCGCACATCACGGTTTAAGTGGATTCGTCCGGAAGCCGGAAGCCGGAAGCCGGAAGCCGGAGGGGATGCGGGATAGCGCTTTCCTCATGTATGCGATGAAATGTCAGCATCCTTTCTAGAGGCTGGAGACTTTCGTGCCACTGTTCGATCTGCCGATTGACGAGCTGCGCGGCTACCTCCCCGACCGCGACGAGCCCGCCGACTTCGACGACTTCTGGTCCCGTACGCTGGCCGAGGCCAGGCAGCACGACCTGGCCGCCGAGTTCGTACCGTATGATCTGCCCTTCGCCACCGTGGACGTCTATGACGTCTCCTTCGCCGGCTGGGGCGGGCACCGGATCAACGGCTGGTTCCTGGTGCCCCAGGGCGTGCAGGGTCCGGTGCCGTGCGTGATGCACTACATCGGCTACAGCGGCGGCCGCGGGTTCCCGAAGGACCACCTGCTGTGGCCGGCGGCGGGCTACGCGGTGTTCGTGACGGAGACGCGCGGCCACGGCGGGGTCAACCCCCAGAGCCCCGGCACGACCGGCGACCCACACGGTGGCGAGAACCCGCAGGCGCCTGGCATGATGACCCGCGGCATCCTCGACCCCGAGGACTACTACTACCGCCGCGTCTTCACCGACGCCGTACGGGCCGTGGACGCCGCGTCCGGACATCCCGCGGTCGACGGGAGCCGCATCATCGTCTCAGGCGGCAGCCAGGGCGGCGGGATCGCGCAGGCCACGGCCGTCCTGCATCCGTCGGTCAAGGCCGCGCTCATCGACGTGCCGTTCCTGACCCACTTCAGGCGTGCGGTCGAGATCACCGGGCGGGACCCGTACCAGGAGCTGGTGCGTTTCCTCGCGACCCGGCGGGACGGCGCGGACCAGGTGTTCCGCACGCTGTCATACTTCGACGGGCTGAACTTCGCGGCCCGCGGCCAGGTGCCGGCGCTGTACTCGGTCGGCCTGATGGACGACATCTGCCCGCCGTCCACGGTGTTCGCCGCCTACAACCACTGGCAGGGCCCCAAGGAGATCATCGTGTGGCCCTGGAACAACCACGAGGGCGGTGGCGGCTTCCACACGGAGGAGCAGTTGCGCTATCTGCACAAGCTCCTCGCCGACGGCTGAGCGGGCGCCCCGCCGTGCCGGCCCCGTCCGGGCCGGCACGGCAGGAGCCGCATCAGGCCGTCTGCTCGGTGACCATGAAAGACACGCTTCCCTGATCATCGGCTCCGGCGTCGAGTGACTTGTCCTCCAGCACGGTGGCGGCCACGGGGTCGAGGTAGACCCGTGCCCCCTGCGCCTCCACCACCTCGTCGGCGGGTTCGGGGGCGGTGGCCAGCGAAAGGGTCAGGGAGCTCGCGCCTTCGCCCTGGGACGAGATGCGAACCCCGCTCTGAGCAGGCTCGGGTGCGGACGCGGTCAGATCACGAATGGCCTGAGCTGCGTTGGCTGTCAGGGTGAGCACTACGGCTCCTCCTCACGGTCGAGTTCACGAATTGCGTGCCCTTCCCCCTGTTTCTAGGCTCAACCCTTCTTGACCGTTTCTTTACCAACCTTTCCCCGAAGATCTCGTACTGCCCACGCGGCGGGCGACGCTCGTGGACAATGGCCCCATGGACTTCGCGACGCAGAGGCAGGCCATGGTGGCGCTGCTGCGCGAGCGTCGGGCGATCAGCGACCCCGTCGCCGCCGGGTTGCTCGCGGTCCCGCGCCACCTCTTCCTGCCCGGCGTCGACCCGGAGCACGCCTACCGTGACGAGGCCATCGTCATCAAGCGCGACGCCGAGGGCCTGCCGATCAGTTCCTCGTCCCAGCCGGCGATCATGGCCACCATGCTCGACCAGCTCGGTGTCGAGCCCGGGCACCGGGTGCTGGAGATCGGGGCGGGCACCGGCTACAACGCGGCCCTGCTGAGCCACCTCGCCGGGCCTCGCGGCCGCGTGGTGAGCCTCGACATCGACGCCGACCTCGTCGCGGCCGCCGAGCGGCACCTGTCCGCCGCCGGAGCCGGTCAGGTGGAGGTGGTGTGCGCCGACGGTGCCGAGGGGTTCCCAGAGGCGGCACCGTACGATCGGCTGATCGCCACGGTCGGCGTGTGGGACCTGGCCCCGGCCTGGCTGGAGCAGCTCGGCCCGCAGGGACGGCTGGTGGTGCCGCTGGACCTGCGCGGCGTGCAGGTGTCCGTGGCGATGGAGCGCGAAGGCGGCCACTGGGCGAGCCGGTCGGTGGTGCCGTGCGGGTTCATGCGGATGCGTGGGGCGTTCGCCGGGCCGGACGAGGTCCACATGCTGCGCCAGGACGGCGAGCTGACGCTGTGGCTGCCCGAGCCGCGCGAGATCGGCGACGTCCTCACCTCGCTCGACGCCGTGCCCACCGAGATCGACACCAAGGTGGCGGACCTGTCGGCGGCGCCGGTCGCGGGCATGGGGATCGCGTTGTGGCTGGCGCTGCGCGAGCGCCGATGGTGCGTGCTCAGCGGGAAACTGGGCGGCGGCTACGGCGGCACCGTGGCCCTCGTCGAGGGCGACGGCATCGCCTTCCTCGTGGGCGAGGGCACCATGGTCGTCCGCGGTCACGGCGCGGACGGCGCCAGGCTGGCGGCCGAGCTGGCCGGACACGTCAGAGCGTGGGCCGACGCGGGCCGCCCGAAGGCGAGCGACATGCGCCTGACGGCGCACCCGCGCCCCGCCGGCGGCGCGGGCCCCCGGCCGCAGGCGGGCGCGGGGGACGTCATCATCGAGAAACGCCACACCGACCTGCTCCTGAGCTTCCCCTAGCCGCGGCACGACCCACAGCCGCCCTACGGCAGCCGCCCTACGGTGCGGTCCACTGCCGCTCACGCCGTGACCTACCGTGGCTCACGTCGTGATCCGCTGCCACCTACGGCACGGTCCACTTGCCGTCGCGGATCAGGGTCCGGCCCGCCAGTTCGTCGGCCTCGCGCCACGCCTGCAACCGCTGCGGCGTGATCCGGAAATAGTGGTACGCGTTGCTTGCCTTGCGCGGATCGAAGCCCGTCTTCACCGCGAACGCGTCGCCGACCTCGCCCGGGATCTCGGCCGCGGGCGTGGCCTCCATGGTGCCCTCGATGAGCACGACGTCGCGCACCAGCCCGATGGCGAGCCGGACCCTACCGGTGGCCAGCAGGTTGCGGGCCGTCGGGGAGGCGCTGGCCGTCGCGATGAGCACGGTGGCGCCGTCCCAGAGAAAGGACAGCGGCACGAGGTACGGCATGCCGCCGTCCTCCCCGGCCGTCGCCACCCAGGCGTCCACGTCGTGCTCGAGCCGATCCAGAGTGTCCTGCTTGCGTTGTTCCGCGCTGCGCGGCCGGGGCTGGGTCATTCTCGCTGGGTCTCCTGCCACATGGGGATGAGAGTGCTCGTCATTATCCAGCGGCGGGGCGCGGACGCGCCTGTGCGGGTGGGGATGCCGGGTCGCCGGGCTCGTGGCGGTTACTCTCTGTATTGGAGAAGTGTCACGATGTCATAGGAATGCTCATGCGCGCTCGTCTGACCATGTCGCTGGCCGCCCTGGCCGTTGCCGTTCTCCCGGGCTGCGCCGGCGAGACGCCGCCGCAGGGCGAGGCCGTGGCCGCCCGCACCGACACGCAGCCGTCCGAGCAGGACCGGGCGTGGATGCGGGCCATTCACGAGGGCAACCTGGCGGAGGTCCAGGCGGGCCGTCTGGCGGAGGACAAGGGTGCGGCGCGGCGGATCAAGCTGATCGGCAAGATGCTCGTCGAGGACCACACCGAACTCGACGTCAAGGTCACCAAGGCGGCCTCGCAACTCGGCATCCAGCTTCCCACGTCGCCGTCCGCCGAGCAGCGCGCCGAGATCGTCCGCCTGCATGACGCCGTCGGCAGGGACTTCGACCAGGACTTCACCGCCGCCATGATGAAGGAGCACACGACCGCGCTCGCCGCCACGAGGAAGCAGATCGCCGACGGGTCCTCGCCGGTGGTGGTGTCCCTGGCCAGGGCCGCGGCGCCCGTGCTCCAGCAGCACCTGGACGCGCTGCACGAGGGCCACGGCGAGTGACGGAGGCGTTCCGCCCGTCAGGTCGCGTAGCGTCACGGCAAAGGTGCGGAGCGTCGGAGAAGTAGAGGAAAAACTGCCCTGACCGGGTGGGTCCTGTGGTGATTTGAGGGTATTTGTCCCTTTTGAACCAGGACGAACACATCAGGGGGATCGTCGTGGCTATGCAAACAGAAATACGCAACCTACTCGACTGCCATGTGATGGGGTCGGACGGACAGTCGGTCGGCAAGGTGGGCCAGGTCTACCTGAACGATCGGACCGGCGAGCCGGAGTGGGTGACCGTACGCACGGGGTTCTTCGGCATGAAGCAGACGTTCGTGCCGCTGGCCAACGCTCGCCGCTCCGGCGGGGAGATCCGGGTCCCCTTCGACAAGGAGATGATCAAGGGAGCGCCGAACATCGACGTGGACGGCCGCCTGTCCCTGGAGGAGGAGGCCGACCTCTACCGCTACTACGGCATGCAGCCGTCGACCATCCCGCAGCAGCGCATCAGCGAGGGGCGTACCGGAGAGATCCAGCCCGGCGCTCCGACCATGGGCGCTCCGGCGGCTGGGGGTCCGACGGCGGCCGCTCCGAAGCCGGCAGCGGGCGCTCCGAGCACGGGGGAGCGGCTCGCCGGGCCCGCGGGGGAGACGCGCGGCGGCGTCGCGGACGAGCGCGACATCGAGGTGACCAGGTCGGAGGAGCAGCTCAAGATCGGGAAGGAGAGCAAGGAGACAGGCCGCGTGCGCCTGCACAAGTACGTCGAGACCGAGACCGTCCATGAGCGGGTCCCGCTCTCGCACGAGGAGGCCGTGATCGAGCGCGAGCCCATCCGCGAGGGAGAGCCGCTCGGCGGGGCCGACCTCGGCGAGGAGGAGTGGCAGCTGATCCTGCACGAGGAGCGCCCGGTCGTCGGCAAGGAGACCAGGCCGGTCGAGCGTGTGCATGTCTACAAGAAGGACGTGACGCGCGAGGAGACCGTGGAGGGTCAGATTCGCAAGGAGCGCGTGGACATCGACCAGGATGGAGTGACCGGGGAGCAGACAGAGGGGTTCCGCCGGCGCGGCGACGTCCCGCCGGCGCGGTGAGGCGCGGAACCCCCGGGTCACGGGGGCGCAGGGGCGCGCCCCCGTGCGGCCTGCTTGTACCCGGCGCCGAATAAACCGGAATGCGGGCTGAATTCGCCCTGCGGGCCGGCGGAACTCCACCGGGTTTCCCGCCGGATCTTCCAGCGCGATATGAATGCCGCCCAGCCTGTGACGAGATCGTCGCGAAAAGGTCCGGCTGCCACGTCGGCGACTTCGAGGCGGATCCGGCTCTGTGCCGACGGGCCTGGGCTCGCGTGCCGTTGGGCCGCTCACCTGGGCCGAGAGGTGCGCTGAGTAGCAGGGATCCGGAGTGGCGAACTGGTCCGTCAGCGGAGATTCCGAGAAATCCGGTAGTGAATGTCCCTCATGTCGCCAACGATTGCCGTGGTAAATACCCTGCTGTTGTCCGGTCATCAGATATGCGTTGCCCGGATACTCATGAGTAGAGCTCAACTTCGTTCAGCATGGCGCAGGACGGCGCTATTTCCGGGTCGCAATCGGCGGAGGGCGACACGGCGATCTTGACGTGTCTGGCCGTGCGGCCGACCGGGTGGTAGCGGAGGGCGTAGTCGGTCCTGGCGGTGATGGTGACGACCGGCTCACCCCATGAGCGGCCGTTGCGCGAGACGTACACGCGGGCCGAGGCCGGGTGCCCGGGGTGCAGGCTGAGCCCGATCAGGCTGAGCGGGCGGGCCCGGTCCAGGTGCAGCACGTAGTCGCCGCGGCCGGTGCCGACGGCGCTCGACCAGTACGCGGTGCTGCCGTCGAAGGCCGCCTCGGGACGCGTCCTGAGCCGGTAGGGGCCGCGCCAGCGCATGGTGGTCTCGATCGACAGCCGGCCGCGCCGGCGCATGGCGGCCAGGTCCAGGCGGCCGGTGGCGGGCGGCGCGACGGTGAACAGGCGGCGCTTGATCGCGTACCAGCCGCCGTTCTCGAACCGGCCGTGCGCCGGGCAGGCGGTCTCGTTGAGCAGGTCGTCGGGACGTACGCCCGGCAGCTTGCAGTTGTCGAACACCTGGATCAGCCGGTGCGGGCCCACGGCCGCCACGCCGGTGTAGCCGGACGAGCCGTGCGTGTCCCACACCCCGTCGCGGTTGTGGTACGTCACGCGCGGCTCCCGCCACTCCTCGCCGAGCCCGTCGGGGGATACGGCCAGCCAGTTGTCCGGGCGTCCCGCGCTGAGCACGAGCGCCCCGCCCGGCATCAGCAGCAGGCGCGGCGCCACCCCGCGGACCACGCACTCCGGGCCGGGAAAGCGCACCTCGCGCACCGGTGACCAGGTGGCGCCGCCGTCGGTGGAGCGGCTCTGGTGCAGCGTGGAGTACGTCCCGCCGTCGCGGCGCAGCACGGCCAGCAGGCTGCCGTCCGCCGTCTGCGCCATGGCCGCCTCGGTGAAGGCGAACTCCCCGGCAGGGACGGCGATGACACCCCGGCGGGCGAACGTCGCGCCGCCGTCCGCGCTGGCGTACACCTCGGCCTGGTAGGTCGCCGTGTCGCGGTAGCGGGCGTACACGGTGATCAGGATCGTGCCGTCGGCGAGTTGGACCGGCGCGCCGTGCGCGGCCCCGCCGGGCAGCAGGTCGCCCGGCGTGGTCAGCGTCGCCTCCGAGCGCAGCCAGCTCTCCCCGGCGTCACTCGACGACGAGGTCAGCACGCCCAGCCGCGCGGTGTGCGCGCCGGTCATGTCCGGGTAGTACTCGGTGGCGAAGAACCGGCCGTCCAGCAGCTCCACGGGCGCCTCGCGCAGCGGCGTGGAGTCGGCGGGCCCGAACGTCACCCCGTCGTCCTCCGACACGGACGCCTCGTTGGTGAGGGTGACGACCTTGTCCACGTTCGTGGTGTAGGTGGCGATCACCTTCCGCGCCGGCTCGCCGCGCGGCCCCACGACGTCGAGGACCGACACGTTCGGGAACCCCGCGAACTCCAGCCGCTGCGAGTCCGACGGCTCCCGCTCGGCGGGCGGTGGATTGGGATGAATCCAGCCCAGTGAGGAATCAGTGGCGATGAGGTAAGGCTGGTCGCCGGCGGGCTGCTGGGAGTGCTCCGGCAGCACGCAGTAACCGGCTCCCGCCTGGGTCGCTTGGGGCGGCACCGGCAGTCCTGCGGCGAGCGACACGGCCGCGACCACGGCTCTGGGCATCCGCACGTGGCCTGCTCCTCACCTGTGACGCACGCTGACCCGACCGTACGGACTTTAGATCACCAGCCCCAGGAAACACGGTATTCACCTGCGGGAAGCCGCGGGTTCATCAGCGGCGCCGATCGGGAGGGCAACGAGCCATACCAGATTCGTAAAGTGACAGTTGACAGAAATCCGGCTCATGACGACGATCAGGACGGCACTATTAAGTGTGAATTTACGGAGACCGATGGCCCACGGGTCAGGAGGTGGCCTCAGATGAGCATCGAGCCAAGGGCTGAGATTGCCCCAGAGCGCGTGCTACCTGTCTGGGAAGGCACGGTGCCCGTGGCGCCGGAGACGGAGGCACAGCAGCGGGTGGTGCACCGGATCTGCACCAGAGTCGCGCCCGACGACCTGGAGATCGGCGTCGCCGAACTGCCGCCGGGCGGCCTGCAGGTGTGGATCGACACCCCGATGCCGGTCGGCGGGCGGGAGTCCTGGGTGCTCCACCACCGCATGGCCAGGGAGGTGTCCCTGGTCGGCTGGCACTGTGAGGCCGACGCAGACCGCCTGCTGGTCCTCGGCTGGAGCGCCGCCTGCCTGCACAACCGCGTACGGCTGCTGCAGAGCGGCCTGCGCAGACTGTCCGACTTCGAGCACACCGCCCAGCGGGCCGTGCAGCTCGAGGGCCAGAACCCGGACGACCAGCCCGCCGCCGAGGTCGTGGCCGCCACGCGCGCCTCGATCGAGCGGCGGCTGCGCTGGCCGGAGCGGCTGGCCGAGCTCGACGGGTACGACCGCGGCTCTGGTCTGCCGCACCTGCAGTTGCTCCTGGCCCAGGTCGTGGGCCTGGAGGCGAAGGTCGCAGGCGCCTGCGAAGAGCACCTCGTCATGGCACGGGTGCTCGCCGGGGCCGTCTGCGAGCAGTACGCGCGGCACTCGGACCTGCGCCGCGCACAGCGAGACGTGCTGGCAGAGTCACGCCGATGGGTGCACGCCAGCTCCATGATCCGTGGCTCGGCCACCGCACGGCCGAGCTCTTCCGGCGGCAACCGTCCCCACATGGGGCTGGCGGAACGCCGGATCGCCGCGAGCGTCATCAACCACGGCACGTCGCGGGGGACCCCCGCGGCCGTCACCCCACGGGCCGGCCACCCCGGCTCCGCGGAGGACACGCCCTGACCTCGATGCCGCTCAACGGCGAGCGGTCGCCCGGAAAACCCGTACGAATCCGGTAGGAGAGCCCCCGTCATGCGAACCCCACCGCACCTGCCCGCCCGCACCAGGCACGACAGCCGAGAGACCGACACCGCCCGCGCCCGCCGCCACCCCTACGGCCGGCACGAGATCCCCGTGCAGGCGGCGCCGCCCGGCACGCTCGACCTCCCCGCGGCCATGCCCCCCGACGACGGCCCCGAGATGTACGTCGAGCAGCGGCTGCTCGGCATCAGGGACCTGTCCGCCCAGGCCATCGGCTCCATCGACGACCTTCTCCAGCACACCGTCTGACGTGTGCCCCAGCCGGCTCGGACCGGAGCCGGCAGAGCGATATCGCACCTTCCGAAGGAGAGTCATGCAGGGACTATCGCGAGTGGAGCTCAGGCCGCGCGAGGTCGGGGGCCACCAGCCGCGCTCCATAGCGGGCACGGAGACGCCGCACACGCTCGACGAGGTACGCGCGCTCGTACGCCGCGCCATGGCGACCAACCGCCGCCTCTACCCGGTCAGCACCGGCAGGAACTGGGGCATGGGCTCGGCCATGCCGGTCACCGACGACAACGTCGTCGTCGACCTCAGCGGCATGAACCGCATCCGCGGCCTCGACCTGGACGCCGGCTACGCGATCATCGAGCCGGGCGTGACCCAGGCCCAGCTCGCCGAGGAACTGCGCGACACCCCGTGGATGCTGAACGTCACCGCCTCCTGCGCCGACACCTCGGTCATCGGCAACGCGCTGGACCGCGGCGACGGCTGTGTGCGCTCACGGGTGGAGGACGTGGCCGGGCTGGAGGCCGTACTGGCCGACGGCAGCGTGGTCACCACCGGCGGGCTCGACCCGGCGGGACGCTACCACGGCCGGGTCGCCGGGCCCGACCTGACGCCCGCGTTCGTCCAGCACAACCTGGGCATCGTCACCGCCATGGCCGTCGCGCTGGTGCCGCGCCCGCAGACCATCGGCCTCGTGCACGGCCGCATCCAGCGCGACCAGGCCGGCGTCACGCTGGGCGCGATCACCGGCTTCATGCGCCGCGGCAACCCGGCCGACGGGCTGCTGCGCGTCCGCGAGCTGTCGCTCACGCCGGACCACGGCGACTGGACGCTGCCGCCGGGCGTCGACCCCGCTCTGTTCACCGTCATGGGGCCGCTGCTCGGCAGCGACGCCACCGTCGAGCTGGCCGAGGAGCTGCTGCGCAAGGCGCTGATCGAGGTCGAGGGCGCCGAGGCGGTGCGCGTGGTCGACGCGACCGAGGTCGACCAGGGAGACCCGCTCTACCCGCGGGCGCTCATGGCGCAGGGCATCCCGACCTGCATCGGCGTACGCAGCGCGCTCGGCGTCACCTCCTGCGACCAGATCGACGACGGCGCCATGGGCTTCCTGGCGCTGCTGCCGCTGATGCCGATGCACGCGCGCAGGACCGAGCACATCCTGACCGCGCTCCAGACGGCCGTCGACCGGCACACCACCGCCCTGATGATGGAGTGGAACCTCGTCAGCAGGCACCGCGCCAACGGCGTCATCCAGATCTTCTTCGACCGGGGCACGCCGGACGCTCCCTACCGCGCCCACCAGCTCCGCAACGACGGCAACTGCCTGCTGCGCGGGCACGGCTGCGCCATCTACCGCTCCGACATCGACCACGCCGCCGCCGACGTCTGGTCGGAGACGAGCACCGCCAGCCTCGGCATGCTGCACCGGCTCAAGACCGCGCTCGACCCGGACGGTCTGCTCTCGCCCGGCCGTTACGGCGCCTGACCCTCGTACGACCTCCGCCGCCCGCACAGCCGGAATGTGCCGGCCGGCGGAGACCCACTGAGACCTTCAAGGAGGTGACCACGTGCGTTCGTCACCAGCGGCCGTTGGGGGGACGAGCACGGCCGGTCCGAGCCGCCGTCACGGTGTGATGCTGCGGCTGGTCGGCGCCGGTGTCATGTTGACGGTGATGGCCGACACCACGGCCACCACCCTGGCCGTCGGAGTCTTGCGGTACACCCCCGCGGGCTCCGGCATGCCCCTGGGCGACCTGGTCTGGCTGACCAGCGCGGCGTTCATCCCGATCGCGGCGCTGCTGGCCACCGCGGGCCGCTGGGCGGACCTGTTCGGCCGCCGCCGCGTGCTGGCGGTCGGGCTGGTGGTGTTCGTGCTCGGCGGGATCGCCACGGTCACCGTGGAGCCCTGGTCGTACGTGCTCGCCGCGAGGGCCGTCCAGGGCGCGGGCGCCGCGGCGATGATCCCCGCCAGCCTCGGGCTGCTGCTCGGAGAGCTGCCGGAGTCGCAGCGGCGCGGCGCGATCGCGCTGTGGAGCTCCGCCTCCGGCCTGGGCTGCCTGCTCATGCAGGCGGGTGGCGGCTGGCTGGCCGCCACCGCCGACTGGCGGTTGCTGTTCGCCCCCGACGTCGTCATCGGCGTCGTCCTGCTGATCGCCTGCGCCGCGCTCCCGCCGGGCAAGCGCGCCGCCGCCAAGGGCGTGCCCGACGTGCTCGGCGCCTGGCTGCTCGCCGCCGGCATCGCGGTCATCGTGCTGGCCATCTCCAAGGCCATGGCCTGGGGCTTGGACGTGGTGTGGCTCGCGGTGGCCGCGCTCGCCCTGATCGGCGGCGCGCTCGCACAGGCCAGGCACCACCGCATGCCCGCGATCGACCTCGCACTGTGGCGCCGGCCCAGGTTCGTCTGGGGGTGGCTGGCGACCTGGTGCTTCGGCGCGTTGTCGTACGGGCTGCTGACCGTACAGCCGCTCTACCTGCTCCACCTCGGCTACCCCATGCTGGAGGTCGCCATGTGGCTGACCCCCACGTCGGTGGCCGTCGTCGTGACGAGCTTCGTGGCCGGGCGCCTGGTGAAACGGGTCGGCCCGTACGGCCTGATCTACACGGGCTCGCTGCTGTGCGGCGGCGCGTGTGTGCTCGTACTGACGCAGGCCGGGCCCACCATTTGGGGCCTGATCGCCAGCGTCGTGGTCGGGATGGGCGTCGGCGCGCTCGCGCCGGGCACGTCCGTGGCCACCACCCTGGCCGCCCACCCCCACCAGTACGCCTCCGCCGTCGGCGCCGGCACCATGGCGCGCATGGTCGGCGGGGCCGTGGGTGTCGCGGTCGTGTCGGTCGTCATCGACCACCCCTTCATGACCGGCCCCTTCGCCGGCCTGGCCGGCGCGCTCGCCATGTGCGTGGCCTTCTCGGTGCTCAGCGGCGCGATAGCACTCACCAAGATCACTCGTCTCCGGCCGGACCCGGGCGACGAGATGATCAAGGTGCCGCGCCGGTTGCTGCTGGAGTTGCGCATGACCCTCGCCACCGTCGCGGCGGAGGCCGACGCGTTGCTGCCGGCCGAGCCCCGCACACCCCCCATGGTCCCCCCGAGGGACTCCGTGCCACGGCCACGGGCGGCCGATCCCGGCCCGCTCGCCGGCACCCGCGGGCACACGAACTAGATCAACCATTCAGAAGGGCTCTCGTCATGGCAACCACATCGTGCGACGTAGCCATCGTCGGCGCCGGGCTCGGCGGCTGTTTCCTGGCATTGTTACTGGGCCGCCGCGGCCACCACGTCGTCGTCATCGAGCAGGGACCCTCCATCCCGAGCGCGGGCGCCGACTTCCTCAAGCCCCCAGCCCTGCGGGTGCTCGCCCGGCACGGGCTGGCGGACCTCACCGGGCGCCATGGCCTCAGACGTGACGTCATCCGCTACTACCACGACGGCGACCCCATCCAGGAGGCCCGCTACCCCGAGGGCGGCTTCGTCATCCGCCCCTACCACGAGCTGGTCGAACTCATCTACGCGAGCTGCGCGATGCAGGGCGTGGAGTTCTGGTTCGACGCCGACCTCGACGACATCGCGACGCGTGACGGCCGCGTCGAGGAGCTGACCCTCGCCGACGGCCGCAGGCTCCACGCCGGCGTCGTGATCGGCGCCGACGGCAGCAAGTCCGCGGTACGCCAGGCGCTCGGCATCGAGCAGTGCGTGATGCCGTACGAGCGGCTGCTGATGCGGGTGGCCACCGTGCCGCTGAGCGCCAGCGTCGCCCAGCTCAACCGGCTCTACTTCAGCTCGGAGGGCTGGCTCGCCTACTTCTACCCGATCAACAGGGACCAGGCCAGGGTGTTCGTCGGCCTGCCACCCGAGGACGACAAGGAGATCTTCCAGGACGGCATCCCCGCGCTGCTCGACGAGCTCAAGAAGTTCGTCACCGACAGCTCCGACGTCTTCAACGCGCTCCAGCTCGCCACCTGGCAGCGGATCAAGGTCTCCTCGCTGCGGGTGTCGGCCTACCACCAGGGCAACGCGGCCCTGCTGGGCTCGGCGGCGTTCGCCTGCCACCCCATGACGGGCATGGGGATGAGCTACACCCTCCACGACGCGGAGATCCTGGCCGACGTGATCACCACGGCGGGCGGGGACGGCGAGCTGCTCGACCGGCTGCTATACGCCCGTTACGAGCCCCGCAGGCACGCTCACCGGGAGCTCATCGACTACGGCGACTCCCTGGTCGCCGCCTTCAGTGACCGGGACGCGTACCTCGCGGCCTTCCGCCCCGACCTGCACGTCCACGGCACGCCCGCGGAGACCGCCCCGCACCTCGTCTGAGCCGGCGCCCCCGCCGCCCGCCGTTCCCCAACCTGGCGAGGCCGCCCGGCGCCTGCTGAGTGCGACGGGCCGGCCCGATCCCAGGCGGCGGGGGCTCCTTCCCGGCCTCAGCTCCCTTCCTGGCCTCGGCTACTTCCCGGCCTCGGCACGGCGGTAGGGCCTGCACTACCACGAGGACGGGTGACAGCGGGGGTCCGCGTGGGCCCGGCTCTCGCGATGCTGGTGAGTGATCTCATACGACTCGTCGGCATCGGAGAGCAATGTGACTGTGGTGGGGACGGCCCGTGTCCGGGCATCGGCGGAAAGGGGGAGCGACTTCGCGCGGCTGTCGCGCCGCATCGCACGGGAGGGGCTGCTGGACAGGCGGCCCGGCTATTACGCGGTCAGGATCGGCCTGGTGGCCGGCCTGTTCGCGGGCACCTGGGCGCTGTTCGCCGTCGTGGGCGACTCCTGGTGGCAGATTCCGGTCGCGGTGCTGCTCGCCGTGGCGTTCGGGCAGCTCACGCTGCTCGCGCACGACCTGGCGCACGGGCAGATCTTCCGGTCGCGGCGCACCAGCAGGCTCGCCGGGCTGTTGGTGGGCAACCTGTCCGTCGGGCTCAGCTACGGCTGGTGGATGGACAAGCACACGCGCCACCACGCCAACCCCAACCACGAGGACCACGATCCCGACGTCGCGCCCGACATCCTCCTCTGGTCGGAGAAGCAGGCCGAGGCCAGCCGGGGCATACCGCGATTCATCGGCCGCTGGCAGGCGTTCCTGTTCTTCCCGATGCTCACCCTGGAAGGGCTGAACCTGAAGGTGGCGAGCTTCCGCGGGCTGAGCAGGAAGTCGCTCAAGAGCAGGAAGGTCGAAGGGCTGCTGCTGTCCGCGCACGTGCTGGCGTACCTGGGGGCGCTGTTCCTCGTGTTGCCGCCCGGCAAGGCGCTGCTCTTCCTGGCCGTCCACCAGGCGTGCTACGGCGTCTACCTGGGCTGCACGTTCGCACCCAACCACAAGGGCATGCCGGTCCTCACCGCCGAGGACGAGCTGGACTTCCTCCGCCGCCAGGTCCTGACCTCCAGGAACGTACGCGGCGGCCACCTGGTCACGACCGCGCTCGGCGGCCTGAACTACCAGATCGAGCACCACCTGTTCCCGAGCATGCCCACCGTGAACCTGCGCAAGGCGCGGCCCATCGTGCGCGAGTACTGCGCCTCGCTCGGCGTGGACTACGTCGAATGCGGCCTGTTCGCGTCGTGGGGGCAGGCCCTGCGTCACCTGCACGAGGTGGGCCGTCCGCTGCGCGCGGTCAGGACGTGACGACCAGCTCAAGCCCGTCGAAGTCCTCCTCGACCTGATGGCCGGCGTCGGCCAGCACCGTCCGGAGCGCCAGCTGGACCGCGCTGCGGACGGTCGCGTACTTGACCAGCCGGTCGCTCGACGCGCCCCAGGTGACGACCACACCTCGCGCGGGATCGTGCCACACGCCGAGCCCGCCGTCGGCCGGCATCAGCGACGGCTCTATGGTGAAGCCCGCGTTCGTCAACTCCTGCCGGACCATCCGCTCCAGGTCCGGACCAGCGATCGAGGCGCTGTCCATCCCGACCCACTGCCCCGGCACGCGGCCGATGAACCTCCTGGACCATAACGATGTCCGGCGGTTCCGCCCGTGAGGGGCGAATCCCCCCAACGTGAAAGGATCGTCCTTCCATCGGCTCCGGCTGGGCGCGTCCATCCCGATCGGGGCGGCTCTGATGGGGAGGCAGCGGAATGCGGGTTGAGCAGGCCAGACAGGTCGCCCGGCGGTGGGTACGCGAGGAGGGGGCCGCGTTGCCCGGCTTCGGCGGGGCGTTCCTCACCGGGTCCGCGCTGTGGGCGCCCGGGGACGCCGAGCTTTCCCCCGCCTCCGACGTGGACGTGATGGTCGTCGCCGACCCGCCCGCCAGGATCGGGAAGTTCGGCTATGAAGGAGTGCTGCTGGAGGTCTCGTCCGTTCCCGCGCTCGGGTCCGCGCACGATGTGCTGAGCGACTACCACCTGGCCGGCAGCTTCCACCTCCCGTGCGTGCTGGCCGACCCGTCGGGGCGGCTGACCGAGCTCCAGCGGGTGGTGGCCCGCGACTTCGCGGAACGGCCCTGGATCCTGGCCCGCTGCGCCGGCGCCATGGACCGGGTGCGCGGCTTCATCAACGGCATGGACGAGTCCGCGCCGCTGCCCGCCCAGGTCACCTCGTGGCTCTTCGGCACCGGGGTGACCACCCACGTCCTGCTGGTCGCGGGGCTGCGCAACCCCACGGTCAGGCGGCGGTACGCGGCCGTGCGGGAGCTGCTGGCCGCCCACGGCCGGCTGGACCGCCACGAGGAACTGCTCGATCTGCTGGGATGCGCGTCGATGAGCCGGGCGCGGGTGGAGCGGCACCTGGCGGCTCTGGAGAAGGTGTACGACGCCGCGGCGGCCGTGGCGGCGCCCGCCTACCGGTTCGACTCGGACGTCTCCGCCATGGCGCGGCCGGTCGCCATCGACGGCAGCCGCGAGCTGATCGAGCGCGGACTGCATCGGGAGGCCGTCTTCTGGCTGGTGGCGACGTACGCGCGGTGCCTGGCCAAGCGGGCCCTGGCGGGGGAGTCCGGATACCAGGACGCCTTCCTGGAGCTGCTGGCCGACCTGGGCGCCGAGACCTTCGCCGACCGGAGGCGGCGAGGGGATCGTGTGCTCGCCGCACTGCCGGGCTTGTGGCGAACGGCCACGACACTGTGCTGACCGCCGCCCGTGCCGCCCGCGGTGGCGCCGACCGCGAGCTTTCTCGCCGCCACCCCGGCCGTCCCCCGGCACGCCACCACGAGCGGGTGGGGTGGTCAGCGGCCGTCGAGCAGGTGGACGGCGTCGCCGTAGACCTCCGGGCTGATGTCCACCGCCTCCACGAAGTCGCGGGGGAAGCCCGGATCGAACGGCACCGCGGACTCCAGCCGCCGAACCGCCTCCTCGGGCAGCGCCAGGCCCGACGCGCCCACGTCGTCCTTGAGCTGCTCGGCCGTGCTCGCCCCGACGATCGGGTGGGCGCCGCGCGCCATGATCCACGCGAGCGCCACCTGCGCGGCCGTGACGCCCAGCTCGCCGGCCACCTCGACCACCGCGCGCCCCATGGCCCGCTCGCGCTCACCCAGGTCGCCGGCCACCGCGCCGGGGGTGTCGTACCGGCCGGCCAGCACGCCGTGCGCGAGCGGTCCCCACGCCGCCACGCTGATCCCGAGTGCCCGCGCCATCGGCAGCAGCTCCCGTTCCGCGTCCCGCCGCAGCAGGCTGTACGGCACCTGCAACCCGGCGAACGGCGTCCACCCACGCCAATCGGCCAGCGTGTTGGCCTGGCTGACCAGCCACGCCGGAGCATCCGACATGCCCACGTAGAGCACCTTCCCTGACCGGACCACGTCGTCCAGCGCCCGCATCGTCTCCTCGATCGGAGTGTGCCGGTCCCAGACGTGCACCCAGAGCAGATCGAGGTAGTCGGTACGCAGCCGCCGCAGGCTCTGCTCCAGCGACCTGACGAGGGCCCTGCGGTGGTTGCCGCCCGCGTTCGGGTCGGTGCGGTCGATGGTGGGCGTGTACTTGGTGGCCAGCACGAAGCGGTCGCGGCGGCCCTGGAGCAGCTCGCCGACGACGCTCTCGCTGTCGCCGTACATCGCGGCGGTGTCCAGGACGTTGCCGCCGGATTCGGCGTACGCGTCGAGCAGCCGCCGCGCCTCCGGCGACGCCTCCTGCCAGCCCATCGTGCCGAGGAACAGGTCGGACACCCTGAGGCCGGTGCGGCCCAGCAGACGATAACGCATCACATTTCTCCTTCTCATCCTTGGTACGGAGTGGCGAGCCTGGCGTCCCGCAGCGCCCTGCTCCACCAGCCGAGCTGGTCGAGCAGTGCCTTGGCCGCGCCGTCCGCCTCCTCGGAATCGATCAGCCGGCCGTCGGCGTCGAACCTGGTCCAGTGGTTGTCGAAGCTGATCCAGTTGCGGATCGGCACGGCGTGCAGCTCGCCGAACACCTGCCGCAGGTGCTCGGCCGCGCGCAGGCCGCCGCCGAAGCCCCCGTACGAGATGAGGGCGACCGGTTTGGCCTGCCATTGCGTGACGTGCCAGTCGATCGCGTTCTTGAGCGAGGCGGGGAAGCTGTGGTTGTACTCCGGGGTGACCACCGCGAACGCGTCCGCCGCCGCCAGCCGCCCGGCCAGCCTCTGGAGGTCCTCCGAGCGCCGGTCGACGGCGATCAGCTCCTCGGGCGTGGCGGGCAGCACGGCAGGCAGCGGGGCCTCGGCCAGGTCGATCACGTCGAGGTCGAACAGTCCGTGCAGGCTCGCCCGTTCGGCGAACCACCGGGTGACCGTGGGGCCGAAGCGCGCCTCGCGAACGCTGCCGGTGATCACTGCGAGTTTCATGTTCGTCATGGGTCCAACCTCGCGGCGCCGGCGGCGGCGGAGGAAGACCGCGCGGAGACTGGCCCCGGCAGGGACACGATAACGGCGGGGCGGCCCCGGTAAAATCGGCGCCGTGAGCGACAACGACCTGGGAGCCTTCCTGCGGGCCCGCCGCGAAGCCGTCAAGCCCGCCGACGTCGGGCTGCCCGACGGCCCGCGCCGGCGCACACCGGGGCTGCGCAGGTCGGAGCTGGCCACGGTGGCAGGGGTGAGCGTCGAATACCTGACCAGGCTGGAGCAGGGCCGCGACCGCAACCCGTCCATGCAGGTGCTCGCGACCCTCGCCGACGCCCTGCGGATGAGCCCGGAGGAGCGCACCCACCTGCGCTTCCTGTCCAAGATCACCAGCGGTGCCATCGGGCTGTGCCCGATGGCGGGGCAGACGCCGGCCCGCACGGTCCGGCCGACCGTGCGCGCGCTGCTCGACCGGCTGGAGCCCGCCCCGGCCGTGCTGCTCAACCGGGTAGGGGAGGTGCTGGCCCGCACCAGCGGCTTCGAGCGGTTGTTCGGCCCGGTCGGGCTGCTGGACGGCGACCCGCCCAGCACGACCAGGTTCGTCTTCGCCGACGAGCGGGCCAAGGCCGCCTATCCCGACTGGGACCGGGTCGCCGACGAGCACGCCGCCGCGCTGAAGCTCGAATCCAGCACCGGCGACCCCTATGCGGCCGAGCTCATCGCCGATCTGACGTTCGCGGCGGGAGCGCCGTTCGCCGAGCGGATGGCCGGGCCGCCGACGCCGCCGCTCATGGCCTCCGTGCAACGCCTGGCGCACCCGGCGGCGGGGGAGTTGCGCCTGGCGCGCGAGCTCCTCGACCTGTCCGACGGCGAGCAGCGCATCCTCGTCTACCTGCCGGCCGACGCGGCCACCTCCGCCGCCCTCGACCGCCTCACCGGCCGCCACCCCGGCGCCCTGCGAGTCGTGACGGCCTGACCGGCCCACCGGCCGCCCAGGCGCCCTGCGGGCCGGGGCGATCTGACCGGCTCATGGGCCGCCCCGGCGGGGCGATTTGACCGGATCATCGGCCGGCTTCCGCGGGTTGCGACGGCCTGACCGGGTCATTCGCGGACGATCAGCCCCAGCGCGGCGGCCACCACCGTCGCCTGGAAGGGGTCGATGATCGCGTCCTTGAGCGTGACCGTGTGCGGGTCGAGCGTGCTCAGGTCGCTCCCGCGCAGGTCGCACTTCGTGAGGTCGGCGCCGTGCAGCCACGCGCCCGACAGGTCCGCCCGGCGCAGCTCGGCACCCTCCAGCCGGGCCCCGGTCAGGTCAGCCTCGCGCAGCCGGGTGCCGTGGAAGGCGCTGCCCCGCAGATCCGCGCCGGGCAACCCGACGCCTGGGCGAATCCCCGAACATACGCCCAGCTCGGGTGCTAAGGTCGGGTTGCCCGGCTGGCGATGACCAAGCTGGCAGGGCCTACCGCCGGGCTAGTGGGAAGTCAGGTCTGTAGAGCCTGTGTAAGACCGATGGTTGGCACACCAACCCTCGCCGTTGATTCGGGTCGGCAACGGGCTGTGAAGCAGAAAGCTCGACCCGCGAGGGTTGAATCCCTCTGCTTCGGCTGGGGGAGAGGTCAAGTCCACGTCCTGGAACAGCGCGCACCAAGCACCCGGTAGCTCCGACTGACAGCTAGAGGCTGTCCGGCGGACCGGATCGTCTGCTCGATGGGGGGCGTGGGGACACCGCGTTTCCGATCGGCCATGCGAACAAACTATCGGACGATCGGCCTGCCGTGCACCCGTGGTCCTAGCCGTCAGCGAGGATGCCGGCGACGTCCGTGGTCGTGCCCTCACTGCCGACCACGACCACGACGTCACCCTCGTTCAGTACGAACTCGGGACCGGGGCTGGCGAACACCTGCGCGCCGCGCACGACGGCGACGATGGAGGCGCTGGTACGCGTCCGCACGCGCGCGTCCCCCATGGGACGGCCCACGTAGGGTGAGCCGGCGGAGATCGGCAACTGGACGCTCACCAGGCCCCTGACCTGCTGGTGCAACTGGTTGAGCCGCTGCACGATGCGGGGGGCGCCGAGGAGCTCGGCCAGGGCGTCGGCCTCCTCGTCGTTGAGCTTGACCGTCTCGCACGCCCGGTCGGGATCGTCCCTGTCGTAGATCACCAGATCCCGGCGGCCGGTACGATGGGACACGACGCCCACCCGCTGTCCCGCCCGGGTGGTGAACTCGTGTCGTAGCCCGATGCCCGGCAGCGCTGTTTGTTCGAGCTCCACCTGTCCCACCTGTTCAGATCCACGGTTCCGGATGACCCTACCAACGACGACATACCCTGCGCCCCCTCCGCTCTCCCGCCCACGCGGGTCAGGGTGCGGTGGCGGGGCCGGGGCGGTCGTGTCAGGCTGGTACGGCCCTCCCAGACGAGGGAGCCATCTGGAAAGCGACGCCGAGGAACTCCGCCCCATGTCGTCTCCCCCCTGGATCCGGCTGGTGCTCGTGGAGCATCACGCCATGGTCGCCGAGGCCATCGGCATGGCGCTGGACCGTGCCCCCGGCATCGAGGTGGTGGCCCAGGCGGGCACGATCGCCGCGGCCGTGGCCGACGCCGGCAGGTGCCAGCCCGACGTCGTGGTCCTCGACCGCCGCCTTCCCGACGGCGACGGCATCTCGGCCATCGGCAGGCTCGCCGCCGCCGCCCCCAAGGCGCGCGTGCTGGTCCTGACCGGCGAGGCGACTGCTTCCGTGGCCGCCAGGGTGGTGGAGGCCGGCGGGGCCGGGCTGGTGGTGAAGTCGTCGCGGCTGGGCGAGTTGGAGTCCGCGGTGCGGGAGGTGGCGGCCGGCGGGGTGGTGTTCGCGCCGGCGTTGCTGCCGGGCGTGCTGGACCGGCTGACCGGCCGGGCGGGGCAGCTCGGGGCGGCGCTGACGGCGCGGGAGCGTGAGACGCTGCTGCTGCTGGCCGAGGGCGCCAGTACGGACGAGATCAGCGAGCGCCTGGGTGTGGCCAGGAACACGGCGCGCAACCACGTACAGCATGTGCTGGAGAAGCTGGGCGCCCGGTCCAAACTGGAAGCGGTGGCGCTCGCCCGCCGGGACGGGCTGCTCGACTAGCGCAAACGCACCAGATCGCGTCCCATGTCCGCATCAGGCGGGTCTGGCGCTCCTGCGTCTCGTTATCAGCCGCCGTTCTCCATAAAGGTAGAGGTGTGGAGAGTGAGGAGGCGAGGCCGTACGACGTGGACACCCATCTGCCGGAGGAGATGGGCAGCATCACGGCAGCTCGCCAGATCGCCCGCCGCACGCTGGCCGAGCTCGGCTACCTGGGGTACCACGAGGACGTCCTGCTGGTGGTGTCGGAGCTGGTGACGAACGCGCTCGTGCACGGGGACGGCCCGCCCGTGCTGCGGATGAGGGGCGACGCTGATCGGGTGCGGATCGAGGTGAGCGACGCCGGGACGGACCTCCCGGAGCCGCGCGAGCCCGGCCCGGTCAACGGCTGGGGGTTGCACGTGGTGCGGCTGCTGTCCACCGGCTGGGGGATCTCGCAGTGGGACGGCGGGAAGGTGGTGTGGTGCGAGCTGACCGCCCCCGGCACAGACCCGCGCCGTCCTCGAATAACCGTCCCCGAATAACCGTCCCCGAATAACCGTCCCCGAGTAGCCGTCCCCGAACAAGCCGTCCCCGAACAAGCTGGTCTTGAACAAGCTGGTCTTGAACGGCGACGCGGGCCGTCATGGGCCGGGCTCGATCAGCGCGAGGGCTTGACGGGCGATCTCCCATTCCTCGTCGGTGGGGATGACCAGCACGGCCACCTCGCCGCCCGCCGGGGAGACGGCCCGCTCGCCGGCCCCCGCCGCCTCGTTGCGCGGCGGATCCACGACGATGCCGAGCCGGTCGAGGCCGGCCAGGGACTCGGCCCGGGTGGCGGCGTCGTTCTCGCCCACGCCGCCGGTGAACACGATCGCGTCCACCTGGCCGAGCAGCGCGTAGTAGGCGCCGACGTACTTGCGGACGCGCCGCGTGTAGATCTCCAGGGCGAGCCTGGCCTCGTCGTCGTCACGGGCGCGCAGCTTCCGCATGTCGCCCGTCCCGGCCAGCGCGAGCAGGCCGCCGTGGCGGTCCAGCCCGGCCTCCACCCGCTGGGCGTCCATCCCGTCCACGCGGGCCAGGTAGCCGGCCAGCGCGGGGTCGACGTCGCCCGAGCGAGTGCCCATGACCAGGCCCTCCAGGGGCGTCATGCCCATCGAGGTGTCGACGCTGCGGCCGCCGGAGACGGCGGTGGCGCTGGCGCCGTTGCCCAGGTGCAGCACGATCAGGTTCAGGGTGGCGAGGTCCCGGCCGAGGAAGGCGGCGGCGCGGCGGGAGACGTACGCGCAGGAGGTGCCGTGGAAGCCGAAGCGCCGTACGCCGAGCCGCTCGCGCCAGTCCCGGGGCACCGCGTACGTGTACGCCTCCGGCGGCAGCGTCAACTGGAACGCGGTGTCGAACACGGCCACCTGCGGCACCCCGGGAAAGGCCCCGCGCGCGACCTCGATGCCGGCCACGTTGATCGGGTTGTGCAGGGGCGCGAGCGGCGCCAGCTCCTCGATCGCGCGCAGCACGCCGTCGTCGATGAGCACGGCCTCGGTGAACCTGTTCCCCCCGTGCACGACCCGGTGCCCGACCGCGACCGGGTTCAGCTCGGGCCCGGCCGCCTCGAACGCCTCCATGACCGCCGCCAGCCCCTCGCGGTGCCCGGGGAAGCGGGCCCGCCGCTCGTACGGCCTCCCGCCCCCGGCGTGGTGCGTCAGCCGCCCGCCCTCCTCGCCGATGCGCTCGACCAGCCCCCTGGCGGGCCGCGTACGCGTGGTCATGTCGACGAGCTCGTACTTGATCGACGAGGAGCCGGTGTTCAGGACGAGGATGTGGCGGGCCATGTCCACGACCTGATCTCCGGGGGGTCCTCGCCGTGGTCCCTGGTGTACGCGCGGGCGTACAGCCGGGCGTCGCTCATGAACTGGCGCAGGTGCGCCTGGGTCGAGCCCAGTTCTGGCACGCGGTCGATGACGTCCATGACCAGGTGGAAGCGGTCGATGTCGTTCAGCATGGCCATGTCGAACGGCGTCGTCGTGGTGCCCTCCTCCTTGTAGCCGCGTACGTGCAGGTGGGCATGGCCGTGCCGGCGGTAGGTGAGCTGGTGGATGAGCGACGGGTAGCCGTGGAAGTTGAAGATGATCGGTTTGCCGGTGGTGAACAGGGTGTCGAACTCGGCGTCGGACATGCCGTGCGGGTGCTCCGACGGCGGCTGGAGCCGCATGAGGTCCACCACGTTCACGACCCGTACCCGCAGGTCGGGCAGGTGCTCGCGGAGCAGCGCTGCAGCGGCCAGGGTCTCCAGGGTGGGCACGTCGCCCGCGCACCCCAGCACGACGTCCGGGTCGGCCCCCTGGTCGGTGGAGGCCCAGGGCAGGATGCCCAGGCCACGCGTGTTGTGCGCGATGGCCTCGTCCATCGTGAACAGGTCCAGGATCGGCTGCTTGCCCGCCACGATGACGTTGACGTAGTCGCGGGAGCGCAGGCAGTGGTCGCCGACCGAGAGCAGGGTGTTGGCGTCCGGCGGCAGGTAGACGCGCACCACCGACGCCTTCTTGTTCACCACCACGCCGAGGAAGCCCGGATCCTGGTGGCTGAACCCGTTGTGATCCTGCCGCCACACGTGCGACGAGAGCAGGTAGTTGAGTGAGGCGACCGGGCGCCGCCACGGGATCTTCTTGGACGACTCCAGCCACTTGGCGTGCTGGTTGAACATGGCGTCGATGATGTGGATGAACGCCTCGTAGCAGTTGAACAGCCCGTGCCGGCCGGTCAGCAGGTAGCCCTCCAGCCAGCCCTGGCACAGGTGCTCGCTCAGCACCTCCATCACCCGCCCGCCGGCGGCCAGGTGCTCGTCCGTAGGCAGCGTCTCGGCGTCCCAGGCCCTGTCGGTGGCCTCGAACACCGCCGACAACCGGTTCGACTCGGTCTCGTCCGGTCCCATCAGGCGGAACGTGTGCGGGTTGTACCTGATCACGTCGCGCAGGAACCCGCCGAGCACCCGCGTGGGCTCGCTCGACTGGGTGGCCGGCGACTTGACCTCGACGGCAAGCATGCGGAAGTCGGGCAGTCGCAGCGGCTCCAGCAACTCGCCGCCGTTGGTGTGCGGGTTGGCGCTCATCCGCCGCCCGCCCCGCGGCACCGTGTCCAGGATCGCCTGGACCGGCCGGCCCTGGCCGTCGAACAGCTCCTCCGGCCGGTACGAGCGCATCCACTCCTCCAGCATCGCCAGGTGGCCGGCGTTGTCGCGGACCTTGGCCAGCGGCACCTGGTGGGCCCGCCAGGTGCCCTCGACCGGTAGCCCATCCACCTCGCGCGGCCCGGTCCAGCCCTTCGGCGTCCGCAGGATGATCATCGGCAGCCGGTCGGCGTCGCCGTCCTTGTAGGCCGCCATCTCCTCGAACGCGGTGTCCAGGGCGGCCGCCATCTCCTCGTGGTCGGGGCCCACGAGGTGGGGGCGGTGGCCGTACCCCTCCATGAGCTTGATCAGCTCGTCCTCGGGAATGCGGGCGAGCAGGGTCGGGCCGGCGATCTTGTAGCCGTTCAGGTGCAGGATGGGCAGGACGACGCCGTCGCGGCGGCGGTCCGTGAGCTTGTTGGAGTGCCAGCTCGTGGCGAGCGGGCCGGTCTCGGCCTCGCCGTCGCCGATGACGCACGCCACGACCAGGTCCGGGTTGTCGAACGCGGCCCCGTACGCGTGCGCGAGCGAGTACCCGAGTTCGCCGCCCTCGTGGATCGAGCCGGGCGTCTCCGGCGCGACGTGGCTCGGCACGCCGCCGGGGAAGGAGAACTGGCGGAACAGCCGCCGCATCCCCTCCGCGTCCTGCGAGATGTCCGGATAGCGCTCCGAGTACGAGCCCTCCAGCCACGCGTGCGCCACCGCCCCGGGCCCGCCGTGCCCTGGGCCGGCGATGTAGATCATGTCCTGGTCGCGTTCCCTGATCACCCGGTTGAGGTGGGCGAAGCAGAAGTTCAGGCCGGGCGTCGTGCCCCAGTGGCCGAGCAGCCGCGGCTTGATGTGCTCGGGACGCAGCGGCTCGGTCAGCAGCGGATTGTCCAGCAGATAGATCTGCCCGACGGACAGATAGTTGGCCGCCCGCCAGTACGCGTCGATGTGGTCCATATTCAGCTGCTTCCTCCACAGAACGTGCTGAATCCCCCCAGCGCCGGATAAGGTGCCGCACATGGAATTGAGGAGTTCGCGCTGGTATTCGGGAAACGACCGAAACTCCTACATCCATCGGGCGTGGATGCGGCGCGGGCTGCCGCGTGAGGCGTTCGAAGGCGGTAAGCCGCACATCGCGATCGCCAACACCGCCTCCGACCTCACCCCCTGCAACTCCCACCTGAACGAGGTGGCGAAGAGCGTCATGGACGGCGTGTGGGAGGCCGGCGGCGTACCGCTCAACCTGCCCGTCGTCTCGCTCGGCGAGACCAACGTCCGCCCGACCGCGATGCTCTGGCGCAACCTGGCCGCCATGGCCACCGAGGAGATGTTGCGCGCCAACCCCATCGACGGCGTGGTGCTGCTCGGCGGGTGCGACAAGACCATCCCGTCCCTGCTGATGGCCGCCTCCTCCGTGGACCTGCCCGCCGTCGTGGTGCCCGGCGGCCCCATGCTGACGGGACACTTCCGCGGCGCGCCGCTCGGCTGCGGCACCGACGTGTGGCGGCTCAGCGAGGAGGTCCGCGCGGGAACGCTCTCCCGCGAGGCGTTCCTGCGGTCCGAGTCGTCCATGATCCGCAGCCGCGGCCACTGCAACACCATGGGCACCGCCTCCACCATGGCCTGCATGGCCGAGGCGCTCGGGATGACGCTGCCCGGCACCGCCGGCACGCCCGCGGCGGACAGCCGCCTGCTCGAGCGCTCGCACGAGACCGGCCGCCTCGCCGTCGGTCTCGTCATGGAGGGCCGCCGCCCGAGCCAGGTCATGACCAGGGGCGCGTTCCTCAATGCCATCGTGACCCTGGCCGCCGTCGGCGGCTCCACCAACGCCGTCGTCCACCTGCTGGCCATCGCCGGCCGGCTGGGCGTCGAGCTGAGCCTGGACGACTTCGACCGCACCGGCGCCGGCGTGCCGCTGCTCGTCGACCTCCAGCCGGCCGGGCGGCACCTGATGGACGATTTGTTCAGGGCGGGCGGCCTCGCGGCCGTGCTCAAGGAGGTCGAGGACCTGCTCGACCCCGCCGCGATCACCGTCACGGGACGGCCCCTCGTGGAGGACCTCGCCGGGGCGGAGATATGGGACGAGAGCGTCATCAGGCGGCGCTCCGATCCGCTGCTGCCGGACGCGGGCATCGCCGTCCTGCGCGGCAACCTCGCGCCGGGCGGCGCCGTGATCAAACCCGCCGCCGCCTCGCCCGAGCTGCTGCGCCACCGCGGCAGGGCCGTCGTCTTCGACAGCGTGGAGGACGTGTACGCCCGGCTCGACTCCCCGGACCTGGACGTGGACGAGACATCGGTGCTGGTGCTGCGCGGCTGCGGGCCCAAGGGGTACCCCGGCATGCCGGAGGTCGGCAACCTGCCGCTGCCGGCCAAGTTGCTGGCCAAGGGCGTACGCGACATGGTGCGCATCAGCGACGCCCGCATGAGCGGCACCGCGTACGGCACGGTCGTGCTGCACACCGCGCCCGAGGCGGCGGCCGGCGGGCCGCTGTCGAAGGTGCGCACCGGCGACCCGATCGTCCTGGACGTGGCCGCCAGACGGCTCGACGTGGACGTCCCCGACGCCGAGCTGGCCGCCAGGGAGCCGGTCATGAACGGGCACGCCAGGCCCGTACGCGGGTGGGAACGCCTCTACGTGGAGCACGTCACCCAGGCCGACCGCGGCGCCGACCTCGACTTCCTCACCGGTTCCAGCGGCGATCACGTCGGTCGCGAATCCCACTGAGGCGCTGCCGGCCCGAATCGCACCAAGTTGCCGAAGATCTCCGCTCCGCCATGCGCGGAATGAACCGCGGCGGGTATGCGGTTACGGGACGATGGTGATCTGTTCGGCGATCAAGGAGGCAGAAAGCGTGAACGGCGACATCACCCGGAGCCAGGAGTGGGCGGCCCTGGGCAAGCACCACGAGGAGCTGGCCGACAGGCATCTGCGCGAGCTGTTCGCGCAGGACCCGGGACGCGCTGGGCGCATGACGGTGACCGCCGGCGACCTCTACCTCGACTACGCCAAGCACCGGGCCACCGAGGAGACGATCGACCTGCTGGTGGCCCTGGCCGAGCGGGCGGGCCTGCGCGACAGGATCGCCCGGATGTTCGGCGGCGAGCACATCAACGTCAGCGAGGATCGCGCGGTCCTGCACGTGGCGCTGCGCATGTCCCGCGACGCCCGGCTCGTCGTGGACGGTCAGGACGTCGTGGCCGACGTGCACACCGTGCTGGACGAGATGAGCGCGTTCGCCGGCCGGGTCAGGTCGAAGGAGTGGAAGGGCGCCACGGGCAAGCCGATCGAGACCGTGGTCAACATCGGCATCGGCGGCTCCGACCTCGGCCCCGCCATGGCCTACGAGGCGCTGCGCGACTACGCCGACGCCGGCATCACGGCCAGGTTCGTCTCCAACATCGACCCGGCCGACATCACCGGCAACCTCGCCGGGCTCGACCCCGCGACCACCCTGTTCGTGGTCAGCTCCAAGACCTTCACCACGCTCGAGACGCTCACCAACGCCAGGGTCGCGCGCCGCTGGCTGGTCGACGCGCTCGGCGACGAGGCGGTGTCCAAGCACTTCGTCGCCGTCTCCACCAACGCGGAGAAGGTCGCCGCCTTCGGCATCGACACCGACAACATGTTCGGCTTCTGGGACTGGGTCGGCGGCCGCTACTCCTTCGACGGCGCCATCGGGCTCTCCCTCATGATCGCCATCGGCCCCGAGCGGTTCCGCGAGATGCTCGCCGGCTTCCACGCCATGGACCAGCACTTCCGCACCGCGCCGTTCAAGGCCAACATGCCGGTGCTGATGGGCCTGCTCGGAGTCTGGTACAACGACTTCTTCGGCGCCGAGACCCGTGCCGTGCTGCCCTACAGCCAGCGGCTGCACCGCTTCCCCGCCTACCTGCAGCAGCTCACGATGGAGTCCAACGGCAAGTCCGTACGCGCCGACGGCTCCCCAGTGACGACGGCCACCGGGGAGATCTTCTGGGGCGAGCCGGGCACCAACGGCCAGCACGCCTTCTACCAGCTCCTGCACCAGGGCACCCGGCTGGTGCCGGCCGACTTCATCGGCTTCGCCGAGCCCTTCGAGGACCGCGAGGGCATGCACGACCAGCTCACCGCCAATCTGCTGGCGCAGACGTCGGCGCTGGCGTTCGGCAAGACGGCCGAGGAGATCGCCGGTGAGGGCACCGCGGCCGAGGTCGTGCCGCACAAGGTGATGCCGGGCAACCGGCCCACCTCCACGATCCTCGCGCCCAAGCTGACCCCAGGCACGCTGGGCCAGCTCGTCGCGCTCTACGAGCACATCGTGTTCGTCGAGGGCACGATCTGGGGCGTCGACTCCTTCGACCAGTGGGGGGTCGAGCTGGGCAAGAAGATGGCGCTGGACCTGGCGCCCGCGCTCGTCTCCGCCGAGCCGCCGACGGAGCTCCCTGACGCGTCCACCGAGCACCTCGTACGCCGCTACCGCGAGCTGCGCGGAAGGCGGGCCTGAGATGGCGCGGGCCGGCGCGCTGGTCCTGTTCGGCAGCACGGGCGACCTCGCGGACAAGCTGGTCCTGCCCGCGCTCTATCGCCTGATCGCCAACGGTCGGCTCGACCTGCCGATCATCGGGGTGGCCAAGACCGATATGGGTCTCGACGCGCTGCTTGAGCGCGTCCGCGAGGGCTGCGGCGGCGTCCGCGACGCGGCGTTCGAGAGGCTGGCGGGCAACCTGCGGCTGGTCTCCGGCGACTACCGCGACCCCGGGACGTTCGCCAGGCTGCGCGACGAGACCGAGGGGCTGGGCTTCCTCGTCCACTACCTCGCGGTGCCGCCGTCGCTGTTCGCCACCGTCGCCGAGGGGCTGGCGGGAGAGGGCCTCAACCGCGACGCCCGGCTAGTGGTGGAGAAGCCGTTCGGGCACGACCTCGAATCGGCCCGCAGGCTCAACGACGAGCTGCTCAAGCATTTCGACGAAGACCACCTGCGCCGGGTCGACCACTTCCTGGGCAAGGAGCCGGTGGAGGATCTCATGGTCTTCCGGTTCGCCAACGCGCTGCTCGAACCGATCTGGAACCGCGCCCACATCCGCAGCATCCAGATCACCATGGCCGAGGACTTCGACATACGCGACCGGGGCGCCTTCTACGACGCCACCGGCACCATCCGTGACGTGGTCCAGAACCACCTGCTGCAGCTCCTGGCCATCCTCGCCATGGACCCGCCGCCGTCCACCGACGCCCGGGCCCAGCTCGACGAGAAGTGGCGCGTGCTGCGCGCGGTCAAGCCCATCGCGCCCGCCGACGTCGTACGCGGCCAATACTCCGGCTACCTCGGCACCGATGGCGTGCGCCCCGACTCCACGACCGAGACCTACGTCGCCCTGCGCGCCTACATCGACAACTGGCGCTGGGCCGGGGTGCCCTGGTGCATCCGCTCCGGCAAGGCCCTTCCCGCCACCGACCTGGAGATCGTCGCCGAGCTGCACCGGCCTCCGGTGACGATGTTCGGCGACGGCGACGTCCCCGAGAGCCCCAACCTCATCAGGTTCAGGCTGCAGCCCGACGCCGGTGTGACGTTCGACCTGCTGGCCAAGGAGCCGGGCAAGCAGCACACCAGGCCGGTTCCGGTGAGCGTCGACTTCACCAAGGTGCTCGGGCCCATGGAAGCCGCCTACGAGCGCATCCTGTCCGACGCCGTCAGCGGCGACCCGCGCAGGTTCGCCAGGTTCGACCTGGTGGAGGAGTCGTGGCGGATCGTGCAGCCGGTGCTCGACCTGCCGGAGCGGCCGCTGCCGTACACGAAGGGGTCGTGGGGGCCGGAGCGCGCGGCGGAGATCGCGCCGGGCGGCTGGCACGAGATCTCCACCACGTTCGACTAGGACGATGGGGCTCCGCGGGGTGACGATGGGGTGATGAACATCATGGAGTTGGTGGAGCAGTCGAAGGACGCCGCGACCGTGCGGCGCGTCTTCGGCGAGCCGATCCACCAGGGCGACTCGATCATCATCCCCGTCGCCAGAGTCGCCCAGGGGGGCGGCGGGGGCCAGGGCCAGAGCAAGCGCGACAAGCCTGACAAGGGGGGTGAGGAAGGCGAGGGCGGCGGAGGCGGCTTCGGCTTCACCGCCACGCCCGCGGGGGTCTACGTGCTCAAGGACGGCGACGTCCAGTGGCGGCCCGCCATCGACGTCAACCGCATCGTGCTGGGCGGCCAGTTCGTGGCCGTCGTGCTGCTGCTGACCCTGCGCGCCATCGTCAAGAGACGGCGTCGCAAGGGCTAGCCCCGATGAGGCCGCCGACGTGCTGATCGACCTGCTCGACGCGGAGCTGCCCGGCCGAGACTTCCTGATGCCCGGTTCCACCCTCCCGGTGCGGCGGGCCAGGCTGGACGGCTCCGCCTCGCTCGTCCGCTTCCCGCCCGGCTGGGCGCGGCCCGAGCGCGGCCACCACCTCGCGGGGGAGGAGTTCGTCGTGCTCGACGGCGAGCTCAACGTCTCCGGCGTCACCTACCTGCCCGGCCACCACGGCTGGGTGCCCGCCGGGGCGCTGCGCCACTCCTGCTCGGCCCCCCGTGGGGCGCTCGCGTTCACCTCCTTCGCAGGGACGGACACCTGGGTACGCAGCGATCTCGACGAGCCCGACGGCCCCACCCTGCGCACGCCGCTGGAGACCGTCGTCATCCCCCGTGGCGGCCTCCGGCTCACCCCGCACTCCGCCCTGTTCGACACGCCCGTCCCCCTCGACCGGCCCGCCGAGATGATCACCGTGGCGAGCTGGACGTGGGAGCGGTCCACGTTGATCCCCGAGGGCCGGGTGCTCGTGAGGTGGACGCCGTGACCTCTCTGACGCAGATCATGGCGCCAAGAGGCCGGGCCGGCCGTGGGCGGGTTATGAGACCGCGACGCCGAGCAGGTGGCCCAGGCCGAACGTGACGCTCGCGGCGCCCACGCCCAGCGCGAGCTGCCGCAGACCGCCGAGCCACCACGGGCGCGCGGTCATCACGGCCACCGCCGCACCGAACCCGAACAACGCCATCACGCTCAGCACCAGGGCCACCACCAGCCCGGCCGCCCCGAACAGGAACGGCGCCAGCGGCACCAGCGCCCCGGTGGCGAACGCGCAGAACGACGACCCGGCGGCCACGTAAGGCGAGGGCAGGTCGTCGGGATCCACCCCCAGCTCCTCCCGTACGTGCACCCGCAGCGCCTGCTCGGGATCGGCGGACAACCTCTCGGCGACCCGGCGCGCCAGCTCGGGGTCGAGGCCGCGCGCCCGGTAGAGCGCGGCCAGCTCCGCCTGCTCGCCAACGGGGTCGCGGGCCAGCTCCCGGCGTTCCACGGCGATCTCGGCCCGCATCAGCTCCGTCTGGGACTTGACCGACGTGTACTCGCCGGCCGCCATGGAACACGCCCCGGCGACCAGGCCCGCGACCCCCGCCAGCACCGCGCCCTGCCCGGCGCCGGCGGCCCCCACGACTCCGGCGATCAACGCGAAGTTGGACACCAGCCCATCCATCGCCCCGAACACCGCCGGCCGCAACCACCCACCGGTCACGTCCCGGTGGCGGTGGTGCTTCTCCGGAGAGTACGGCGGGGCGAGCTCGACGGTCATGCAATTCCTCCACCTATAAACGGCTTATTCATGAAATGTAGGCATAGGTCCCTAAGATCCGCAACGCAGGAGAGCCTTGCCTGACCTGCACCTCCGCAGGGAACACGTGCCGGATCTCGCGAGAAAGGACATGGCACGTCATGTGACGGTAATGTCAAAGCGTCACTTGTTGTGATCGCATGAACGCGTAAACACACGCGATCGGTCATGGCGATGCGAGACTCGGCTCATGGAAGGTGGCGACGATATGAGCGCTCTGCCTAGCGAGGGCCGGCTGGTCGCACACCCGGCGCCCAGGCGGACGCCGCTGTTCCCCGCCGGCCGCGTCACCGGTTACACCGTCGATGACTGGCTCAAGCTGCCCGAAACGGGGGAGCGCATCGAGTTGATCGACGGGAACTTCTCGGTGAGTCCTGTGCCCATGGGCTCGCACGCATTGTGCGCCGGCGGTTTGCGAGCGGTCCTCACGGCGGCGGCCAGGGCGGCGAAGCCGGATCTCGTGGTCGTCGAGACGGTGAACGTGCAGACCGGGGACGACGGGCTCATTCCCGACGTCGCGGTGGTGCCCCGTGACCTGGTCATGGCTCGCACGGTGGTCTTCCCGGCCTCGGACGTGGCGGCCGTGGCCGAGATCGTCAGTCCTGGGCTGGGCAATCGTCGGCGGGACTACGAGATCAAGCCGCCCAAATACGCCAAGGCCGGCATCGGCGTGTTCATCAGGGTTGAGATCGAAGGTGCCGACATTCCACGCGTCGAGGTGTTCCAGCTTGGCCCGGACGGCTACGAGATGACCGGACAGACGAAGGCGGGCGAACTCGTGACGCTGACCGAGCCCTTCCCGGCCTCGTTCGATCCCGCCGAACTACTCGAAGCCTAGGCAACGACACGCAAGCGCAACCGGCCTCACGGGCACGACGGTCGCGGTGTTCGGCGCCGGTACCATCGGCCTGCTGGCCGCATACAGCGCTCTGATCAAGGGCGCCGCCGAGGTCTACGTTGTCGACTCGGTGTCCGAGCGGCTGGACAAGGCCGCAGAGATCGGCGCCGTACCCGTGGACTACCGGCAAGGGGACCCGGTCGAGCAGATCCGCGGACTCCGCCAGGATCGCGGTCTCGCGCCTGGCGAGGAGGCGATGCGCGGAGTCGAGGCGGGCATCGACGCGGTCGGCTTCCAGGCCCGTGACCGCCTGAAGCACGACGTGGAGAACCCCGGGCAGATCGTCGGTGATCTCGCACGGCTGGTCAACCCGAGCGGCCATCTGGCTGTCATCGGCGTCTACGCCGAGAAGGACCTGAACCCGGCACCAGAGGGAAACGTCGATGGCCGCCTGACGGTGCCATGGGGGACCTTCTTCTCCAAGGGCATCTCGGTGCGGTTCGGCCGGACGCATGACCGGCGTTACACGGTGCTGCTGCGTGACATGGTGCTGTCCGGACGAGCCCGTCCCAGTGTGGTGGTCACCCACCACGGCCGGCTCGACGACGCTCCCGGGCTGTATCGGGCGTTCGATCGGCGCGCCGAGGGAGTGGTCAAGGCGGTGCTGCGGCCGTGACCGAGCCTCCGGGGCGGTGAATGCGCCGAAGGCGGACCCGTGGGCGGCATTGAGCTCGCTGACAAGGGCGGCGCTGTGGCCCCGTGAGTTGTTCGGCGACCGCCATCCTAGACGCGCTGGGCGTCCGGCGAGCAGGCCGCGCTGTCGCTGGCGCACCATGGAACGCCAGGTCACTGAGACGCCGACATCGTTTTCAACTTCGTTCAGGATGACGAGGCGCTGAGCGCAGTCGTCTCAGGAGCGGATGGTGTGCTGGTCGGCCTCTCAGAGCTGCCGTGACCTGGCTGCCCGCGTGGCGGACTGGTGGCGCGACCATGCTCGACGCTCCGAACATTGACGATGACGGGGTCGTCTTGTCCTCGGTGTACGGCGATGCTGCGGAGTGTTCTGGGCTACACCATCGGCTCAGCGGGTGACCTCGATGTTGGCCATCATCCCCCGGTCCTCATGGTTGAGGATGTGGCAGTGGAACGGGTATTTTCCGGTGAAGTCGCGGAACCTCATCCGGATGACCACCTCTCCGCGCACGGGCAGCTGAACGGTGTCCTGCCAGCCACGGAAGTGGTAAGGCCGGCCGTTCACGCTCATCAGCTGGAAGTCGTTGACGTGCACATGGAAGGTGTGCTGCTCGTCGGAGGCGTTGCGGACAAGCCACTCCTCGGTGGTGTTCAGCTTCGCACGCGCGTCTATCCGGTCGGGGTCGAACAGCTTGCCGTTGATGAAGAACTGGTTGGTCTCGTCGTTCTCGGAGAAGGTGATGGTGCGTCGCCGGTCGATGCGGTCCTTGCTGAGGTCGTCGATCGGAGCAAAGGCGGCGGGGATGGACGCGGGCCACATGGGGCGTCCGGCGGATACGAGGGTGGCCAGTGTTGTCTCCGGGTAGGAGTCGCCGTCCGGGCCGGTGTTGTAGGCGGTGGTGATCAGGCGCGTACGGCCGGCCGGCGGTCCCTGCACGAGCACGTCGTAGCGCGCCCCGGGCGGCAGGAGCAGGGCTTCGTCGCTCCAGACGCGGTTGGCGGGGTTGGCGTCCTGGGCCAGCACGGTGAGGCGGGCGCCCTCGAGCCGGACGTTGTAGGCGATGTCGGCGCTGATGTTGGCCAGGCGCCACAGCTGGGTTTCGCCGGGGCGGATGTGGATGACCGGATTGACGAGCCCGTTCACGGTCCTGGTGGTGGACGCGTTGCTGTCGATGCCGGTCGTGGGGATGGCTCCGTCGTGTACCTGGAAGTCCTTGAGCGCGATGAGGCGTTCGGTGATGCCGTGCAGGCGGCGCGGGAGGTAGCGGTCGAGCCCGTCGATCACAATGGCGCCGGAGAGGCCCGCGAAGACCTGCGGCTCGGAGATCGGGTGGGCGTGCGAGTGGTACCAGTACGTGCCCGGTTCCAGATCCTTGGGTAGGCGGTAGCTGTAGTGGTAGGTCTGGCCCGGCATGATGTGCAGGTAGACATTGTCGGAATTGCCGCTCGGGGAGACGTGCCAGCCATGGGTGTGCAGGTTGGTGTGCTCGCCCAGCCGGTTCACCAGGGTCAGGTCGAGCCGGTCGCCGGGGCGCAGGCGGAGCGTGGGCGGCATGTAGTCTCCGTTGTAGGTCAGTGCCTTGACGTCCTGGCCGGCCAGCCGGACGGTACGTTGCTCCACTACGAGCCGTACCCTCAGCAGGCCGCCGCTGCTGATCAGTTCGCGCGGCTGGCGGAACGCCGGCTGCGCCTGCGCGGTCGGGGCCGGCGCGGTCGGCGTGGCGGGGGCTGCCTCGATTGTCGCGACCGGGCGGCAGGCGACCCCCGTCATGAGAGCCAGTCCGAGCAGGACGGCAGATCGCGGCATGGCCATGGTGCTCCTCAGACACGGACAACGACGCCTGCCTGAATGCCCGCTTCTTTTCGTCGTATCTGCGCGGGCCTGCTTTTTTACCAGCACTAGGAGGACGGAAGACCCCACCCACGACGGGCTGGTCGAAGATTAGGCATATGGAGGAAAAAGACCATACCGGTCCTTCTTTGGGTAGGCGCGTTCTTCTCCAGCGGGTGCAGCCAGGGTTGAACGGGCTCATCGATGGCTCGTTGTCCTCGCTGGCGCCGATCTTCGCCGTGGTGGTCTCGACCCGGCAGCCGGGTTACGCGTTCGTGGCGGGGGCTGGCCACGGCCATCGGGGCGGCGATCAGTATGGCGTTCTCCGAGGGACTGTCCGACACTGGAGCGGTTACCGAACGCGGCAGCGCGTGGCGAAGAGGTTGCGTCGTCGGCGGCGGTACCTTTGTCGGCGGCATCATGCACACCTTGCCGTTCTTGATTCCGTCGTATCTGCCCGCGCTTGTAGCCGCGCTGGTGGTGGTCATCTTGGAACTGCTGACCCTCGCATGGCTGCGCCACCGGTTCTTCGGCGTCTCATTCGCGGGTCGCTGGCCACCGTCACTCTCGGCGGTGTGCTCATCGCGGGCATCAGCATCGCCCTGGGCGCGCTACTGGGCACGTCGGTCGCCGACTGAGCTCAGGACACCAGTACGGTTCAGGAGCATGCCGATCACGGCGACGGTGTCGTCACATGCCTTCCGACGCAGGTTCCAACCTCCCTTCCCGAGACCTCCCAACGTGAAGATTGGCGTCGGTCAGGAGCGAAACGAAGACCGCCCTCCACCGGTGCGGCGCGAGCGAACTAGGCAACGTGAAGATGAGCCGTGGGAAATCGGCCCGTCGGGGTCGACGAAACCTTCGAGCGTGAGTACATCCGGGAGAAGTTTCTGGAACGCCAGGCGTCTGGCCGCGAGCGCGGGGCAGTATGGGCAGGCGGCCCAAGGCGGTCGGCGACGACATGGTGGCCTGCGCCCGCTGTGCAGGGCTGGAGGGGGAGCAGAGGCTTGCGCTCCTGCGGGCGCGAGCAACGCGGTCACCTCCGCGATCGCCTCTGGCGTCGGCTTGAAGTACTGGCGCAGGTTCTTGTGACGCGACTTGGCCATTAGATCCAGATCCGCCCTTCGGGCGTGCTCGCGTGGATGAGAATCGCTGGGTGTGCTGCCCGCTGACGTCGGTCCGCTATGGCTCGTGGAGACCGTCCATGAGATGGACGCTGGAGCCCTCACCTTCGGGTGTCCCCCGGGTTGCGTCGTGAACGCGAGTGTCAGCTTCTTAGATCACTGTCGGGGCTCCGCGGGTGGCATGCATGTCCTGATCAACAGGTCCTGGGGAAGGGCGGGACGGCATGCAGGTTCTCTACCAGCGGTGCGCGGCGATCGATGTCGGCAAGGACGAGATCGCCATCGCGGTCCGCACTCCCGGTGACGGCCCGCAGGGGCGGGTCACCATCAAGCGCACCTACAAGACGTTCTACAGCGTACACAAAGAGGCGGCTCGCCGGCTGCACCTGCAGCATCTCGATCTTCTCGATCAGATGATCGCCAAACTCGATGCGCAGGTCGAGGAGATGATGGTGCCCTTTCGCCTCGCCCGGGAGCTCTTGACGAGCATCCCCGGGATCGGGCCGATGGCCGCCGCCCAGGTGATCGGCGAAACCTCACCTGCCCGCGGGAGTTCTTCGCCACCGCCGCCAAGCTGGCCGCCTGGTCGGGACTGGCTCCGGGTAACCACGAGTCGGCGGGCAAACGCAAGCCCGGACGACGCCGCCACGGCAACCAGCACCTGCAACCGGTCGTGGTCGAGGCCGCCTGGTCCGCGGTGCGACATACCGGCTACCTGCGCTCGCTCTACCACCGGCACGTGATGAAGAACGGCGGCTACCGCAGCGGCGTGGCCAAGAACAAGGCGATCGTCACCGTCGCCCACGCCATGATCGTCATCATCTGGCACGTCCTGGCCACCAGCACGCTGTACCACGAACTCGGCGAAGACTACTTCACCACCCGCAAAGACCCCGAGAAGGAAGCCCAGCGACTGATCGCCAAACTCCAGGCCCTGGGCCCTAAGGTCACCGTCGAACCAGCGGCCGCCTAACCCCATCCCCGCCGAATCCCTGATCGACGATCACCGTCGCCGGCCAGGGTTCGCTGCCGCCTGCCTGGCTGAGGTTGATTCACGTGTCAGGGCGTCCGATATCCGAAGAACGTCATGTCGGGGCCGCTGTGATAGCAAAGTTGCTCTACCGGTCGGACTTCATAGCCCTGCCCCCACTTGGCGATTTTATCCGCGTAACACTGCCTTTCGTTGTTCCAGTACCAACCGCTGGAAAGCCACGGGCCAGCGGTGGCGGGCGCAACCTCCCGCTCGGATCCGGATGACGCCAACGCTCGGGTCACGGACATGGTCAGGCACAACCCGACCACGACTAGACAAGACGTAATACGACGAATGGATGGCATGAATAACCTCGTTCCTTGGTTTCAGAATCGAATTGTCCCGTATAGCGGAATCCGCCGCATTAGCTGAGTGCGCGATGCTTGTGGCGCTCGCTGCTCCCGAACCCAACATCAGAGTGACGACGCCTATCAGAGCAGCGATGAAAGAGACGATGTCAACGGTCACTGGGTTCGGCTCTGGACTGTGAGGCGCTATCCCCCTCTCCGACCATCAGCAAGCTCCGGGTCACGGACGGCGGATGCGGTAGCGCATGTGCGTGACGTGCTGCGCGAGATCCTCGACCTGCGGAGTGGTCAACCGGCGGACCGCGTCGAGTTCGATGTGCTCGGCGGGCAGGTTGTCGAACAGCCTTCGTCCCTGCCCGAGCAGGACCGGTACGACGTGCAGTTCCAGTTCGTCGAGCTGCCCTGCCCGCAGCAGCGCCTGCGCCGCCCCGGCACCGTGCACCATCACGTCGCCGTCCCCGGCCGCCGCGCGGGCATGTGCGGCGCACTCGCGGACGTCGGTGACGTAGCGGACGCCGCCCGGTGGCGGGTCGTCCGGGACGTTGTGGGTCAGGACGAAGATCGGGACGCCGTCGTGATGGTCGCCCTGCCAGCGGTCGGCGTGTTCGTAGGTACGGCGGCCGGAGATGACGGCGCGGGTGACCAGCACCTCGGTGTACACCTGTCCGCTTGGTCCCGGGTCGTTGCGCCGATCGAGCCAGTTGAAAAGGCGGAACCCGCCGATGCCCATCGGGGTGTCCAGACTGTCCCGCGGCCCGGTGACGTAACCGTCCAGGGATATGGTCATGTACAGCCGGATGAGTGCCATCGCCTCAGCCCGCCGTTCTTCCGCGGTAGCGCAGGTGCGCCACACCCGGCCCGTCCACGGCACGGAGCAGTTCGAGCTCGATGTGGTCGGGTGGCATGTCCTCGAAGAGCGGTTCACCCTGTCCGAGTAGGACCGGGATCAGGTGAATCTGCAGTTCGTCGAGGACGCCTGCGGCAAGTGCCAGCCGAGCGGTGCGGGCTCCGTGGACCAGTACGTCCTTGTCGCCGGCCGCGTCCTTGGCCATGCTCATCGCGGCCGTGACGTCGCTTACATAGGTGACCCCGGGCCATTGCAGCTTGGGATCGGGCTGACGGCGGCTCAGGACGAAGATCGGCACGCCATCGTGGTGGTCGCCGCCCCAGCCGTCGGCGAGCTCGAACGTCCGCCGGCCGACGACGACCGCCCCGGTGGCCATGGCCTCGTCCATGACTTCACGGTTCACGCCCGCCAGGTGGCTGCCTGTTCTGTGCTCGGCGTCGGCATCCGGCAGAAACCACTCATGCAGCCGCTGCCCTTTGTCACCGAGCCCGTTGCCCGGCGCCACGTTCGGCCCGGCGATGAACCCGTCCACCGACATCGACATGTACAGCACGGTCTTACTCACGTTTCCAATCCTTTCGGTACGTACGACGGTGTGCCACGAGGGTCATCGTGGGTCCGGTCCGGTGCTCGTGAACTCGACCGCGATGGCGATCTCGATGGTGTCGGCGACCACGACGTTGCCGGCGCCGAAGCCGAGTTGGATGTCGACGCCGAACGCGGCACGGCTGATGGTGGTGGTCGCCGAGAACCCGGTGCGCTCCGCGCCGGACGGGTCGTCGACGACGCCGAGGAACTCGGCCTCCAGCTCGACGGTCCTGGTGACACCGTGCAGGGTCAATTCGCCGACCAGGATGAAGGTCTCGCCGTCGAAGCCGCGGACCTCGGTCGAGGTGAACTCGATCTGCGGGTGGTTCTCCACGTTCAGGAAGTCGGCCGACCGGATGTGCTGGTCGCGCTGTTCGTTGCCGGTGTGCACCGAGGCGGGGTCGATGAGGGCGGTCACCCGGCCGCCGTCGTCGCCGACGGTCAGCGCCGCCGAGGCGAGCGCAATCGTTCCCCTGACCTTGCCGACGCCCATGTGGCGGACCTTGAACGAGACGTCGGAATGGACGGGATCGCCGACCCAGGTGCCGGCGGCGAGGGTGGTATCGACGGTGATCATGGCGTACGGGGCTCCCTCTGTGCGGCCCGGCCTGCCCGGGCGGATACCGTATCTGTGCGACCAGCATGCGAGATCGTGGAGCCGGGTTGTATCCCAGATTTCTGGGATTATGCCGTCGATCGCCATAAGCTCCCGATCGTGGTTAACGCATCGGCGGCGCATGCGCGCGTCCGCGACGAAATCGTCAGGCTGGTTCACCGAGGGTTGTCCGTGCCGGACTTCGCGCGTGCCGTCGGCGATGCCTTGGGCCGGGCCGTGCCCGCCGAGGGCACCTGCATGATGACGACCGACCCGGCGACCATGCTCCCGACCGCGGAGTTCGTGGAGAACGGCCTGCCCGCGGCCGCGCTGCTCCGGCTCGTGGAGATCGAGGTGCGTGAGCCGGACTTCAACAAGTGGTCACAGCTCGCCCACGCCGGCCGCTCGGCCGGCACCCTGAGTGAGGCCACCGCCGGTGATCTCGACCGTAGCCTGCGTCAGCGGGAGATCCGCCGCCCCGGGGGATTCTCCGATGAGTTGCGGGTGGTGCTCGCCGGCAGCACCGGGACATGGGGGCAGCTGACCGTGTTCCGGGAAGCGGGGCGCCCGTACTTCTCCCCGGCCGAGGTGGAGTTCGTCTCGTCGATCGCCGGCCTGATCGCCGATGGACTACGGCGCGGCCTGTTGCTCGGTGACGCACAGGCCGGTGCCGACGACGTCGCTCTGCTGGTCCTCGACGCCGATGACGGCGTGCGCATGTCCAACAAGGCAGCGGATCACCTGCTGGACGAGCTGGGCACCGGTGACAGAGAGGGCGCTCGGCTGCCACTGGTGATCTCCGCTGTCGCCCGCCAGGCCCGTTCCCTCTGCGGCCCGGCAACGAGTGCAGCACCTGCGCCGACCGATACCCGGCCGGCCAAGGCCCGAGCGCGCACCCGGGCCGGCCGGTGGCTGATCGTCCGAGGCTCGCTGCTGAATGACGGCCCGGAACCGCAGGTCGCAGTGATGCTGGAAGCTGCTCGCCCCGCCGAGATGGCGCCCCTGATGGTCGATGCGTACGGCTTCACCGACAGCGAGCGCCGGGTCACCGAACTGGTGGCCAAGGGCTTGTCCACCAAGCAGATCGCCGGCCGGCTGCACGTGTCGTCGTACACCGTGCAGGACCACCTGAAGTCGATCTTCGCCAAGTCGGGCACCGGTTCACGCGGCGATCTGATCGCCCGGCTGTTCCTCGATCATTACGCCGTCTCCTTGACGTCGGGAATCGCCGCAGACATGTGGTGGTGAACGGTTCTGACCCGATTGTTGTGACGTGGTCATGCTGGGTTGCTTAGCTTGTTCTTTGAGTGCGCCACGAGCGCAGAAGGTGAGGTCGTTGTGTAGGTGACCTCGCTGGATGCGGTGCTGTGCAGGAGATGAAGGTCTGGCCCTTCGGCGTCGCCCTGCGGGGGGAGACGTCAAACCACCTCAAGCTGCGTTGGCTGAAGACCGTCGTGGTGAGCGTTGAGGAAAAGGCGCACGTGATGCGTCAGGTGGGGACCGGGAAGGCGAGCGAGAGCGAACCGTCCGAGGACGCGTCGAAACAAGTAGATGACATCAAAACCGGGGTGGTTAAAAGGGCCCGGGATGAGCCTGGCGGGTGCCCGTCTATTGGCCAGGTGGTGTCCGGCGTAGAGGCGGCGCGAGTCCGGTCTGCGGCTTCTGCATGGAACGTGGGAAGGCGGATGCCGACACCGCTGTCCGGGCCGTGCGCGGTCGGGGTGGCGAGAGGGAGTGCGCCGGGCGGCAGAAATCGTGAGGCGTTGAGTACTGTCGCGGCGTCCGCTGGCGGACCGGCCCGTAGTAGTGACGAAGCCCCGGTAATGGGGGTGGAGCGAAGGGGCCGGCTCATCTGTCGATTTGTTCGCACGAACAACCGGGCAAGGCCTGGGAGGAAGCGGGTGAGCATGTCGGAACCGAAGGACAAGCCCTTCGCGATTTCGAAGCGGCTGGTGTGGGAGGCATACGAGCGAGTCAAGGCCAACAAGGGCGCTGCCGGAGTGGACAGGCAGTCCATCGAGGACTTCGAAGCCGATCTGAGGAACAACCTCTACAAGATCTGGAATCGAATGTCGTCGGGAACCTACTTCCCTCCTGCGGTGATGGCGGTGGAAATCCCGAAGGCTGGGGGGGAGGTACCCGCGTTCTGGGATTACCGACCGTGGCCGACAGGGTCGCCCAGACGGTGGCGGCGCTGGCGCTGGAACCTCGAACGGAGTCGATCTTTCATGACGATTCCTATGTGTACCGGCCCCGTCGCTCCGCCCTGGACGCGGTGGCCAAGTGCCGTCAGCGGTGCTGGAAGAAGGACTGGGTGATTGGCCTTGATGTCGCCAAGTTCTTCGACAGCGTGCCGTGGGACCTGATGGTCAAGGCGGTCGAGGCCAACATCACCACCGACCAACGATGGGTATTGCTGTATGTGAAGCGGTGGCTCGCCGCCCCCATCCAGCAACCCGACGGAACCCTGGTCGACCGGCACCGGGGAACCCCGATCAGCGGTATCGCCCGTCCTGGCCAACCTGTTCATGCACTACGCGTTCGACACGTGGCTGGGGAACGCGAGGTCCCGACAGTGGAGTTCGAACGCTACGCCGACGACGCCGTGGTGCATTGCGTGACCGAGCGGCAGGCACGTCAGGTGCTTGCTGCGCTCGCCGAGAGAATGGAACAGGTCGGGCTGCGGCTGCATCCCGACAAACGAAGATCGTGTACTGCCGGGATTCGAGGCGGCGAGGCTCTTTCGAGCACATCTCGTTCACCTTCCTCGGCTACACCTTCCGCCCTCGCAAGGCCACGTATCCGGATGGGAAGGCGTTCACGTCTTTTCTGCCCGCGGTCAGCGCGGCGGCGCTCAAGGCGATGGGTCAGGGGCCTTCCCCGCGAAAGTGGACACGCGTTGGGGTTGTCATGCGGCTAGCGTGATCGTATCGGTTGCTGCTGATGGGGGCGGGCGGCGAGCTCCGCCACCATAGCGGCAGGCCACACATGAGCAGGCAGTTTCTTCGTTGCGGGGGACAACGACAGGAGCGGTGGCGTACAACGGCGGCAGGCCTTCCGGTTGGTGACAGGGCTTGGATAACCGCTGTTACTACCGGAAGGTCGCTCCGCGTTGTCGACGATTCGCGCTACGTCACCATTTCACCCATTTGTCGCCCACGCAGCGGGTTCAGGGATCAGTTTGTACACGGGCTCCAAAAGGTGCCACCCTTTTGAGTGACACCCTGCTCGACCAGTAAAAATCTGGTTGGGACGACAGGATTTGAACCTGCGACCCCTTGACCCCCCAGGCAACCAACACAGCCCGATGACCTGGAACGCCATCAGCGTTGACCCGCTCTGATCGTCCTTCGGTGTCCCTGGTCGTCCGCTGGTGTCCGCCCCGGTGGTCACCCAGTTAGTCACCCAGCTCCTGCGTGGGCAACCCTTCCCGGCCAACCTCCACGAGGTCCCCCGACGCCCGGACACCGTCAATGAAGCGACGGAAGATCGGCCACGGGATGAACCAGTCTCCGTGCATTGTCAACGTCACCCGGTGTGCAGGCGAGGGAACGAAGGGGCCGCCCTCCGGGGGACCTTCTCCCCCAACTGATGCAGCACCCGGCCGACGTTGACCGCCTTGCCGCCGGGGCGCTCGCTGACGGTCCGTACCCGCTGCACCGAGCTGCGGTGCAATCGCCGAATCCATGGGTGACGTCGAGCGCCGGGTTCGGCGCGACGGCGAGAATCACGTTCCCCGCCCGGCCAGCGCGACTCCTCGTCAGTGGTTAGGCCGTCGGACCAGCATGGAGTTTTCTGCTCGATATTGCCGAGAAGCCGTCGCTATCGAGCACTCTCCTCTTGCGGGACTCAGTGCCCTGTTCAATACTGATCGACATCCGTCGGATGCCAGCAATATCGCTCAGGGAGTTGATCACGTGCCAGCACCGTCGAACATCCCTCATCTACCTACCAGAGTGGTCAGGTCACGCCGCTTCACCGTGGGGCTCACGGTCATCGCGCTCCTGATCGGATCTGCCGTCACACCCGCTTCGGCGAACGCGCGTCCACTCGCGGACACTCTCAGGACCTGGGTCCCGACCGGCGACTTCGCGTCCTCGTCGTTCGACCGCGTCCCGCAGGCCGCCCCTGATCCGGTTCCCGCCGGCGACCGGCGGTTGTCCCTGTCGGTCGTACGAGGCGGGCACGCGTCCGCCCAGCTCGCCGTCACCAGCGCCCAGGACCTCGAGAAGCTCCGGGTGCAGGTTGATCCACTGAAGCCGACTGGCGAGGGCGGCGCGATCTCCAAGAAGATCCAGGTGCGTTATCCGCAGTACATCCCGAACAGCCCCAACGCCCCCGGCGGCGTGATTGCTGATCCGTTACGCGGCGTCGACACGGTTGACGTGCCTGCCGGCATGGTTCAGCCGGTCTGGTTCACCTTCGATGTTCCCGAAACGGCGCGCCCCGGCACGTACCACAGCCGCATCGTGGTGCGTGCCCAGCACGCGAGGGCGGTGACGTATGACCTGACCGTCAAGGTTGCGGATGTGACGCTGCCGCCTCCCGCGCAGCGGAACTTCTATCTCAATGTGTGGTTCCAGCCGGACACCATCGCTGACCAGTTGCACCTGCCGCTATGGTCGGACGCTCACTTCGCGGCGTTGCGACCGTATCTGGCCGATCTCGCCGAGCATGGTCAGCGCGTCGTCAACACAGCAGCGGTGACCGATCCGTGGCCGCTTGAACGCCCGGATGGGTCATGGCACTCGCAGACGTACATCCCGTGGCACTCGCTGATCAGCTGGTCCTACAACGGGGAAGACTGGTCGTTCGACTTCCGCAACTGGGACCGCTTTGTCGCAGAATCGCTAGCTTCCGGCATCGGCCCACAAATCAGCGTCTTCGGTCTGCTCGGATTCGGGGGACCACCACCCCACCTCACTTACACCGACACGCGGACAAATTCCGAAGTGTGGGAGTGGGTCGACCTCGGCGGGCAGCGATGGACAGACGCGTGGTCGGCGTTCCTAGTCACCTTCGAGGAACACCTCCGCACAAAGGGCTGGCTCCACCAGACGCATCTCGCCTTCGATGAGCGGCCCACAAACGAGATGCAGGTGGCGTTCGACCTCGTACAGAAATATGCGCCGGACCTGGCGGCCAACCGGTTTGCGATCGCCGGCGGCGAAAGCTCCGATCCGCTCGCCAATGAGCTGTCACTCAACGAAGGCTCGCGTAGTTCCTGGCCGCAAGAACTGATCGACAAGCGCAAGGCTGAAGGCAAGAAGACCACGTTCTACACCTGGAATCAGCCGATCCACCCGAACACCCTCACGCAGTCGCCGCCAGTCGGTGCCCGCCTGCTGCCCTGGATCAGCGCACAGCGCAACCTTGACGGCTACCTGCGCTGGTCCTACAACTCGTGGCCGCAAGACCCCTACACGAACCCCACATTCATGGGAGTAACCTTCCCCAACTTCGGTAAGTACCGGCCCGGAGACGAATACCTCGTCTATCCCGGCCCCAACGGCCCGGTGTCCAGCATTCGTTGGGAGCTATTCCGCGACGGTCAGGAGGACTTCGCACTCCTCGACCAGCTCGCACAACTCGGCGGCGCGGACAACCCGGTGAGACTACAAGCGCTGCAAGACGTAGACACGTCGCGCACGCTGCCAACCGCCGATACATACAAGAACCTCCTCGACTCCCGGGCAGCCGTTATCCACGAGATTGAGCGCCTCACCTCTCGGTAAGCACTGGATGGGCAACGACCTACGGTGTTAAAGCGCCATCCGAAACTCCTCAGGAGCGGTCGCGAGACCTGCTCGGTCACGGTCCGCCACAACCGGCGAGCGGTGGCCATGGATCTGCCTGCTTGCGCCACAGGCCCGGTCGTCAGGCCCAGGGCAATTGCGTAGTCGATTAATGGGCGCCTGACTCGGGCATATGCGGGTGGCGTCGGCTGGATGCGAAGATCTGGAGTCGCGCGAGGGCGGGTGCGACCACATCGGTGATCACGGAGTTGCTGAGACAACATGACACCGGAAGGTCACACCCGCTCATGCCATCATCGCCGATCGACACGCTGCTGCCGCGCCGACCCACCGACCCTGATCCACCGGCCGTGGTGACCGACGGTGAGCAGTGCGAGTTGTATGTATTGCTGTCCGCGGTCCCGGATCCCCGTACTACATCGGTAGATCTTTAAGCTGTTCGCCATCGTGACGGTGCGTGTATGGGCGATGGCCTGCAAGTGACCTTGTGTCTCACCTACGATCTCGTCGTGTCCTGGGATGCCGAACTCACGGCGCTGACCTCACGGATCGCCGATCGGCTGTTCAACCGACCGGAACCAAAGGCGACGTTCGGTGATCTGGAAGGGAGCGCCCGGGGGGACAAGCATGGCCCTCCGCGATAGGCGCGCTACGCGCGGCGGAAAGTCCGAGTTCTGGCAGTTTAGGCCGCTACCCATCCGTTCGCGCCGTCGCCCGGAACTGTTCACCCCGAGTGAACCGATCACGCCCCTGTCCGTATAAGTGCTCTATAAAGATCCAACTCGTGACTAAGACTTCCGGCCTGGACGAGTGGGAGATGCGTCTTCCGGGCGGGGTGTGGATCTGTAGAGCCGCGAGCCTCGCCGTGATGACTGCTGTCCTGCTCATCACGTTCGCGTCAGGATCCGCCTCTGCGCACCCCCGTGCTACGGAAGGAACCTCGCTGATCCGGCAGGACGGCTCCTCCGTGCGCTATGAGCTCGACTTGGAGTACGACGTGCTGGCCGCGGCCGCCGGGCTCGGCACCTGGAAGGGTGGACAAGGCCGTGAGCTGCTGCTGCAGCAAAAGCATGACCAGCTCGAGTCCTACCTCACCGAGCGTGTCACGGTGTCGGTGGATGGAGTGGGATGTTCCGGCGAGCTGGCGAACACGGGTGTTGTGGAGGGGCAGGAACAGGTCTACGCGCGCAGCGTGCTCATCTACGCCTGCCCGGGCTCACCTTCCGGCGGTTTCACGGTGCGTTACAACGTCTTCGCCGCCGGAGACGCGGTCGTCGACAACCACACCAACATCGTGGACTACGCACTCGGCGCGGCCACCGGCACGTATGTCTTCGACACCGGCCACCACGAGTTCGAAGCGGGTAAGACCGGCGTTCTCGACTTGGTGGCCCGGTTCATCGTCATGGGCGCCGAGCACATCCTCAGCGGCATCGACCACGTGCTGTTCATTGCTTTGCTTCTCCTTGGTGCGCGGGGCTGGCGCAGCGTGCTCACCCTCGCGACGAGCTTCACCGTGGCCCACAGCGTGACTCTCATCATGGGAGCACTCGGATGGGTCGAAGTGCCAGACAAGATCGTCGAGCCGCTGATCGCGCTGTCCATCGCGTATGTCGCCGTGGAAAACATCCTGGGCGGCGCGTCGCGGCACCGGCCACTCGTGGTTTTCGGGTTCGGCCTGCTCCACGGCCTTGGCTTCGCCAGCACACTCAGCTTCACCGATCAGCTCGGCGGCCGCCTGCTCGGTTCGCTGGTGAGCTTCAACGTGGGCGTGGAGCTCGGGCAGCTGCTGATCATCGGCCTGCTCTTTCCATTGCTGCTGCTCATCCGCCGTTTCGCGTGGTCGTCGTACGCACACGTCGGCGCGACGGCCGTGGCCGGGATATTCGGCTTCGTCTGGTTCTTCGAACGCTTTCTGACCTGACCCCCATTACAAGGCCTTCTTTCCACGCAAGTAGTTAACCCATCAAGAAATTGGAGTTGGTTGTGGGAAGTACCAATGAACTCGGCGCGCGCGGTGTATCACCGACGTTACGCCGGGCGCTGGTCGTCACCATGGGCGGCATGGCCGCGCTCGTGCTGGTCAACCCGCTGGTGCCGGTGGTCGCCGAGGTCCTGGACCCGGTCGTGGCGACCGTTCAAGGTGTCGTGTTCCAGGACAAGGACGGCGACGGCCGCAAGGCCAAGACCGAGCCAGGTGTCGCCGGGGTCAGCGTCTCCGACGGCGCGAAAACCGTGGTGACGGATGACGAGGGCCGGTACGCCCTGAGCATCGACGTGGACCGCCGGACAACTGACCTGGTCTTCATCACCAAGCCGGCTGGTTTCGACGTCCCCACCGATGAGGCTATGACCCCACGGTTCTATCGGGATCTGGGGCAACTCGCGGACGGCGCGCAGTCCACGGCGGATTTCGCGCTCCTGCCCAATCCGAAGTCGAACAGCGACAGGTTCACCTTCGCCAACGTTGCCGACCCGCACGTGAACGGGAATCTCGCCGACCAGATGCGGGCGATCACCTCGACCTCGCAGGACCTGGCATTCGTGCAGGTCAGTGGTGACCTCACCAACAACGCGACGGACGCGGAGTTCCAGAAGTACCGCACTGGCACGGCGGCATCGAAGCTGCCAGTATGGCCGGCGGTGGGCAACCACGAGTACCGCCCCGGAGCGACTTACGCGGCGCGCATCGACAACTACCGGCGCTACGTCGGCCCGGAATGGTATTCGTTCGACCAGGGCAACCGCCACTTCGTAGTGCTGGAGAACAACGGCGCCGCGCCGATCGAGGAGCAGCGTGAATGGCTGCGCCAGGACCTGGAAGCTCACGCGGAGGACAAGCGCGTGGTCGTCCTGATGCACCAGCCGATGAACGTTCCGTTCGGCGGGAACTCGAGCTACGACTCATTCTCCGAGCTGCTCGACAAGTACGAGACCGAGCTCGTGCTCGTCGGCCATGAGCATTCCAACGACGTCGACACCGACTGGGTCAAGGGCGCCAAGCACATCCAGACCAACTCCAGCTCGTACACCATCGACCACAGCCCGCGTGGCTTCCGTTACGTGAACATGTGGGGCGACAACTTCGACAACCCGTTCCGGATGTACGGTGTCGAGCAGGCGCTCTCGGTGACCAACCCCGCCCCTGGAACGTCGGTCTCGGCCGAGGGGCTCCGCGAGATCCAGGTGAACGCGTACCAAACCACCGATGAGGTCGGGCAGGTTCGCTACCGCGTAGACGGTGGCGAGTGGCGCTCCCTGAACAAGTCCGGCGACTTCACATGGTTCGGCCCGTACGCGGGCAGCGCGAAGCCTGCGGTTGGTGAGCACACCCTGGACGTGCAGGCCGTCGCCAAGGGCGGAGCCAAGTGGCAGAAGTCGTCGACCTTCCGGCTGACCGACGCCGCACCGGCCAAGATCGAGCCCGGCGCCGACTGGCCGCAGTTCCACGGTGACGCGCGCCACAGCGGGGTCAGCGGGGACGTGGTGCGCCCAGATCTTGAGCTGGCGTGGACGCACCGCACGCCCGGCACGATCCTCACCGGCTCGTCCGCGATCGTGAACGGCGTCGCCTACGTCGGCACCCGCGACGAGAACGGGCTGGAGAACAACGGCATGCGCGCCGTCGATTTGAAGACCGGCAAGCTGCTGTGGTCGGCTCGGACCGACGCCTCCGTGCACGGCTCGCCCGCCGTGTTCGACGGCCTGGTGTTCGTCCCGACGATCAACGGCACGTTGCACGCCTTCGACGCGGCCGACGGCACCGAGCGCTGGAAGCGCGAGCCCGAGCCCGCGACGCCGAACCGGCAGCGCTCGTACTCGTACTACTCGCCGACCGTTGCCGAGGGCAAGGTGTTCTGGGCCTACCAGACCCGCTACGGCAAGGCCAGCCAGGGCCTGCTCACGGCGCTGGACCCCAAGACCGGTGCGAGCCTCTGGGAATCCCCGATGACCGGGTCGACCATGAGCGACGGGACTCCGGCGGTCGCGGACGGGAAGGTCTACGTCGGCAACCACACCGCGGACCGGGTCGTCGCGTACGACGTGGCCACAGGTACGCGGCTCTGGACATCCGCGGCGCTGCTCGGAGGCTGGCAGGACGGTGCCCCCACCGCCGTCGACGGCGGGGTCTTCATCGGCTCGAACAACGGCGTGATCGCCCGCGACGGCACCACGGGCGCGACCCTGTGGACGTACCGCAGCCCCGGCGCGTCATGGATCGCCGGCAATGCCACTCCCTCGGCGCCGGCCGTCGTCGGCGGCACCCTGTACATGGGCTTCCCGGACGGGCGCGTCACCGCGCTCAACGTGGCGACCGGCTCGGTTGTGTGGAGCGTGAACCTGCCCGGTAAGCCCTACCTCGGGGGCGTCCTGTCGGCGCCTGCCATCAGCGGCGACACGGTGTACATCGGCTCCAACAACGGAATCCTCTACGGTCTCGATCGGCTGACCGGCAACACGGTGTGGAACTACGAGATCGGCACGTGGGTCGCCTCCGCGCCCGCCGTCTCCGGTGACACGCTCGTTGCCGGCGCATGGGACGGCAACCTGTACGCCTTCACGACAAAGGAGTAGACACCCACGACCGGGCGCTCGTGGTGGGGAGGACGCTGCCGAGCCCCTCCCCGCCACGACCCTCGGCTCTTTAGCGGCTGGCTCCCCGGCGCGGCTCCCGTTTTGGGGAACAGGTGGCGCGGCTGGGCGTTCCGGGAACCCGGGGCGGTAATCGGCCAGATGACTGCACCGGGGCAGATGACCGGTTTACCTTCGGCCTCGGCCAGGTCCGTGTCGCGGGTCTCCGGAGCGAACGCAGACGAATATCCCGGCTCCGGGCAGCGAGGCCGGACGCTCGATCCGGCGGCCTCCAGCGCCCGCTCCAGGACCGCCTTGACCAGGTCTCCGAGCATGCTGCCCGCACCGCGCCCGGGCGGCGGATCGTTCTGCTGACGGTGTTCCGTAAGACGAAGATGCGTGAAGCGTCGGAAGTAGAGCGTGCCCAGCAGACACAGAAGGTCTGCGAGGCCGGGCACGGCCATGCTCAGCACACCTACGGTCGGCGCAAGGAGAACTGATGAACCACAGCACGTGGAAGACGCGCCGAACCCGGCAGCTTGCCGGTGAGTCGGTGGAGTACGACCAGGAGTACGTCGACGCGCGGTTGGCCGGCGATCTCGGGCAGGCGGTCTACAACCGCCGGATCGAGCTTGGCCTGTCCCAGGCCGAGTTGGCCGAGCGGGCCGGGATGACACAGCCTCAGGTCTCCCGGATGGAGGGCGGAGACACCGTGCCTACGCTCCCGCTGCTACGGCGCCTGGCGAAGGCCCTGGACGGTGTGTTGAACGTAGCCATCGACGAGGGTGACTCCCGCGTGACTTTCACCCCGCACGCCGCGTGAAACCCGAACCCGGTTGTTGGGCTGGGCGAGAGTTCGCTCCAGCCGGCAGGCGAGCGTACGAGCCGCTTCACCCCGTGGAGCTCGGTGGGAGCGGCGCGGGGGACGGTGGGCGGGTCAGGCGTGGATCGGGGTGGTGACCGCGGGCGTGTCTGTCTGCGGGACGTCGATCAGGGCGGTGGTGTCGGCGATCGCCTCTTCCAGGAGCGTGCGCAGCAGCGCGTCCGGGTCCGGGATGCACGCCTGTACGATGCCCACCACCGACAGCTGCACCGCGTTCGGCGCCGCGTACCGGCGGAAGCCCTTGTCCGTGATCCGGGCCGCGCGGCTGAAGCGCCTGGCCTGCTCGGTCGCGTGCGGCACCTCCGCCATCGCGCGCCGGCTCTGCTCGCTCAGCCGTCCTGACGGTGCCCCGTCCAGGCGGGCCAGCATCTCCTCGGCCGCCAGCACCGACACCGCCAGCGCGAGCTGGCGTTCGGCGGCGGCCACCGGCAGCGCCGTGGTGGCGCAGCGCAGCGCGATCCGCGCGTCCACCCGCAGGTCGTCGCTGGCCAGGCCGATGATGGAGGGGACGAGCCGGACCAGCTTGGCGCGGCTCTCGTCACTGGTGTTGTCGTTGACGAGCCGGGCCAGTGCGGCCAGCAACGGATGCGTGCAGGCCGGATGGTCGCTCCACCGCTCGCCGGCCAGGTAGGAGGCCAGCTCCATGAAGCAGGCACCGCGTTTCGGGTTGCGATGCCTGCCGCGGGACAGGACCGGCATGTGATCAAGGTGATTGTCCACGGGTGCTCCACTGCTCCACGCGATCGCCGTCTACCCAGTCTGCGCCGTCGTGCGCCCCGACGCCAGTGATGGGCCGTCTTCGACACGAACATGGTGATGCTGCCCGCTATCGGGCACCCGTAACATGCGCCGGAGGGCCCCCACGAGACGGCGGACCCCCGCGCGGACCCCGCCAAGGGATGGCGGGCCAACGCGCCCCCAGACATCCGGCCAACGCGCCCACGACATCCGTCCAACGGCTGGGACGTGACGAAGAGGGCTAGGACGTGACGAATACGGCGACCGTGCGGGCCGGGACGGTCAGGGTGCCGGCGCCGGGGTCGAAGGAGGACTGCCGTACGACCGGATCGTCCGACCCCGCCTGTACGGGATGCAGCCCCACCCGCCGCCCCGCCGGCGAAGGCATCGCCTGCGTGTGGGCCGACGGCGTCGCGTTGAAGACGACCGTGACCGACTTCCACCGGGGATCGAGGCCCGTCGTGTCCACGTGCATGGTGATCACGCCCTCCGCCGAGTCCGGGAACGACAGCCGCTGCTGCACCTCGCCCAGCGACCCCAGCGCGAACGCCGGCGACGACGCCCTGATCCGCAGCAACTCGCCGTACCTGGCCCGGGAGGCGTTGATCGCCGCGCAGTCGGGTCGCAGCGCCGGGTCGGCCAGCAGCGGCCGCGCGTACGGCCACTTGGCCTCGTTGCCGGCCCTGGGCGGCAGGCCGGCGCCGAAGCCGTTGCCCGCCGCGCAGTCCCACAGCAGCCGGTTGAACCAGTCGCCGGAGTCGTAGGAGTTGCGGTCGAGCGACTTCGAGCGCAGCCGTTCGCTGCCCGCGTGCACGAACGTCGTGCCCTGCGACAGCACCGCCGTGGCCAGCGAGAGCGCCTGCATGCGCACCCGGTCCGCCATCGGCGTCGCCTGGGGCAGCTTGTACGCCAGCGCGTCGAACAGCGTCTCGTTGTCGTGCGCGTCCACGTACGTCACCGCCTCCCCGGGAGCGGCCGTGTAACCGGCGGGCGAGCCGTTGTAGTCGACCTCCGAGCCCTTCTTGCCCGAGGGAAGCACGTAGCCGGCCAGGTTCCCGGTCAGCCCCACCTTGATCAGGTCGGAGTAGCCGGCCAGCCGCGCCCGCTGCTGCTCGGCCGTGCCGTTGGCCGGGGCGCCGTTGGGGTCGCCCGCCAGGCCTGAGCCGAAACCCTGCACGCGCGGGTCCTCGTCGAACGGGCCGCCGCCGCGCACCGCGTCCCGGAGCCGGTCGGTGAAGGTGCCGATGCCGGTCCCCGCCAGGTTCGCCTGGGTGGCCTGCTCGAACCTGGCGTCGTCGGCCACCTCGCCGAAGTTCCAGCCCTCGCCGTACAGGATGATCGACTTGCCGTCCACGCCGTCCTCGGCCAGGGTCAGCTCGTCGAGGGCGGCGCGGACGGCGAGCATGTTCGCCTTCGGGTGGTGGCCCATGAGGTCGAAGCGGAAGCCGTCGATCTTGTACTGCTTCGCCCAGGTGACGATCGAGTCGACCACGAGCTTGCCCATCATGGTGTGCTCGGGCGCGGTGCCGGGGCAGCAGGTGGAGGTGGCCACGGTGCCGTCGTCGAGCAGCCGGTGGTAGTAACCGGGCACGATCGGGTCGAGCACGTCGGTGGAGTGGGTGTGGTTGTAGACCACGTCCATCACCACACGCAGCCCGGCCCGGTTGAGCCCGGCGACCATGCCGCGGAACTCCTTGGTCCGCTCGTCCGGGTCGGTCGCGTAGGAGCCCTCTGGCACCGTGTAGTGCAGCGGGTCGTACCCCCAGTTGAAGGAGTCCTTCGCGGCCGTGCGCCCCACGCACTCCTGCTGCTGGTCAGAGTCGGCGGGCAGCGCCGCCAGGTCGCAGTCCGGCTCGGTACGGTCGGCGGCGCGCTCCGGAATCGTGGCGAAGTCGAACGCCGGCAGCAGGTGCACGTGCGTAAGCCCGTCCTTGGCGAGCGTACGCAACTCCCGCATGCCGGCGCCGTCCCCGCCGAAGGCCGCGTACGTGCCGCGCCGCCCGGCGGGGACGGTCGGGTCGGAGGCGGAGAAGTCGCGCACGTGCAGCTCGTAGATCGACGCCCGGTCCTGCGGCACCGCCGCCGGTTTGGCCAGCCGGTCCCAGCCGGGCGGCTTGTGCTCGCCGCCGTCCAGGCTCACCAGCCTGCCGCGCGCCCCGTCCGGGACCACGGCCAGGCTGTACGGGTCGGTGACCTCGTTCGTGACGACCTTGCCCGCCCTGGGGGAGTAGACCGTGACGAGGAACGTGTACTCGCGGCCCAGCCACGTCGGCAGCCCGTGCACGGACCAGACGCCGGTCTCGTCGTCGCGCCGCATCCGGTGCACGCTCCGGCCCTGACCGTAGAGGGCCAGTTCGACCTTCTGTGCGGTCGGCGCCCACAACGCCAGTTTCGGGACCACCCGGCCGGTCGGGCCGAGCGTGGCGCCGGCCGCGGCGGCGTAGAGGTCGTCCAGCACGCCGGGGATCTGCACGCCGGTGGCGGCCGTCAACGTGCCGGACGCGTCCCGCTCCACGGCCACGACCTGGCCGCGCAGCGCCGTGCGGACGAGGTCGGCGTCGCGCGGGTCCACCTTGAACGCCGGGTAGGAGGCCAGGTGCGGCCACGCGCGCCGCTGCTCCTCGCTCAACGTGCCGGGAACGAGCCGGATGAGCCGCAGGTCGCCGGTGAGGTCGCCCTCGTCGTAGGCGATGTCGCCCTCGGCGCTGAAGGCCAGGAAGTGCTGGAACGACGGTTCCGCCTGCCAGGCGACCGTGTCCCTGTCGATCCAGTGGGCCCTGGCCTTGGTCAGGTCGGCGTCCGCGGCCGTCGCCGCCTCCTGCGGCAGCAGATGGCCCTCGGTGGCGGCCAGCCGCCAGATCTCGTGGCCCGACGCGGACACGTCCAGCGACTGGTCTGCGGGCAGGTCCTTGTCGTCGCCCTTGTGGATGATGTAACTCAGGCTCGTCGCCCCCTCGGCGAGTGGCACCCTGAACACGGCCCCGAAGCCGTCGGTGCCCGACGGCGACACGGGGGAGGTCCAGTCGGTCGGCTCGGCCGCGCCACCCCACACGTGCAACCCCCAGCCGTCGTAGTTCCCGTCCGGGCGGCGGTAATGCAGGACGACCGTGTTCTCGGCGGCGGCCCTGGCCGGGTGGACGGTCTCTTCCCCCGAGTTCACGTACGCCTCCGGCTGCGCGGCCGGGGTGAAGGACTGGTCCGCGCCGGGATCCTTGACGTCGCCCCGGTGGATGACGTAGTCGAGCGGGAGCGCGGGGTTCTTCAGCGGCACCTTCCAGTACGCGCCGAAGGAGTCGACGCCGTCCGGCGCGCGGGGGGCCGCCCAGTCCGTGGCCGTGCCGTCGGCGATCGCGTCGCCCCACAGATGCAGGCCCCACCCGTCGTACGCCTGGTCGGGGCGGTGGTAGTGGACGGTGGCGTACCCGTCGGCGGCGGCCCGCGACGTGAACGTGTCCGCCTCGCCCTCGGCCAGCCAGATCTCGCCGGTGCGCGACGGATTGACCACGCGGTCGCCGCCGTCCTTCTCGTCGCCCTTGTGCGCGATGATCCCGACGCTGGTGGCGCCAGGCTTGAGCCTGATCCAGGCGAACCTGCCGTACGCGTCCTCGCCCTCCAGCGCCAGCGGGCTCCCCCATTCCGTCGGGTTCTCGACGTCGCCCCACACGTGCAGGCCCCACCCGTCGTAATCGCCCCGCTGGTAGTGCACGACCAGCCAGTCGCGCTTGACCGCGCCCGGCTCCTGCGGCGCGGGCTCGGGTCCGACGACCGCCTCCGCCGTGGCCGAGGCGAGCGCCCCGGCGGAGTCCCGCACGACGGACTTGTACGCGACCTTCGTCCCGGCCGCCAGCCCGCGCAGATCATGAAACACCCGGTACGTCCCGCCGTTGGGCGCGTCGTCCGTGCCGATCGGCCGCCAGGCGCCGTCGCCGACCCTGGCCGCGAACGTGACCTGGCCGAACCCGGTCCCCGGCACGGTCGCGGTGATCGGCACCCGCCCGTCCTCGGCCGTCCCCCTGATCTCGGCCCCGGGCAGCGCGATCGAGACGGCGGGCCCGCCGACAGGTGGTGCCGGCGGGGCCGCGGCCTTGACCACCACGGCCGACAGCGGCGGCACGGTCACGGCCAGCTTTCCGTCGGCGCCGCTCACGCCCCCGGCCGCGCCCTGGCCGTAGACGGGGGTGAAGGTCATGCCGGGGGAGTACGTCGGGATGGCGACGTTCGCGGCGGTCTCGGCGTTGTTGACCGCGACGACGTACTCGATCTGCTCATTGGCGCCGATCCTGGAGAAGGCGTAGACGCCGCCCTGGGCCAGCCGCTCGACCTGCGCGCCGTCGGCGAGCGCCGGGTGCGCGTCGCGCAGCCCGGCCAGCGCCGCGATGCCACGGTAGAGCGGGTGCGACGGCGTGTGGTTGTCGCCGGCGTGGGTGGCGTCGGTGCCGATCAGATCGTCGTCCAGGTAGTCGGCGGTCTTGGAGGCGAACATGCTCTGCCGCGCGTCCTTGTCCCCGCCGCCGCCGGTGAAGCCCTGCTCGTCGCCGTAGTAGACGACCGGCTGGCCGCGGGTGAGGTACATCAGCTCGTGCGCCAGCAGGTCCCTGCGCAGCAACTCGGCGTCGCCGGCGCCGGGGTTGTCCTGGGCCAGGAAGTGGCCGATGCGGCCCATGTCGTGGTTGCCGAGGAACGTGGGGAGGTTCGCCGCGCTCGAGTCGGCGTCGGTGTGGTGGTCGTCGGCCGCGTACAGCGCGGCCAGCCGGCCGGCGTCGGCGCCCCCGCCGCTGAAGGACCGCGCCGCCTCCTGGAACGGGAAGTCGAGCGTGGCGCCCATGCCGCCGCGGGTGGAGTAGCGGCTGGTGAACGCCGGGTCGGCGGAGTAGACCTCCCCGAACGTGAAGAAGCCGGTGTTGCCGCGCCTGGCCGCGTAGTCGCGCAGCGCGGGTGAGAAGCGTTCCCAGAACTCCATGTTGACGTGCTTGGCCGTGTCGATGCGGAAGCCGTCGATCCCGGTGTCGCGGACCCACGTGCGATAGATGTCGATCATGCCGTCGACGACCTCGGGGCGTTCGGTCCACAGGTCGTCCAGGCCGGAGAAGTCGCCGTACTCGGCGCTCTCGCCGGCGAACGTGGAATCACCCCGGTTGTGGTACATGGCCGGGTCGTTCAGCCACTTCGGCGTCTTGGCCTTCGCGGGCGCCCGCGGTGTGTAGGGGAACGACTCCGCGGTCACCTCCGGGAACGTGTCACCGCTCGCGTGGTCGCGGTCGTCGAAGGGGACGCCGCTCGCGTCCACGTACGGGTACGCGCCCTTCGGCCGGTAGGCGCGGGTGCCCTCGGCGTACTCGATCACGTCGGCCGTGTGGTTGGTGATGATGTCGAAGAAGACCTTCAGCCCGCGCTTGTGCGCCTCCTTGACCAGGGTCTTCATCTGGGCGTTCGTGCCGAGGTGCGGGTCGATGCGGGTGAAGTCGGTGATCCAGTAGCCGTGGTAGCCGGCGGAGGCGTCCGCGCCCTCGCCCTGCACCGGGCGGTTCGCGAACACCGGGGTGATCCAGAGCGCCGTGGTGCCGAGGCCGCGGATGTAGTCCAGCCGCTTCAGCAGTCCCGCGAGGTCGCCGCCCTGGTAGAAGCCCTTGTCCGCGGGGTCGAAGCCCGTCGTGAGCCGGTCGCCGGACCGGCCGCCCCGGTCGTTGCGCGGGTCGCCGTTGGCGAAGCGGTCGCTCATCGCGAAGTAGAACCGCTCGCGGGTGAGGCCGCCGCGCGCGGCGGTTCCCGCCAGCTCCGCGTCGCCGGGCTCGGCCGTACGGCTGACGGCGGACGCCACCGGCACAGAGACCGGCGCTGAGGCGGGCGCTGCGGTGGGCGCTGCGGTGGGCGCTGCGGTGGGCACGGCGGTGGGCACGGCGGTGGGCACGGCGGCGGGAGCTGCGGCGGGTGAGGCGGGAGCTGCGGCGGGTGAGGGGCCCGGGGCGGCGGCTCGGGCGGCCGGGGCGGCGGTGACGAGCGCGGAGGTGAGCAGCAGGGCGGACAGGCCGCCGCCGATCAGCCGGGACGCAGGGGATAACGGCCAGACCACCACGGCCTCCATATGTCACGATTTCGAGGGTGTTGCCCGGAAGTTACTCACCCAGCCAGATCTTTGCAATCCTTTCTGGAAATTTCTGAAAGGGCATATACCGCTTCCTGGCCGGTCCGCCAGCAGACGCGTGGGCGGCGGGGGTGCACAATGTCGGAAACGTCCACGCGTACCAGCGAATGACCTGCGAAAACGGCGGGAAGCGATGCTCGTCGCCGGTGGACCGCCACGAACGCGGATCAATGTAACAACTTGCAGAAGCCTCCCGTGGGCATCTTTCGGTCGGCGTCACGTCGGCGTAACGTCCGGCGTACTCTGACCGAGCTGTGAGGAGAAGGACATGCGACGACTCTTACCTGCCGCAGCAGTCGTTGCGGCGCTCGCCCTGGTGATCTCCGCCTGCGGCGGCGGTGGCGAGACCGCCGCCCCCGCCCCTTCCGTGTCCGACCCGTCGAAGATCACGGGTGAGGTGACGTGGTGGGACACGACGCGGCCGGACAGTGAGGGGCCGACGTTCCAGGCGTTGATCAAGGAGTTCGAGGCCGCCCATCCGGGGATCAAGGTCAAATATGTGAACGTGCCATCGGATCAGGCGCAGAACCAGTTCCAGACGGCGGCGCAGGCCGGCGCCGGAGCGCCGGACGTGATCCGCTCCGAGGTGGCGTGGACGCCGCAGTTCGCCTCGCTGGGATATCTGCAGCCGCTGGACGGCTCGCGGGCGGTGGACAACGAGGCGGACTTCCTGGCCGGCCCGTTGAGCAGCACCAAGTACGACGGCAAGACCTACGCCGTGCCACAGGTGACCGACACCCTGGCGTTGATCTACAACAAGCGGTTGCTGAAGGAGGCCGGCCACGAGGAGGCGCCCAAGACGGTCGCCGAGTTGAAGCAGACCGCGCTGGACGTGAAGGCCAAGACCGGCGCGGAGGGCCTGGCGTTGAACGTCGACTCCTATTTCCTGCTGCCGTTCATGTACGGCGAGGGCGGCGACCTGCTGGACGTCGCCAACAAGAAGATCGTGGTGAACTCCCCGGCCAACGTGCGGGCCGTCGAGACGGTGGCCGACCTGATCAGCTCGGGAGCGGCGCCCAAGCCCGCGACGACGGAGAGCTACGCCAACGCGATGACGGCCCTCAAGGAGGGCGAGGCGGCGATGATCTACAACGGGCCGTGGGCGCTGTCGGAGATCTACCAGGGCAAGGAGTTCGAGGACAAGGACAACCTGGGCATCGCCCCCGTCCCGGCGGGCTCGGTCAAGGCCGGGGCGCCCACCGGCGGCTGGAACCTCGCCATCTACGCCGGATCCAAGAACATCCCGGCCGCGTACGAGTTCGTCAGGTTCATGACCACGGCCGAGGCGCAGGCGAAGATCGCCAAGGACATCAGCCTCCTGCCCACGCGGACCTCCGCCTACGCGAACCCCGACGTGCAGGGCAACGCCGACGTCGCCGTGTTCAAGCCGATCATGGACACCGCCGTGCCGCGCCCGTGGATCCCCGAGGGCGGGCAGCTGTTCCAGCCGCTGCTGGAGGGTTACCAGGCGCTCGTCGGCGGTGACTCCGCGCCCGCGGACATGCTCAAGAAGGTCGACGAGCAGTACCGCGGGATCATGAAGGGCTGGAGCTGACCGGTGGCGGTCTCCACTGGAGGGATGACGGCCGCGGGCGAGTCCGCCCGCGGCCGGAGCCGCCGCCACGACCGTCCCGGGCGGTGGCGGCGCGCGCTGTCCAGGCACTGGTACGCCTGGGCGATGATCGCGCCGGTGGCCGTCGTGATGCTGGTGCTGATCGGCTGGCCGCTGGCGCGCGGGGTGTATCTCTCGCTGACGGACGCGACCGAGGGCAACATCGGCAGGACGATCGGCGTGAACGTCGTCCCCGCCACCTATGAGTTCGTCGGCCTGGACAACTACATTCAGATCCTGACCAGCGCCCTGTTCTGGGACAAGCTGCTGTGGACCGTGATCTGGACGGTCGTCTGCGTGGCGGCGCACTACGGGATCGGCCTGGGCCTGGCCGTGCTGCTCAACCGCGAGTTCCGCTTCAGGTCGGTCTACCGGGTGCTGCTGATCCTGCCCTGGGCCGTCCCGGCGTTCGTGGCCGCGTTCATCTGGCGCTACCTCTACAACAGCGACTACGGCGTGATCAACGCGTTGCTGAGGACGGCCGGTCTCGGCGGGGTCGGCTGGCTGGACGATCCGACCACGGCGAAGCTCGCGGTGATCGTCGTGAACGTGTGGATCGGGGTGCCTTTCATGATGGTCGCGCTGCTGGGCGGCCTGCAGTCCATCCCGGCCGAGCTGTACGAGGCGGCCGAGGTGGACGGCGCGAGCCCCTGGCAGCGCTTCCTGTCGATCACGCTGCCGGGCCTGCGGCAGGTGTCCAGCACGGTGCTGCTGCTGGGCACGATCTGGACGTTCAACATGTTCCCGATCATCTTCCTGGTCACCCGGGGCGGGCCGGGCAGCGAGACCGAGATCCTGGTCACCTACGCCTTCCGCGAGGCGTTCTCCGGCATCCGCAACTACTCGGGCTCGGCCGCCTGGGGTGTGATCATCCTGCTCATGCTGGTCGTGCTCGCGATCGGCTACCGCCGTACCCTGCGCAGTCAAGGAGACCCCTGGTGACCCCGACCCCTCGCCGGCGCGGCGAGCGCGGCCCGCTGGCCTCCACCGGCCTGCACGCCGGGCTGCTGCTCGCGGTGTCGATCTCCCTGTTCCCGGTGGTCTGGCTGGTCCTCACCTCGCTCAAGCCGCGCGACGGCTGGCTGTCGGCCGAGCTGCAGCTGTTCAACGAGTCGTCGCTGGACAACTACGCCCGCGTCCTGACCGCCACCGCGTTCCCGCAGTGGCTGCTCAACAGCGTGCTGACGGCCGGGCTGACCATGGTGCTGGGCGTGTTCCTGGCGGCCACCACCGGCTACGCGGTCTCCAGGTTCCGCTTCCCCGGCCACCGGAGCGTGATGTGGCTGCTGCTGATCACCCAGATGTTCCCGGTGGCCATCCTGATCGTGCCGCTGTACAACCTGATGGCCGGGCTCGGTCTGCTGAACCAGATCCCGGGCCTGGTGATCGCGTACATGACGATCGCGGTGCCGTTCTGCGCGTGGATGATGAAGAGCTACTTCGACACCGTGCCGATCGAGATCGACCAGGCCGGCATGGTGGACGGGCTGACGCCGTTCGGCACGTTCTGGCGGGTGGTGCTGCCGCTGGCCAGGCCGGGGATCGCGGTGACCGCGTTCTACTGCTTCATGACCGCCTGGGGCGAGGTCGGCTACGCCACGGTGTTCATGACCGGGGACGACCAGCGGACCCTGGGGGCCGGGCTGCAGCAGTTCATCGGCCAGCACTGGTCGGACTGGGGGCTGATGACCGCCTCGGCCGTGCTCATCGCCATCCCCGCCGGCGTCGTCTTCCTGCTGGTCCAGCGGCACCTGGTCACCGGCCTCACGGCGGGCGCCACCAAGTCGTAACACTGTTGAGTAACCGATCAGTCACTGTACGTGACAGTGGTCCGGGCGCGATCCTGGTCGCATGGACGGATTCATCGACGAGACCCGCGGAGGTGTGACCGAGCTACGCGTGCACGGAGCCAGCGGCGCGTCTCCGGCGGGCATGCTCAACCACCCCGACCCCAGGCTCGTCGCGGGCGACGGCACCACCGGGTTCTACCGGCGCTGGTGGGCGGGCGGCCGGCCGGAGGGAGCGGAGGCCGACGTGCCTGGCATCCGGCACCGGGAGGCGTACGCGTGGGGCGGCCTCACCTCCGGCGGCAGGACGATCGCGCTGTGGTTGCTCCTGCTGCCCTTCGCCCTGGCCAACCTGTCGTACTTCATGCTGCCCAGGCCCGCCGGCGGCCGACGGCTGCGGCACGTGGTGGAGGCCGCGCAGCGGCTCTTCGCCCTGCTGCTCACCGGGACGCTCGTCGGCGCCGTCACCCGGGCCGGCGTCGACCTCATCGGCTGGCAGTGCACCGCGGCGGGCCGGGCCTGCACCCACGAGACGGCGCCCGTCTGGGTGCGCTGGCTGGGGGTGCTGTGGGGGGAGGAGCCGTCGAAGCGGCTGGCCGTCACCGCGCTGGTCCCGCTGCTTCTCGTCGTCCTGCTGTGGTGGATCGCGCGGCGCACCTGGCGCAGGGACGAGCGCACGGTCATCCCGCCCACCACCCCGCCCGATGGTGCGGAGCGCGGCGGGTCGCCGCTGGCCAGGCCGCGGTTGTGGCACGGCGGCGCGCCGGTGTGGCGGCTGCGGGTCGTGCACGTCTGCTTCGCGATCGCGTCCATCGGACTGGCGGTGTCCGCGCCCTTCGCCCACAGCCCGCAGGGGTTCGTCCTGACCGTGGCCAACACCTACGTGCAACTCGCCGCGGCGGTGCTGGTGGTGCTCCCGGCGACCGCCAGGCGGCTGGACCCGCACTCCGGCACGCGGGATCCCGGCTGGCTCACGCTCGCGTGCAAGGTGCTGCGGGTGGCCGCTCCGCTGGTGTTCGTGGCCACGTTCGCGGCGGGCCTGGCCGGGATGCCCGCGGGGGGATCCGCGCGGCAACTGCCCGGCGTCGGCATTGGAGCGTTCCAGTTCGTCCTCATGCTGGTGCTGGGGCTGTTCATCCTGGTCGCCACCTGCGTACTCGCCCGCATGGACCGGCCCAGGGGAGAGCGGGACCCGATCGAGCGGCGGGCCATGCACGGCGTGGCCGCGTGGTTCGTGCTCATGGTGGCCGCGGGCAGCGCGAACGTGCTCGCCCTCGGCGTGCTGTTCTGGACCGCCACGTTCTTCGGCGAGCCGGGGACCTCCGCCGAGGCCGAGCCGATCGGCCGCAAGCTCTTCCTCGACGACCCCGTCTGGTGGACGGCCGCCCTGGTCCCGATCATCGCCGTGGGCCTGCTGGCCGTCGCGTTCGTCCTCTACCTGATCCAGCGGGCCGAGGCGGGGCGGCTGGCGGCCGCGCTTGAGCCGCACTACGGGGAGCGGCACGCCGCCGCGGTCGCGGCCAAGTGGGCGCTCGCCGCGCTCACCGACCGCGCAGGTCTCGTGCTGGCGGTGCTCACCGGCATCGGCGTGGCCGGGTTCGGCGGGGTGACCGTGTTCTACCGGTTCGGGGTGCCGGCGCCGGACGACGGGCTCACCGGGCTGCTCGCCACGACAGGTAGCTGGGCCATGATCGCGGCCGTCGCGGGGCTGGTCCTGCTCGGCCGCCGCACCCACAGCGACCTCCGGCTGCGCAGGACGATCGGGATCCTGTGGGACGTCTCCACCTTCTGGCCCCGGGCCATCCACCCGCTGTCGCCGCCCTGCTACACCGAACGCGTCATCCCCGAGATGGTCGCCCGCTTCGGCGAGCTCGCCCCGGCCGAGGGAGACCAGGTCGTCCTGTCCGGTCACAGCCAGGGCAGCGTCATCGCCGCCGCCCTGGTGCCGCAGCTCGAACCGGAGCTGCGGGGCCGCGTCCGGCTGCTCACCCACGGGTCGCCGCTGCGCCGCCTGTACGCCGCCTACTTCCCCGCCTACTTCGGCGCCCGCGGGCTGGCGGCCGTACGCGAGGGCGCCACCTGGTGCAACCTCTACCGGCTGAGCGACCCCATCGGCGGGCCCGTGTTCCGGCACGCCGATCCCCTCGCCGCCGGGCCGGTCGCGACCGATGCGGTGGACCGGTTCTGCTGGGATCCCCCGCGACCCGGGCCAGGCGAACCGCTGGGGCAGACGCGCTGGCACGCCGCCTACTGGGACGACCCGGCGTACGACGAGACACTGGCCCGGCTGACCACGGTCAAGCGCACCGGCTGACCACGGTCAAGCGCACCGGCTGGCCACGGTCACGCGCACCGGCTGGCCACGGTCAAGCGCACCGGCTGGCCACGGTCACGCGCACCGGCTGGCCACGGTCACGCGCACCGGCTGGCCACGGTCACGCGCGTCGGCCTACCGTAGTCGGGCGTGCCGGGTGATCGTGGTCGGGCGCGCCGGGTGACCGTGGCCGGGCGTGCCGGTCGGCCGGTCACCAGGTGAGGTGGAGCTCCTCGGGGGCGCGGTGGATGAGTGTGGCGGACATCGCGACGTCCCCGGTGGCCGGGCGCAGGCCGGGCAGCTCACGGACCAGCAGCTCCAGGGTGACCCTGAGCTGCTCACGGGCCAGGAACGCGCCCGGACAGGCGTGCACGCCGTGCCCGAACGACAGGTGCCGGGCCGGCTCGCGCGCGATGTCGAACTCGTCCGGCCGCTCGAACACCGCCTCGTCCCTGCCCGCGGAACCGAACGACACGAACACCGTCTCGCCCTCCCGCAACCGCGTCCCTGCCACCTCGACCGGCCGCGTGACGAGGCGGCGGAAGCCCTGCACCGGCGCCTCGAACCTGGCCGCCTCCTCGATCGCCGCCGGCGCCAGATCGGGCCGCGCGCACAGCAGCTCCCACTGCCGGCGGTCGCGCAGCAGCAGGTGCACGGTGGTGCCGAGCAGCGCGGTCGTGGTCAGGTGGCCGGCCAGCATGAGGTTCATCAGGTTGGCCGCGATCTCGTCGCGCTCCCCGGCGCTCGGCTCGCCGGCGGCCAGCCCCCTGACCAGCTCGCCGGTCAGGCTCTGCTGGTCCCGCGACCTGGCGGCGTGCGCGTCGAGCCGGTGACGCAGGGCGGCCACCTCGCGGGCGGTGGCGATCTGCTCCTCCTCGGGCATCGGCAGGAACAGCAGGTCCTCGGCCCGGTCCGCCGCCCGGATCGCGCCGGGCACGTCCGCAGGGTCCAGGCCCATCAGGTGGCCGATGACCGCCGCGGGCAGCGGGCCGGCGTACTGCGACATCCACTCCACCCGGCCCGCCGGCGCGAACGAGGCGATCAGCCCGGCCGCCGTTTCCTGGACGAACGGCAGCGCCGCGGCGACCCTGGCGGGCGACAGGCCGCGGGTGAGCGGCCGGCGGTAGCGCTGGTGCGCGGCGCCGTCCGTGCTCAGCACCACCGGCGCGCCGCCGGGAGCGTCCGTCAGCTCGGCGAGCGCGGCCGGGGCCGGGATCACGTCGGGGCGCAGGGCGCCCTTGGAGGAGAAGTCGTCCGGCCTGCCGAGCACCTCGCGCACGTCGGCGTGCCTGGTCACGAGCCAGGCGTCCAGCTCCTCGGCGAAGGTCAGCCCGGGGGCCGCGCGGGCCCTGGCGTAGACGGGATACGGGTCGCGGTAGAGCGCTTCTCGATCCACCCGTCCCATGCTGCAAGCCGGGCGGCGGGCGGAGCAAGGTGTGAAATTATCTTTTAGTTCACTCTTAAGTCTTGAAAGTTATATCCACGAGCGATTGAGTTCGGTCGTGCAGACCCTCCGAATGCTGGCCGCAGCCGCGCTCGTGTTAGGCCCCCTGGCCCTGACCGCCGCGCCCGCTCAGGCCGATCCCACCGCACCCCCCAGAGGGGAAACCGCAGAGGACGCGCTCCAGGCGTCGTCCTATCCGCCGTCGTCCACGCTGCTCGCCCCGGCGGCCACGGCCGCCGCGCCGAAGCTGGAGACGGCCAAGAAGACCCGGCCGATCGCCCCGGGGATCTCGCTGACGTCGTTCGACACGTATGACGCGCTCGGCTGGTTACGCGCCGACGCCGTCACCGCCGACCTGGGCGGAGCGACGGCCGACTACGTGTTCTCCGGCGAGGTGTCCAAGACCGAGCCGCTGTCCGGGCCCGCGAAGCGCTCCCACGCCGTCGCGGCCGTCAACGGCGACTTCTTCGACATCAACAACTCCGGCGCGGCCCAGGGCATCGGCGTCCAGAACGGCGACCTGGTCCAGTCACCGGTCGCCGGGCACGAGAACGCGGTAGCGATCACCGGTGACGGCGTCGGACGCGTGCTCAAGATGTACTTCGAGGGCACCGCCACCCCGGCCGGCGGATCGCCGGTCGCGCTCACCCAGTTCAACCAGATCGTGCAGCGCGACGGCGTCGGGCTGTTCACGCCGCTGTGGGGCTCGTACAACCGGGCCCGCGCCGTCGAGGGCTCCGCGTCCGTCACCGAGGTCGTCCTGGCCGAAGGCGTGGTCTCCGAGGTACGCACGTCCGCGGGCACCGGCCCGATCCCGGCGGGGACCTCGATCCTGCTCGGCAGGGACGCCGGGGCGGCCGCGCTGTCCGCGCTGAAGGCCGGCGACCGGGTGGACGTGAAGTACCAGCCCAAGTCGTCCGACGGCAGCACCGTCAAGGCGGCCGTGGGCGGTAACTGGGTGCTCGTCAAGGACGGCGAGGTGCAGAACTCCACCGACACCGCCGCGCACCCCCGTACCGCCGTGGGCTTTTCCGCCGACGGCAGGAAGATGTACCTGCTGACCGTGGACGGCCGCCAGGTCGACAGCCGGGGCGTCACGCTCAACGAGCTGGCCGCCATGATGATCGAGCTCGGCGCCGCGAACGCGCTCAACCTCGACGGCGGCGGCTCCTCCACCATGCTCGCCCGCGAGCCGGGCGCCGCCGACGTGCAGATCGAGAACACCCCGTCGGACGGCGGCGAGCGCCACGTCCCCAACGGCCTCGCGCTCTACGCGCCCGAGGGCAGCGGCAAGCTCAAGGGCTTCTGGGTGGAGACCGCCAGTGACCCGAGCCGGGCCCCCGGGGGCGGGCCGGTCGCCGGTGGCCGTACCGAGCGCGTCTTCCCCGGCCTCACCAGGCGGCTGACCGCCGCCGGATACGACGAGACGTACGGCCCCGCCGCCGGCACGCCGAAGTGGCGGTCCAGCCCGGTCGTGCACGGCGTCGTCCGCGACGGGAGGTTCCATGCCCTGGTGCCGGGCCCTGCCACCGTCACCGCCTCGCGTGGCGGCGCCAAGGGCACGCTGGAGCTGACCGTGCTGCAGCCGCTGAAGCGGCTCGGCGCCACCGCCGACCGGCTCGGCATGCAGGGCGCGGGCGGGACGGCCACGTTCGGAGTGGTCGGATACGACCAGAACGGCAACTCCGCGCCCATCGAGCCGGGTGACCTCACGCTCGACTACGACGAGAGCCTGTTCGAGGTGACCGCCGCCGAGCAGGGCTACTTCACCGTCAAGGCCAAGCAGGCCACCGGGTCCGGGCTGATCACCGCCAAGGTCGGCGCGATCACCACCGCCGTGCCGGTGACCGTCGGGATGGAGGCCAAGCCGGTCGCCGACTTCGAGGACGCGGCCACGTGGCAGTTCGCCGCCGCCCGTGCCACCGGCTCCCTGTCGGCCGCCCCCGGGCAGAGCGGCGGCGGGCTGAAGCTGTCGTACGACTTCACCACCTCGACCGCCACCCGGGCCGCGTACGCCGGCCCGCCCCAGCAGATCGTGGTGGACGGGCAGCCGCAGGCGTTCGGGCTCTGGATCAACTCCACAGGCAAGGGGGAGTGGCCGAGCCTGGAGTTCTACGACGCGCTCGGCCAGTCGCAGATCCTGCGCGGCCCCTACATGACGTGGACCGGCTGGAGGTACGTCGAGTTCCCCGTGCCCGCCGGCGTCAGCTACCCGCTCAAGCTGCGGCGCTTCTACGTCGCGGAGACCAAGGCAGACGCGAAGTACACCAACGAGATCCTCATCGACGGCCTGGTCGCCAAGGTGCCGCCGTCGGTGTCCGCGCCCGCCGGACCCAAGGTCGCCGACCCGGTGGTGAAGGCGGACGTGGCCAGGATGCCGTGGCGGTTCGCGGTCATGTCGGACGCGCAGTTCGTGGCCAGGGACCCCGACAGCGACCTCGTCAAGAACGCCCGCCGCACGCTCCAGGAGATCAAGGCGGCCAAGCCGGACTTCCTGCTGATCAACGGCGACCTGGTGGACGAGGCCTCGCCCGAGGACTTCGCGCTGGCGAAGCGGGTCCTGGACGAGGAACTCGGCGGAAAGCTGAAATATCACTACATTCCTGGCAACCATGAGGTGATGGGCGGGCAGATCGACAACTTCAAGGCCGTCTTCGGTGACACGTACCGAACCTTCGACCACAAGGGCACCCGGTTCATCACCCTGGACACCTCCCGGCTGAGCATCAGGGGCGGCGGCTTCGACCAGGTCGCCCTGCTCCGCTCCGAGCTGGACAAGGCCGCGAAGGACGCGTCGGTCGGATCCGTCGCGGTCGTCTTCCACGTGCCGCCGCGCGACCCGACGCCCGGCAAGGGCAGCCAGCTCGGCGACAGGAAGGAGGCGGCGCTCGTCGAAGGGTGGCTGGCCGACTTCCAGCGGACCACCGGCAAGGGCGCCGCCTACATCGGGGCGCACGTGGGGACCTTCCACGCCGAGCGGGTGGATGCGGTGCCGTACTTCATCAACGGCAACTCCGGCAAGAACCCGGCCACCGCGCCCGACGACGGCGGGTTCACCGGCTGGTCGCTGTGGGGCGTCGACCCCGTGACGCGGGCCGAGGCCGAGCAGGTCCGGCGCAACTGGTTCGCCGACGCGCCCGGCTGGATCGGCACCCAGGTCAGGCCGCACGTGGACGACCTCGTGCTCACGGCGCCGGCCACGGTCGCCCTCGGGACGCCCGCCCCGGTCTCGGCCGCGGTCGAGCAGGCCGGCAGGACGGTTCCCGCCGCCTACCCGGTGTCGGTCACCTGGTCGGGCTCGCCGAACCTGCACGTCGGCACCCGCGGGACGGCCAAGCCGTGGCATGTCGCCGTGCTCGACCCGGCGGTGGGCACGCTGACCGCGCTCAGGAAGGGGCAGGTGACGGTCGCCGTCACCGTCAACGGCGTCACCCGCCAGGCGAGCGTGGCCGTCACGGCCAGGGCCGCCGCCTGACGGCCCTGGTCCCCTCAGGCCTGACGGTCGTCTGATGGCCGTCTGATGGTCGGGGGCCTCGCGCGGACGGTCGCGCGGGGCCCCTTTCCTCGGTGTTCACCGTGCCGGGGTCGCGGGCAGGGTCACGGGTACGAGATCGTGGAAGCGCTGCTCGCCGCCGACCGCCTGGGCAGCGACCGGGGGAGGGGCGCCGCATGTCCATTGAGCTCGATCTCGTGCCGAGCGGGCTCGTCCGCGCCGTCGAGGAGCTGCCGCTCGTCGACCACCACGTCCACGGCGCCACCGGCAGAGACCTGTCGCGCACGGCGTTCGAGGAGCTGATCACCGAGTCCGACCGGCCGGTGCCCCCGTGGATGACGCAGTTCGACTCCCAGGTGGGCTACGCGATCCTGCGCCACTGCGCTCCCGTGCTCGGGCTCGACCCGCACTGCACGCCGGAGGAATACCTGGCCAGGCGCGCCAGGCTCGGCGCGTACGAGGTCAACCGGCTGCTGCTCGGCGCCGGCGGCGTCGCGCACTTCCTGGTCGAGACAGGCCACCGGGGCGAGGAACTGCTCGGGCCCTCCGGGATGGCGGAGGTGAGCGGCGTGCCTGCCGACGAGGTCGTCCGGCTGGAGGCGGTGGCCGAGCAGGTGGCCTCCGCCGGGTGCGAGGCGCGGGCGTTCGCCGGCCGGTTCGCCGAGGCGCTGTGGGAGCGCACCCGTACGGCGCGCGGGCTCAAGAGCATCGCCGCCTACCGCTGCGGCCTCGACTTCGACCCCTCGCCGCCCACCGGCGCGGAGGTCGAGGAGGCGGCCGGCCGCTGGCTGGACTCGGGCGTTCGCCGGCTGGACGACCCGGTGCTGCTGCGGCACCTCATCTGGACCGGCATCGAGCGCGGGCTGCCGCTGCAGTTCCACGCCGGGTTCGGGGATCCTGACGCGGACCTGCGGCGCGCGGATCCGCTGCTGCTGCGGGGGCTGATCGAGCTGGCCGAGCCGTCCGGGGTGCCGCTGGTGCTGCTGCACTGCTACCCGTACCAGCGGCAGGCCGGGTTCCTCGCGCACGCGTACCCGAACGTGTACTTCGACGTGGGGCTGGGCGTGAACTTCACCGGAGCGCGTAGCGTGGCCCTGGTGGCCGAGAGCCTGGAGGTCGCGCCGTTCGCCAAGGTGCTGTTCTCGTCCGACGCCTGGGGGCCCGCCGAGCTGCACCACCTGGGGGCGGTGCTGTGGCGGCGGGCGATGGTGCGGGTCCTGGGCAGTTTCGTGGCCGAGGGGGACTGGTCGGTGGAGCAGGCGGTGCGGGTGGCCTCGCTGGTGGGCGCGGACAACGCCCGCCGCGTCTACGAGCTGGGACCGGCGCGGTGGGGGGTCGGCACGGTGGGGGCGCCGGAATGAGGACGGAATGAGGACAGGACCGAGAACGGAGGAGTCCGGAGTGAGGCGGGACTTGTACGAGGCGGCCCAACGGGGGGCCCAAAGGGAGGCCCGATGGGAGACGCTGCGGGAGGCCCGATGGGAGGCACTGCGGGAGGCGCTGCGCGTGGAACTGCCTGTCGCCGAGGCGCTCAGGCGGGAGCTGCATGCCCTGCCGCGCGTGTCCGGTGAGGAGGGGCCGACGCTCAAACGGGTGCTCGACGCGCTGCCCGACGGCCTGGCCGAGCATGTGGCGGGGACGGGCGCGGTGCTACGGATCGGCGGGCCAGGCCCGGCGGTGGCGGTGCGCGGCGAGCTGGACGCCCTGCCGATCATCGAACGCACCGGCGTCCCCTGGGCGGCCGTCAACGGCGCCATGCACGCGTGCGGCCACGACGTCCACCTCGCCGCCGTCGTCGCGCTCGCCAGGGCCGTCCACCAGCTCGCCATCCCGCCCGCTCCGGACGTCACGGCCCCAGGCGCCGGTATGGCGCCGCTGGTCGTGGTGCTGCAGCCGCGTGAGGAGACCTTCCCGTCCGGCGCGCACGACGTCGTCACCTCGGGCGTGCTCCAGCGCAACGACGTGCGGGCGATGATCGGCGCTCATGTGCAGCCCGTGCTGGCTGAGGACACCATCGCCTGCACCCCGGGCCCGGTGAACGCATCGTCGGACGAGTTCCGGGTGACCGTCAGGGGCGAGGGGGGCCATGCGGCGTACCCGCACCTCACCCGCGACCCGGTCGTGGCCCTGGCACAGGTCGTGGTGGCGGCGCAGCAGCTCGTCAGCCGGGTCGCCGACCCCATGGTGCCGACGGTGGTCACGTTCGGGATGATCGACGCCGGCACCACGCCGAACGCCGTCCCCGGGGAGGCGGTGGCCAGGGGCACGCTGCGGGCGATGTCGGAGGACTGGCGGGAGACGCTGCACTACCGGTTCACGCAGCTCGTCGAGGACGTGGCCAGGGCGTACGGATGCGCGGCCGAGGTCGAGATCCTGCCCGGCGAGCCCATGCTGGACAATGACGTGGCGCTGGCCGTACGGACGGGGGACCTGCTGCGGGCGCAGGGGTGGGCGGTGACCGACAGGCTGCGCTCGTGCGGGGCCGACGACTTCGCGCACTACGGGCAGGTGGCGCCGGTGCTGATGATGTTCGTGGGCGTGGACACGGCGGCGGGGCTGCACACCCCCGAGTTCCTGCCCGACGCCACCAGCGTGGGCACGGTCGCCGAGGCGCTGCTGGCCGGCTACCTGGCGGCGTCCCCGGCACCGTGATGTCCGGCACCGTGATGTCCGGCACCGTGATGTCCGGCACCGTGATGTCCGGCACCGTGATGTCCGGCACGTCGAGTATGTGTGTCGTGGGTCGCCCCCGGACGGTCGTCAACCGGTACGGACAGAGGGCTCATCACTGTCGAAATCGGTCTTGAACCTTTAGGCTCAGCGGCGATGGATCTCGAAACTTTCGCCCCCGGACATGGCCGCCTCGAACCCCGGGCCGCGCTCCGCTCCGACGCGCCCGCGCTCGATCTCAACGGGACGTGGCGGTTCCGCCTCTCACCCACAGCGCACGCCCCCGACGACTTCGCCAGGCCGGACTTCGACGACGCGGGCTGGGACGACCTCCCGGTCCCCTCGCACTGGCCGCTGCACGGCCACGGCGCGCCCGCGTACACGAACGTGTCCTATCCGTTCCCCGTGGATCCGCCCCGCGTCCCCGACGAGAACCCGACCGGTGACCACCGCCGCGTGTTCGACCTGCCGGCGGGCTGGACGGGCGGCAGGGTGCGGTTCGAGGGCGTGGACTCGTTCGCGCGGGTCTGGCTGAACGGTCACGAGCTGGGCTTCTCGACGGGCAGCAGGCTGCCGGTCGAGTTCGACGCCGGGCCGTGGCTCAGGCCGGGCCGCAACGTGCTGGCCGTACGCGTACACCAGTGGTCGGCCGCCAGTTATCTGGAAGACCAGGACATGTGGTGGCTGCCCGGCATCTTCCGTGACGTCACGCTCACCCGATCTTCGGCCGACGTGTTCGTACGCGCGGGCTACGCGGGCGGGCGCGGCACCCTGAGCTTCGACGGGCCGGGCACGCTGAGCGTCCCCGAGCTCGGCGTCGCCGATCTCGAGCCCGGTGTCGAGGTCGAGGTCGCGGCGGAGCCGTGGACGGCCGAGACACCCCGCCTCTACGACGCCGTCGTGACCTGCCCGGAGGAGTCCGTACGGCTGCGCGTCGGCTTCCGCACGATCTCCATCGTGGACGGCGTGCTCCTCGCCAACGACACGCCGCTGCTGCTCAAGGGCGTGAACCGGCACGAGTTCCACCCCGGGCACGGTCGCGCGGTGCCGTACGAGACGATGCGCGAGGACGTGCTGCTGATGAAGCGGCACAACGTCAACGCCGTCCGGACCAGTCACTACCCGCCCCACCCGCACTTCCTGGACCTGTGCGACGAGCTGGGCCTGTGGGTGATCGACGAGTGCGACCTGGAGACGCACGGCTTCGGCCAGGTCGGCTGGCGCGCCAACCCCACCGACGACCCGCGCTACGCCGACGCGCTGCTCGACCGCATGCGCCGGATGGTCGAGCGCGACAAGAACCACCCCAGCGTGATCATGTGGTCGCTCGGCAACGAGGCCGGCGTCGGCCAGAACCTGGCCGTCATGGCCGGCTGGACGCGGGAGCGCGACCCGTCCCGCCCGATCCACTACGAGGGCGACTGGTCGTGCGCCCACACCGACGTCTACTCGCGCATGTACGCCTCCCACGCCGAGGTCGAGGCCATCGGCCGGCGCGCCGAGGACCCGCTCGACGACCTCGAACTGGACGCGCGGCGGCGGGAGATGCCGTTCCTGCAGTGCGAGTACGCCCACGCCATGGGCAACGGGCCCGGCGGCCTGGCCGAGTACCAGCAGCTGTTCGAGACCCATCCGCGGCTGGCCGGCGGCTTCATCTGGGAGTGGATCGACCACGGCCTGGCGCATCCGGAGCTCGAGTACGCGTACGGCGGCGACTACGGCGAGCCCCTCCACGACGGGAACTTCGTGATCGACGGGCTGGTGTTCCCCGACCGGACGCCCTCGCCCGGGCTGATCGACCTGAAGAAGGTGTTCGAGCCGGTCAAGTTCGAGTTCGGGGACGGCGTCGTGCGGGTCGTCGACTCCTATGACTTCCGTGACCTGTCCCACCTGGAGTTCGTCGCCGCGGTGGAGGTGGAGGGCGAGACCGTCGCCGAGCACCGGCTCGACGTGCCGGCCGGGGGCGGCGAGTGCAAGGTGCCCGACACGCCGGGACCTGCGGGCGAGCGGTGGCTGACCGTGCGGGCCGTGCTGGCCGGCGACCAGTCGTGGGCGCCGGCGGGGCAAGAGGTGGCGTGGGCGCAGGCACTCCTGGCCGGGCCTTCGGTCCGGCCCCCGGCCGCTCCGCCGGCCGCCTTCGTGCGGGACGGTGACGAGATCGCCGCCGGGGGTTGCGCCTTCGACGCGGCCACCGGGCGGCTCGTCCGGCTGTTCGGGCTGGAGGTGGAGGGTCCGCGGCTCGACCTGTGGCGCGCGCCGACCGACAACGACAGGTACGGCGGTCTCGAAGGCAAGTGGCGCGGGCTCGGCCTGCACCGCCTCACCCACCGGGTGGACTCCCTGGAGACCGGCGACGGCCTGACCGTCCGTACCCGGGTAGCGCCCGCCGCCACGGATCTCGGGATGTGGGCGACGTACCGGTGGACGTTCGACGGGGGGCTGCGGCTGGTCCTGGACATCGAGCCGGACGGCGACTGGCGGGAGCCGATCCCGCGGCTCGGCGTCACGATGTCCGTGCCGGGTGACGTCGGCGAGGTGACCTGGTTCGGGCTTGGGCCGGGGGAGGCGTACCCGGACACCGGCATGGGGGCCAGGGTGGGGCGGTGGTCGGCCACCGTCGACGAGCTGCAGACGCCGTACGTCCGTCCGCAGGAGAACGGGCACCGGGCCGACGTGCGGTGGGCCCGGTTCGGGGCGTTCCGGGTGTCGGGTGAGCCGACCTTCGGGATGACCGCGCGACGGTGGAGCGTCGACGAGCTGGCGGCGGCCCGGCATCGGCCCGACCTGGTGGCCGGGGACCGGGTGCACCTCCACCTCGACCTCGCCCACCAGGGCATCGGCACCGCCACCTGCGGGCCTGGGACGTTGCCCGCGTACGAGCTGAGGGCCCGCCGCGCGACCCTCCGCCTCCGCTTCGACCCCTCCTGACCAGAAACGCCCGGCCCCTCGACCGATCCTGACCTGAGGCCCGGCCTGACCCCTGAGGCGGCTGACTCCTGAGGCGTGGCCGGACTCTTGAGGCCTGGTCTGACCCTGCGCGCGGCCTGACCCCTGAGGCGCGGCCCGACCCGAAAGGCCGGGTTGGTCCGAGAGGCATGGGTTGTCGCCTGGGTCGTTCTGAGAGGCCTGGGTTGATCCAGAGGCATGGGTTGGTCCGAGAGGCCTGGGTTTGTCCAAGAGGCCTGGGTTTGTCCGAGAGGCCGGGCCCCGCACGGTGGCGGGACCCGGCCTCACACGCCGATCAGCCGGTCACGGTGAGGACGGTGCCCGCGCCGACCGTGAGCCCGCCCTCGCGGATCGCGAAGCCGAGCCCAGGCTCGAGCGCGACCGCCTTGCCGAGCTCGACCGTCACCTCGACCGTGTCACCCGGATGCGCGGGCGCGGGCAGCGCCAGCTCACCCGGCACGTCCGTGGTGCGCAGGTAGAACTGCGGCCGGTACCCGGACGCGATCGGCCTGCGCCGTCCGCCCTCCTCGGGGGTGAGGAGGTAGACGCGGGCGGTGAACGACCTGTGGGCCGCCTGGCTGCCGGGCTCGGCCAGCACCATGCCCCGCCGAACCTGCTCGCGGCGCACGCCACGCAGCAGCACGGCGGCGTTGTCGCCGGCCTCGCCCCGCTCCATCGTCTTGCCGAACGTCTCCACGCCCGTCACGACGGCGTCGAACCCGTCACCGAACCCGACCGCTTCGACCGTGTCGCCGACCCGGACCGTGCCGCGCTCGATGGCGCCGGTCACGACCGTGCCGCGGCCGGTGACCGTGAGCACGTTCTCGACCGGCATCAGGAACGGCGCGTCGACGTACCGGACCGGCACGGGGATGTGCTCGTCGACCGCCTGCAGCAGCGCCTCGACCGAGGCCGTCCAGACCGGGTCGCCCTCCAGCGCCCGCAGCCCGGACACCCGGACCATCGGGACGCCCTGGTAACCGTGCTCGGTCAGCAGCTCCTGCAGCTCCAGCTCGACCAGGTCGGTCAGCTCCGGGTCGGCGCCGTCGGCCTTGTTGACGGCCACCACCAGGTGCTCCACGCCGACCCGCTTGGCCAGCAGCACGTGCTCCCTGGTCTGCGGCATGATCCCGTCGTGCGCGGACACGACCAGGATCGCGCCGTCGAGCTGCGCCGCCCCCGTGATCATGTTCTTCACGTAGTCGGCGTGGCCCGGCATGTCCACGTGGGCGTAGTGCCTGGTGGCGGTCTCGTACTCGACGTGCGAGATGTTGATCGTGATCCCCCTGGAGGCCTCCTCCGGGGTCCGGTCGATCCGCTCGAACGGCGTGTACGTCGCCTGCCCCCGCTCCGCCAGCACCTTGGTGATCGCGGCGGTCAGCGTGGTCTTGCCGTGGTCGACGTGCCCCATCGTGCCGATGTTGAGATGCGGCTTGTTGCGTACGTAGGCCTGCTTGGCCATGATTCCTCTTCTCGCGAGTCCTGGAAATCTCGTGACCCGTCAGGGCCGGTCAACCTCCCCCCGCCGGGTCACCGCAGGACTTACGGGAAGAGGTCAGCGCTCCAGGCCGTCGCAGGCACGCTCGAACGCGCCCGCCGCCAGGGCGGGCGTCGCGTGGTGAGCGTGCTGGAACATGAGGAACATAGTGCGATCATCAGCATGAGATCGCAACGGATTATTCCGCCACCGGTCGTGGCGCGCGGCTACGTCGTTCGATAGCGCAGGAGAACCACGCCGGAACGGAACGGCCGGGCCTCCACGAGCCGCAGCGCCGCGGCGCCGCCCGCGTCGTCGAACAGCTTCTCGCCCTGCCCGAGCACGACCGGATAGACGAACAACCGGTACTCGTCCACCAGTCCGGCCGCGATGAGCTCGCGTACCAGGGTGATGCTCCCTGTCGTGACGATGTCCTCGCCCGGTACGGCCTTCAGCGCCCGAATCTCGCCGAGCCCACTGAGCACGGTGGTGTGCTCCCATCGCGGATCCCGCATCGTGCGGGAGACGACATACTTCGACACTCGATTGAGGTAGTCGGTGACCCCTGTCGTGTCGTCGCTCTGGTGCGGCCAGTAACCTCGCATGTCCTCGAACGTCACCCGCCCGACGAGAAAGGCGTCGGCCGCCCCGGCTTGCTCCTGGAGCGCCGCCAGGAGGTCGGACTGATCGACGTCCGACTCACCGGCCACGTCGAACCATCCCCCTTTCGCGTCGATGACCCCGTCGAGCGTGACGTTCTCGGTGACGATCAGATCTCTCATCGTGAACCTCCGGTTCGAGTGGGCTGCGCTGAAAGAGACCAGCGCAGTCCACCGAACTCATCGGTCACCGCGTCGCCGTGCGGCTCAGCGGGCGCCGCCCGGGCTCAGCAGCCGAAAAGCCGGAGTCAGGACATCCCGGACACGGCGAGCGGGTCCCACGAGGCGCCGCGCAGGATTTCGTGCATCTGCCTGCGGCGGAACCCGACCCGTCACCCCTGCGCCAAGCCATCACCCACCGCGAGATCACCTGTCCGGCTCGTGGGCACGATTTGAGGGACGAGAAACCCCTCCCCGGACAGAACGCGGGGAGGGGCTCGAACCGGCGGGGATCTCAGCCCTGGGAGCCACCGCAGAATATCGACCCAGATCCCGTTCCGGGACGCTCGATGCCGTAATGGGTTAGAAGCAGATCCACGTCCTTGCGGGTGTAGGCCGCGTCTTCGCGCAGCTCCGCGATCCCCGCCTTGATCTCCGCCAGGTCCTCACCTGTGCGGAAGGCTCCAGCCTCCAACGTCGTCAGGCGTTCTGCGGTCGTTTTGACATTCATCGGTGCCCTTCCCTTACTGTGGGGGTCGGGCACCGGGGATATATGCCATCCCCAGTGCTCTGCTCCGAGATTAGCCGACGAGGACTTGCGCCATCGTGGATCTGGTTCTGCGCCCTGAGTGGAAGACCTCGCGGCCCGGGTTGGTCCCGCGTACAACGGAATCGGCGCTGTTCGTCGGATCGGCCGAAGATGGGCGGAGGGTGCTGGCTTACGGTTTCGGGTATGCCGCGTCTCACTCTGGATGATTTCTTCCGCTTCGCCGTTCCCTCTGATCCGCGACTGCGTCCCGATGGCGGTGCGGTCGCGTACACGCTCACCACCATCGACCGGGACGCCGACGAGAACCGTACGGAGGTGTGGCTCGCCGTGCCGGGTGAGCCGCCGCGCCGCCTGGCCAAGGGGAGCGCGGCACGGTGGTCGCCCGACGGCGGCGCTCTGGCGTTCCTGCGGCCCGTGGACGGTAAACCGCAGATCCATCTGCTGCCCATGGACGGCGGGGAGCCGTACGCGCTCACCTCGGCGACGCTCGGCGCTGGCGCGCCGCAGTGGTCGCCGGACGGGACCAGGATCGCCTTCAGCGGGCCGGCCGGGCCCGGGGGAGCGGCGCCGGATCCGGACGCGCCCGTCGTGGCCGACCGCCTGGAGTACAAGGCCGACGGCGCCGGGCTGCTGCGCGGGGTGACCTCGCACCTGTTCGTGGTGGACGTGGCGACCGGGGAGACGGCCCGCGTCACGGACGGGGACTTCCACGCGGGGGAGCCGTCGTGGGCGCCGGACGGGACGCGGCTGGCGTTCGTGGCGAGCATGGACTCCGACCGCGACCTCGAGACCGGGGGCGCGGTGTACACCGTGGAGGTGGGTGGGGAGCCGGAGCGGCTGACCGAGCCGGAGATCATCTGCACCGGCGCGTGGTGGCTGGGTGAACGGCTGGTCGTCTCCGGGCTGAAGGGGAGCCCGGTGGGGCACACCCGCCTGTTCGAGCTCGGTCCCGGCGGCCTCGCCGAGGTCGAGACCGGGCTGGACCGCAACGTCATGACCGGCCACCCCGGCTACCCGGGCGCCACACCCGCACTCCTCGGCGACGACCTGCTGTTCTGCGCGCGCGACCACGGCTGCACCCACCTGTACCGGGCTCCCGGCGAGAAGCTCGTACCGGAGGAGGTGAGCGTGTCCGGGGCGAGCGTGGCGGCGGGCCGGATCGCGTACGTGGCCGCGACCCCGCACAGCGCCGGCGACGTCTACCTGATCGACAATGTAAAGGACGTCACCCGGCTCACCGATCACGCGCTCGACGGCGTGGACCTGCTCACGCCCGCCCGGCGCACCTTCACCGCCCCCGACGGCACCCAGGTGGAGGGATTCGTCCTGCGCGACGAGACGGCGGACGCGCCGGGACCCCTGCTGCTGGACATCCACGGCGGCCCGCACAACGCCTGGGCGCCGGTGCTCGACGGCTTCCACCTCTACCACCAGGTCCTCGCCGCGAACGGGTGGACGGTGCTCGCACTCAACCCGCGCGCCAGCGACGGCTACGGCGAGGACTTCTACACCGCGGCGGTCGGCGCCTGGGGCGTGGCCGACACGCAGGACTTCCTCGCCGCCGTCGACGACCTGGTGGCGGACGGCACCGCGGATCCCGGCCGGCTGGCCGTCACCGGCTACAGCTACGGCGGTTACATGACGTGCTGGCTGACCTCCACGACGGGCCGGTTCAAGGCGGCGATCCCGGGCGGCTGCGTGAGCGACCTGACCAGCATGTCCGGCACCTCGGACATGGGATACCTGCTGAAGACCCACGAACACCCGGGCGACCTGGCCGCCCAGTCACCGATCACGCACGTGGCCGAGGTGACCGCCCCCACCCTCCTGCTGCACGGCGAGGGCGACGACCGCTGCCCCGTCGGCCAGTCTGAGCAGTGGTTCGCCGCGCTGCGCGAGCGGCGGGTGCCCGTCCGGCTGGTGCGCTATCCCGGCGCCAGTCATCTGTTCATCCTGAACGGCCGGCCCTCACACCGGTACGACTACAACGAAAGGATTCTCGCGTGGCTGGAGCAATGGGTCAGCGGCTCGCCGACCTGATCGCCGAGTCCGCGCACGCGCGTGCCCTGCCGGCGGAGGTGCCCAGGCTCAGAGGGTGATCCACTCGGTGGCCGTGGTCACCGCGTCGAGCACGGCCGGGATCGGCTCCACGCCGAGCCCGGGGCCCGACGGCACCGTCAGATGTCCGTCCACCAGCTCGAACGGCTCGGTGATGTCGGTCTCGTAGTAACGCCGCGACCCCGACGTGTCGCCCGGCAGCGTGAACCCAGGCAGCGCCGCCAGCGCCACGTTCGCCGCCCGGCCGAGCCCGGTCTCCAGCATGCCGCCGCACCACACCGCCACCCCGTTCGCCCGGCACACGTCGTGGATGCGCCGGGCCTCCAGGTAGCCGCCGACCCGGCCCGGCTTGACGTTGACGATCGAGCACGAGCCGAGCGCGATCGCGGCGGCGGCGTGCTCGGCCGACTCGATCGACTCGTCCAGGCAGATCGGCGTGCTGAGCCGCTCGGCCAGCCTGGCGTGCTGGACCAGGTCGTCGTTGGCCAGCGGCTGCTCGATCAGCAGCAGGTCGAAGGCGTCCAGCCGGGCCAGGCGGCGGGCGTCGCTCAACGAGTAGGCGGCGTTGGCGTCCACCTGGAGCAGCAGGTCGTCGCCGAACCGCTCGCGCACGGCCCGGACCGGCTCGACGTCCCAGCCGGGCTCGATCTTCAGCTTGATCCGTACGTATCCCTCGTCCACGTAGCCCTGGACGGCGTCGAGGAGCCGCGGGATCGAGTCCATGATGCCGACCGACACCCCGCACGGCACCCGCGTCCTGGCCGCGCCGAGGAAGCGGCCGAACGACTCGCCCGCCGCCCGCAACTGCGCGTCCAGCACCGCCGTCTCCAGGGCGGCCTTGGCCATCCGGTGGCCCTTGACCGGCGCGAGAGCCCGGCCCACCCCGTGGACGTCGAGGCTCTCCGGCAGCGCGGGCAGCAGGAATCGGCGGATCACCTCGGCGGCGCCGTCGGCGTACTCGGAGGAGTAGAGGGGCTCGGCCATCGCCACGCACTCGCCCCACCCCTCGGCGTCCGGCGTCACGACTCTGACCAGCAGGATGTCGCGGGCGGTCTCCGTGCCGAACGAGGTGCGGAACGGCGACACCAGAGGCATCGCGATCCGCCGCAGCTCCACTCCAGTGATCTTCATGTTCTCTCCACGACGTAGTAGGTCCTGCCGGAAAACCCTGTGACCGCGCGGCCCTCGGCCATCAGGCCGCCCAGCACGTCGCGTACGGCGTGCCGCCACGCCTTGGCCGTTCCCGGGTCGGCGCGGCGCAACCCCTCGATGTCCGCGGGCACCGCCACCAGCACCGTGCCGGCGTCCACCGGGCCCGGCACGGGACGGCCGCCGTCGTCGGCCAGCGCCACCACCGCGTCCGCGGGCACCGGCGTGACCCGCGGCTCGCCGCGCGCCAGCGCCACCACGCGCGGGTCGAGCAGCCGCCACTCGGCCATCAGCCGGTCGGACTCGTCGCCCGCGTTGATCGCGTCCTCCATGACGCCGTAGAAGGCCGGCAGGTACTCGCGCGGCCGGGCGCCCAGCTTGGCCAGGTTGAAGTGGGCGTTGCGGCGCACCAGCGGGTCGTAGGTCCAGGTGATCCGCTCCAGCCCGCGCTCCAGCGCCCAGCGCCGCTGGTGCAGCTTCAGCGCGAGCCCGATGCCACGTCCCGCCACCACGCCCGTCACGTGCGAGTGCAGTGCGCCGCCCGCCGCGAGGAACCCGGCCGAGCCGCCGGCGAGGCGGTCACCGTCGAACGCCCCGGCCACGTAGCCACCCGTGTGCGACAGCGCCCGCATCAGCTCCACCGTGATGGGTGGTTCGCCGGGGCTGAAATGCCAGATGTCGTCGAACAGCGCGTAGACGCTCTCGAACTCCGCGATCTCGTGGAGCTCCCTGACCTCGATCAACCTGCCGCTCCTCCTCATGGACTCTCACTGGCGACGGTATGCCATGGTGCGCCCGCGGGATTCGTGCGGCACCACCAAGAGGAGCGCCCCTCTTCGTCGGGGTGCCCAGCCCGCGTCCCACGCGGCGGGCGGGTTTGGGGGACTCCATGGGTTTTTTCCGGCGTTTGATGAGAAGTACCTCATGTCCCTCTCATGAAGCAGCCACGGCCCGTCGAGATCCTTCTTGTGGCGGGGCGAACAGCCCGGCCCCAGGCTGACGAAGGAGACGACATGAACAAGATCAAGCTGACCCTGGCCGGCGCCGTCCTGGGCACGGTGTTCGGGGGCCTGGCCATGGCCACGCCGGCGCTGGCGGACACGCGCACCTGCTCGGGGACGATGCGCGCCGTCTCCGCCGACGACGTGCGGGTGCCGAAGGGCGCCACCTGCACCCTCGCGGGCACCCGGGTGGACGGCAACGTCAAGGTGGCGCGCGGCGCGACCCTGGTGGCCCGCGACGCGCGGATCGGCGGCGACGTCCAGGCCGAGGGCGCCCGCTCGGTGTCGGTGACCGGTGGCTCGAAGGTGGACGGCAACATCCAGGTCGAGGACAGCGGCGTCGTCACGGTGACCTCGACCCGGGTCGACGGCGACATCCAGCTCGAGGGCAACAGCCGCCAGGTGCGGGTCGAGGGCAACAAGGTGGACGGCAACATCCAGGTCGAGGGCAACCGCGAGGGTCTGCGGGTCTACCGCAACTCCGTCAAGGGCAACCTGGAGTGCGAGGGCAACCGGCCCAAGGTGAGCGGTGGCAAGAACGCGGTGCGCGGCGACAAGGAAGGCCAGTGCCGCCGCTTCTGATGCCGCCCGTCTTCTGACCGCCCGTGCGACGCCCCGGGGGCTCCGCCGCCTCCCCCCGGGGACGACCACCTATCGATCAAGGACGTGCAAAGCGTGCGGGCTCGCGCCCAGCACCACCGGCCCCTCGCCGGTGCACGCCACCACGTCCGCCACCCTGGCTCCGAAGAGGCCGGGCACGTAGATGGCTGGTTCGAGGCAGAACGTCATCCCGGTAGCCATCAGGAGGCCCTCGCCCGGTCGCGGTCCCTCGTCGGGGCCCAGGCCGACGCCCCTGCCGACATGCGCCGCCGCGAACCGCCCGTACCCGCTTCCGTCGATCATGTCACCCACGGCCCTGGCCAGCCCAGCGACCGGGGCATCCGGCAGGAGAGCGGAGAGCCCCGCCCGATGCGCGGCGAGGACCACCGAGTACATCGCCTCGAAATCCTCGGGCGGCTCCGCCACGGCGAACACGCGGGCGACCTCCGCGCAGTAACCGTCCCACCGCCCGCAGATGGACACCGTCAGCGCGTCCCCCGGGTTGATCACCCGCTCCCCGGGCACGTGCGCGGGGAGCGCCGTGTGCTCGCCCGCCGCCACCCCCAGCGACACCACCTCCTCGCAGCCCGATTCCAGCGAAAGCGACCGCAGCCGGCCCGCCATCGCCCGCTCGCTCGCCCCGAACCACGACAGCTCCAGCGCCTGCAGAAGCACCCCTTCGGCCGCCGCCACCGCCCGCCCGATGGCCTCGACCTCGTACGGCTCCTTGCGCAGCCGCAGCGGCTCCAGCACGGAGGAGGCGGGGACGAGTTCGGCCTCGATCGTCAGCCCGAACAGCTCGCGCACCCGCATCTCCGGATCCACTGCGACCCGCCGCGCCCCCTTGGGCAGCGACCAGGCCGGCTCGTCGGTCTCGGTCACCGCGTCCCCGGTCACCACGAGAAACGGCCCGTCGCCGCCGCCGAGGAACCGGAAGTCGGGCGAGGGACGCAACACCAGGGCATCGATCCGCGCCCGTTCCATGGTGGCGCGGACCGCCGCCAGCCGTCCGTCCGCCGGCCCCGCCATCACGTCGGCTCGTGCAGCCAGCAGGCGACCGGCCCGAAGTCCGGCTCCTTCACCCGGCAGACGTCCATCACGTACGAGCAGCGCGGGTTGAACCGGCACCCTCCCGGCGGATTCGCCGGATCCGGCACATCACCCGGCAACTCGGCGGGCAGCACACCCATCCCGTCCGGCTGGGGAATGGCGCTCAACAGGGCCTTCGTGTACGGATGCCGCGGATCCGCCCACACCTCGGCCGTCTCGCCCACCTCGACGATCTTCCCCAGGTACATGACGGCGATCCGGTCGGCGATCAGCCGCACCACCGACAGGTCGTGGCTGATGAACAGCAGCCCCGCACCCGACTCCACGGCCAGATCCCGCATGAGCCTGGCCACCTGCGACTGCGCGGAGGCGTCCAGCGCCGAGATGGGCTCGTCGCCGATCAGCAGCCGCGGCCGCGCCGCCAGCGCCCTGGCGATCGCGATGCGCTGCCGCTGGCCGCCGGAGAACTCGTGCGGGTGCCGCCCCGCGAAGTCTCTCGGCAGGCCCACCCGTTCCAGCAGGTCGGCGGGCGAGGCGGCGGTGTCGCGCGCGGCGCGCAGCCCGTCGGCGATCTGGTCGCCGACCCGTCGCCGTGGGTTCAGCGACGCGTACGGATCCTGGAACACCATCTGGATCCCGATCAGCGTCCTGCGCCGCAGGCCCAGCGGGGTGACCGGCCGCCCGTCGAAGGTGATCGAGCCCTCGGTGACCGGGTTCAGCCCGCAGACGGCGCGGGCCAGCGTCGACTTGCCGCACCCGGACTCGCCGACCAGGCCGACGACCTCGCCGGCGTGGACCGCCAGGCTCGCCCCCGCCACAGCACGTACGACGGGACGGCCGGGGGAGCGGTGCTCGACGACCAGGTCGTCGATGGTCAGCAGGCTCGTCGGGCTCGTCGGGCTCGTCGGGGTCGTCGGGGTCGTCGGGGTCATCGTGCCTCCGCGTCCGGCAGGGATTCCAGCAGGGAACGGGTGTAGGCGTGCGTGGGCTCGCGCAGCACCCGGCCGCGCGGCCCCGACTCCACGACCAACCCGTCCTTCATCACGCTCACCTCGTCCGCAACCGCCGACATGACTCCCAGATCGTGCGTGACCAGCAGCACGGCCAGCCCCAGCTCGTCGCACAGCCCGCGCAGCAGCCGCAGCACCCCGGCCTGCACGGTCACGTCCAGCGCCGTCGTCGGCTCGTCGGCGATCAGCACCTTCGGGGAGCAGGCCAGCGCGATGGCGATCGCGATCCGCTGCCGCATCCCGCCGGAGAACTGGTGCGGGAACCGCCCGTACGCCTCCTCAGGACCGGGGATGCGCACCTTGGCGAGCAGCTCCACCGCCCGCGCCCTCGCCTCCGCCCGGCCCAGCCGCAGGTGGTGCCGCATGTGCTCGGTGAGCTGCCGGCCGATCGTCAGCATCGGGTGCAGGCTGGTCGCCGGGTCCTGGAACACCATGGCGACCTCGCCGCCGCGCACCCGGTTCAGCTCCTTGGCCGGCATCGCGAGCAGATCGCGCTCGCCGAGCCTGACGGCGCCCGACACACGGGCCCCGTGCGGCAGCAACCCGAGCACGGCCAGCCCGGTCATCGTCTTGCCGGAACCGCTCTCCCCGGCCAGTCCGTGCACCCGGCCGGCCGTCAGCCGCAGGTCGACGCCGCGCAGGATCTCCCTGCCGCCGATCGAGACCTCCAGCCCGGTGATGTCCAGCGTCACAGCGCACGCTCCTTGATCGCGCGGGCCGTACGGGGGTCGAGCGCGTCCCGCAAGGTGTCTCCGAGGAAGTTGAACGCCAGCACCACGGTCAGGATCGCCAGCCCCGGGAACGTCGCCACCCACCAGCTGTCGAACACCTCCACGCCGGAGGCCACCATCGCCCCCCACTCGGGCGAGGGCGGCTTGGCCCCGAGGCCCAGGAACGACAGCCCGGACAGCAACAGCAGCGCGGTGCCGATGTCCAGCGTCGCCAGCACCAGCACCGGGCCGATCACGTTCGGCAGCACGTCCACGCGCAACGACCGCCACACCGAGAAGCCCAGCAGCCGCCCGCTCAGCACGAACTCCCGCTCCCGCACCCCCAGCACCAGCCCGCGCGTCACCCGGGCGTACGCGGGCCAGGCGACGACCAGCACCGCCAGCACCGCGTTCGTCAGGCTCGCGCCCAGCGCGGCGGCCACCACCATGGCCAGGATCACGGTCGGGAACGCGAACACCAGGTCCGCCAGCCGCATGATCGTCTCGTCGGCCCACCGGCCGAAGTAGCCGGCGCACGCGCCGAGCAGGCCGCCGATCAGCACCGACAGCACCACCAGCAGCAACGTCAGCGGGATCGACACCCGCGCCCCGTACACGACCCGGCTCAGGATGTCCCGCCCGAGCTGGTCCGTCCCGAACCAGTGGCCGGGACCCGGGGCGGCCAGCCGCGGCAGGTCCTGCGCGAGCGGGTCGTGCGGCGCCAGCGCGGGCGCGGCCAGCGCGACGACCAGCCAGGCCAGCGCCAGCACCGCGCCGGCCACGGCCAGCGGCTGCCGCCACGCCTCGGGCAGCCGCCTCAGCAGGCCCTTCCCCGCCAGAGGGTCCCGTCGTCTCATCGCAGCCTCACTCGGGGATCGATGACGCCGTACAGGACGTCCACGATCAGGTTGATGACCAGGTAGACGACGCCCACGACCAGGCCGACGCCCATGACGGCGGGCAGGTCGAGTGAGGTGGCGCTCTTGTACGCGTACTGCCCGATGCCCGGCCAGGCGAAGATCGCCTCGACCAGCACGGTGCCGGACAGCAGGCTGCCGAAGGCCAGGCCCGCCACCGTGATGATGGGCACGAGAGCCGAGCGCAGCACGTACCTGAAGAGCACCACCCTGCCGGGCAGGCCCTTGGCCCTGGCGGCGCGGACGTAGTCCTGCCCCAGCACCTCCAGCACCGCCGACCTGGTGAAGCGGGTGAGCAGCCCGATCGTGTACAGCGCCAGCACCAGCGCCGGCGTGATCAGGTGGCCGACGGCGGAGGTGAAGATGTCCCACCGGCCCGCCAGCAGCGCGTCGACCGTCTGCAGCCCCGTCACGGCCGGCGCCGAGCCGAGCGCCGCGTCCACCCGGCCGCTGCCCGGGGTGATCTGCAGCCGGTAGAAGAACACGTAGAACGCCACCAGCGCCAGCCAGAACGTCGGCACCGAGATGCCGACCAGGCTCAGCACCCGCAGCACGTGGTCCGGCAGCCGGTCCCTGCGCAGCGCGGCGACCACGCCGAACGCGACGCCCAGCACCAGCGACACCAGGATCGCCGCGCCCGCCAGCTCCAGCGTCGCCGGCACGAACTCGGCCAGGTCCGCGCTGACCGGGCGGTGGCTCTGCTGGCTGGTCCCGAGATCGCCCTGGAGCAGGCCCTGCAGATGGATGAGGTACTGCCGCCACAGCGGCTGGTCCAGGCCGTGGTCGGCGCGCCACTGCGCCACGATGGCCGGGTCGCCCAGCGCCCGCTGGCCCAGGTTCGCGGCCACCGGGTCGCCGGGGACGAGGTTCGTCAGCACGAACGTGACGAGCGTGATGCCCCAGGCCATCAGCACGGCCAGCAGGACCCGCCGGATGAGGAAACGCGCGAGCGGATGCCCGCCGGTTCTTCCCCGCACCTTGGTTCGCGGCACCTTACTTCGCGCCGAGGTCGGCGACGTCGACCGTCCACACCGGGTGGTACTCCAGCCCGGTCACCGATCCCGCGGTCACGATGTTCTGGCCGGGCTGGATCAGCGGGATGAACGGCCCCGACTCGTTCAGCTTGGTCTGCACGTCGGCGTACGCGGCCTCGCGCGCGTCGTCCCCGAGCGTCGCGGCGGCCTTCTCGCCCGCGGCCTCGATCTCCTTCGCCGCGCCGGCCTTCCAGCCGGCCCGCAGCCCCACCGTCTTGCCGGGCAGGAACGCCAGGTAGTCGCTCGGGTCCGGATAGTCAGGACCCCAATACCACAGGCCCATCTCCTCCTTGCCGTTGCGGTAGTTGTCCAGCGCCGTGGTGACCGGCGCGGGCTGCAGGTCCACCGTGATGCCGACCTCCTTCAGGTTGGCCTGGATCCGCTCGGCCAGCGGCTGGAACGACAGGCCGCTCACGGTCAGCTCGCTCGGGTACTCCAGCTTCACCGTCGGGTTCGACAACCCGCTGGCCGCGAGCGCGGCCTTGGCGCCGGCCACGTCCCGCTTGGCGCCCTGGTCGGCGGGCAGCGCACCGAGCAACTGCGACGGGATGACGCCCGGCGCCTGCGCCGAACCCTCACCGGCCAGCTCCAGCAGCCCCGCGTAGTCGACGCCCTTGCGCACCGCCTCCACGAACTCGGCGTTCGGCGTCGTCGTGCTGATCGCGGAGTCCTGGTTGGCCAGCAGGAAGATGACGTTGGCCGAGGCGGTCCTCTTGACCTGGAGGGTCGCGGGCATGCCGGTGACCTGGTCGCCGGACAGGTTCAGCGCCACCTGGCTGTCGCCGCGCTGCACGTTCAGCTTCTGCGTGGCGGCCTCGACGTTGCGGAGGACGACCCTGTCGTACGCGGGCTTGGTCCCGTAGTACTTCGGGTTCGCCTTGAGCGTGACCTGGCTGCTCACGTTGAACGACTCGATCATGTACGGGCCTGAGCCGGCGGAGGCCGAGTTCAGGTACTGCTCGGCCTTGTCCTGCGGATCCGTGGTGGCGCCGTGCTGCTTGGCGACGTTGCTGTTGATGACGCCGAGCGCCGGGTTGGGCAGGATGAACGGCAGCGCCGGGTTCGCCGCCTCCGACGTCAGCGTGATCGTCGAGTCGTCCGTCCTGGCCACCTCGACGCCGTCCAGCAGGAACGACGGAGTGCCCTTCATGTCACGCACGCGCGTCAGTGAGAACACCACGTCGTCCGCCGTCACCGGCGACCCGTCGGCGAACGTCGCGCCCTGCCGAAGCTTCAGCGTGAGGGTCCTGCCGTCCTCGGACAGCTCGTACGACTCCGCCAGCGCCGGCACCGGCTTGGTCACGTCCGCGCCGTCGAACGTCAGCAGCGTCTCGTAGATCGCCTTGCCGACGATCAGTCCCGTCGGCTCGTACGTGCGGCCCGGGTCAGCCGTCTTGAGGTCGAAGGACGTGTCGATGACGAGCGTCCTGCCCCCGGAGGCCGCGCCGCCGCCGGGCGGCTGGGAGGTGCCGCCGCTTCCGCAGGCGGCCAGGGTGAGTGCACCGGCGAGCAGCACGGCCGCCGTCTGTGAGCGGGTCGCCATGGAGTCCTCCAAAATTGGACGTTCGGCAGGAAGATGTCGAGGATTGTCCGGCAGAACGTCCAGGCACTGTGCGGTCGGCTAGACGTATATAAAGGTCGCTGAGGTAATGATGAGTGAAATTTCCAGAAATGGTGTCGGCGGCGGCGGTCAGTCTGGACGGATCGGTATCGGTCTCGAACTGGACGACATCCACATGAAGATCCTCGAGGTCCTGCGCGAGAACGGCAGGATCTCCGTCGCCGCGCTGGCCGAGCGGGTGGGCATCTCCCGGGCCAGCGCGTACACCCGCTTCGAGGCGCTGCGCGCGGACGGCGCGATCAAGCGGTTCACGGCCGAGATCGACCACGTGCGGGCCGGGCTCGGCATCACCGCGCTGATCTTCGTGACCGTGCGGCAGCAGATGTGGAAGCAGTTCAGGGCCGAGCTGGCCCGGATGCCCGAGGTGGAGTACTGCGCCATCACCACCGGGCAGCACGACGCCATGATCCAGGTTCGGGTGGCCGACGTGGCGGCGGTGCACACGATGGTGACCGACCGGCTGGCCAACATCCCGGCGGTCAAGGCGACGGAGACCGTGTTCATCCTGGACGAGGTGCTCAAGCGGCCGTACGTGCTGCCCAGCGACCACGAGCACGACCGTGACCGCGACCCCGGACAGGGCCGGGGCCGCTCCGCGCGGCGGCCGGCCGGGGAGGCGCAGGGCGGCGACGTGCCGCTCGGCAAGATGCGCTTCGTCGGCGCCGCCGAGGGCCGCGCCGCGCTCCAGAAGGACCTCTGACCGGCCGCCGCCGGTGTGCGGGCTTGTTGCCACGGCTGTTGTCAGAGCTGCTGGCAGTGCTGTCGCCAGGGCTGCTGTCAGGGCTGGGGGACCTCGGTGCACACGCTCACGTGGACGGTGTCGTCGCCGTCGAAGCTGAACTCCTCCACCAGGCGCAGCAGCCCGTCGTCCCCGGTCTCGACGCGGCTGCTGCTCCGCCCGCCCGCCTTGCCGCCGGCCTTCAGCGCGTGGGCGTACGCGATGGACACCTGGTCGCCGTCCCGCGTGCCGACGAAACGCCCGTGGGTCACGGTGTCGCCCGTGTAGCTGCCCCACACCACCCCGTCGGCCTCCTCGTACAGGAACTCCGTGGGACTTTCCAGGTTCACCGCGCTCGCCGTCGAGCTCATCATCACGAATTTACGGCCGTTGAGATTCACGCCTCCATAGTTCCTACATTTCCGAAATATCAGCATCTGGCTGGACATATGGTGAGGGATTTCTGTCAATGATCGGCAATCCGTCCAACCCGGCCCGGTGCTGGGGGTCGTACGCGAGCAGGTCGGTTCGTGATCTTTGAGGCTGGGATCCGAGGGGAATCCCCGGGACACACCCTGACGCGCGGGCCGCCCGGCGAACCGGATCATATGAGGTGTCCGCCCGTGGGAGGGCGCGGCAGAAGACCTTGGGCCGTTCCGCGGAAGGACGGCCGGGATCCTCTGCGCGACAGGTGGATGTGCCTCCTTGGCCCCCGTGGAGCAGCCGTCACGAGGGAGCGCCGGGTCGCCATGCCGGCGCAGGGGCCGGTGGCACCCCGGGCGGTCGCCGCGCGTAGGCCATGCGGCGACCGCCCCGGGCCACACTCCCGCGCGATAGGCGCCGTACGGGGATTGCCCCGTTCCCGCGTGTAGGCCGTGCGGCGATCGACCCGTTCCCGCTGCGTAGGCCGTGCGGCGACCGCTCCGCTCTCCCGTGTAGGCCGTGCGGCGACGGGTCTGGGGCATGCTCCGGCGTTGCCGGGCCTTTACCCGTGCGGGCCTGACGCCAACATTGCGCTGTGTGATAGTAATGTGACACTGCGTATTCGAAGGGATTTGGGAGATCCTCATGGCGGCGTACACGCTCTCGATCTTGGCGGCGGTGGGCGTGGTAGCGCTCACCGCGCTGGTGTTCAGGCTGGTGAAACAGGCCGGCGACGATCGCGATCCCGGCGGCCCGTCCGCCGCCCACGCGGGGGCGATGTTGTCGGCGATGTTCCTGCTGGTGTTCGCCATCGCGATCATCGTGCCCTGGACCACCGCCGACGCCGCCCGCCTCAACACCCAGGCCGAGAGCCAGGCCGCGATCGACGCCTACTGGGCGGCCGACGACCTGCCGGGCACCGCGCCCCAGGAGGTGCGCTCCGCGCTGCGCGACTACGTCACGTTCGTGGTCAGGGACGAGTGGCCGCTCATGGCTCAAGGCCGGATGGACCCGGTCGGCGCCGCCCGCATGGACCAGCTCCGCAGCCGCGTCTACGACGTTCAGGTGAAGGACAACGACGAGGAGGACGCCAAGGCGGACGTGCTGGAGCACATCAGGGCCGTCTCCACCGCGCGCGCCCAGCGCACCGCCGACGCCGCCGCGGCGCCGCCCCAGGGGCTGTTGCTCCTGACGGTCCTGACCGGCGTGCTCGTCATCGTGTTCCCGTTCCTCGCCGGGGCCAGGCCGCGCGGGGCCGCGATCCTGCCGCTGGTGGCGATGGCCGGGCTGCTGGGCTTCGGCACCTACCTGACGTGGGACATCGCCCGCGCCTTCGATGGGCCGCTGGCCGTCGGGCCCGAGGCGTTCCAGGGGGCGCTGCAGGAGTTCTCCCGGATCGCCGGGGGAATGTGATCGTGGGTGTCAGGCGCGCGCCCCTGCTGCTCGCCGCCGCCCTGCTCGCGACCGCCGCCGCTGGCCCGGTCAGCGCCGCGGGCCCGAGCGCGGGTCCGGCCAGTGTCGCGGGCCCGGCCAGCGTCGCGGGCGTCGCGGGTCCGGCCGGTGCCGACCGCGACCCCCCGCCCAGCGGCGAACTGTCCGTACGGCCCCCGGCACCTCCGCGTGGCGTCCCCGGCGGATTCATGCCCCGCGTCTCAGTACGCCCCGCGCCCCCTCGGGACGTCGCGGTTCCCCGGGTCCGGGCACGCCGCTCACCCCCTCGGGACGTCTCCGTGGATTCGAGCGGATCCGTTCCCCGGGTCTCGGTACGCCGTTCGCCCGTTCCCCGGGTGTCCATCGCGGTGCCGCAGGGAAAGCAGCGGCCTGTTCCCAAGGTCACGGTGCCCGGGATGACGATCTTCCCGGGTGTGGTGTGCGGGCGGCGGGTCCAGGTGGGGGAGTGCCCGCGCCGGAATCCGCGCGAAGCGCCCCGTCTCGCGCCCCGGCTGGCGCCTGTGCACGTGCCGACCCCGACGCCGGTCGTCACGCCTCGTTCCCGGGCGAAACGTCTGGTGCCGACACCGCGTCGCAAGAACCCCATGACGACTGTGCTGCTCATGGTGGTTCTGGTCACGACCATCGCATCGACGACCGCCGTAGCCTTCGGGGCGCGCCGCTGACCGTCCGCGGCGAATTATCCGGGTGCCACGCCATCGGGCCACATGACACACTGACCGGCGAACCCCCGCCGACCGGCATGAGGAGCCCGCATAGTGAACCCAACCTCGTCAGGCAGCCGCCGTGACGGATGGGCGGCCTGTGGTGGATGAGCAGGTGCTTGCCGGTGGGGGCGTGAATCATGTCGTCAGGGTTGGGGGAACGGTCCGGCGGCCTGTGGGGCCATGGACGCCGGCCGTGCATGCGTTGCTCGGGCATCTGGCGGCGGGCGGGTTCGAGGGTGCGCCGAGGAGTCACGGGGTCGACGGTGAGGGGCGGGAGGTCCTGGACTTCGTGGCCGGGGAGGTGCCGGACCATCCCTTGCCAGAATGGGCGCTGTCGGATGGCGCGCTGGCCGGCGTTGCCAAGCTGTTGCGGGCGTACCACGATGCGACCGCCGATTTCCTGAAATTTCATGAAATGCCTGACAGCGCGTGGTATTTCCCGCCGGAGAGTCCGGCCGAGGTCATCTGTCACGGCGACGTGGCACCGTACAACTGCGTGTTCCGCGATGGGCGGCCGGTGGCGTTCATCGACTTCGACACCGCTCACCCGGGGCCGCGCGTCTGGGACGTGTCCTATGCCGCCTACCGTTTCGTGCCGCTGAGCGATCCCGACCACACGCCGACGTTCCCCGTGGCGGAGCAGGCGCGCCGGCTGCGGCTGTTCGCCGACGCGTACGGACTCGACGCCGCAGGCAGGAACACGCTCACGGACACCGCCCGCGCCCGCCTGGACCACCTGATCCGCCACATGCACGACCAGGCCGCCAAGGGCAACGAGGCGTTCGCGAGCCACATCGCGCGCGGCGACGACCGCTTCTACCTCATCGAGATCGCGCACATCGCCCGCCACCGGGCCGCGTTCCAGTCCACGCTCACGGAGCCGCCCGCCCCCGGCCCCTGAACAAGCCCGATCGCATCCGACCGCCTTCGTTCGGACGGCATCAAGGTGGGCGGGGCCGTTCGGGAAGAGCTCGGGGGTGTCGGTGGTTTGGTTTGATCGTGGAGGAGACCGAGGTCGTCGTGATCGGTGCCGGGCAGGCGGGGCTGTCCAGCGCGTACCATCTGGGCCGGTTCGGGTATGAGCCGGTCGTGCTGGACGCGGCGGAAGGGCCGGGCGGGGCGTGGCGGCATCGTTCGCCCTCCCTGACGATGGAGAAGGTGCACGGCATCTTCGATCTGCCGGGCGTGCGGCGTCAGCCGGAGCCGGACGGTGGGCAGCCCGCCGCCGAGGTCGTCCCCGAGTATTACGCGGACTACGAGCGCAGGGTGGGGCTGGAGGTCGTACGACCCGTCAAGGTGACGGCCGTTCATCGTAGCGCGGACGGCCGGTTGCTCGTTGGGACGGACGTGGGGGAGTGGGCGGCTCGGGCCGTGGTCAACGCGACCGGGACCTGGACGCGTCCGTACTGGCCGTACTATCCGGGCGCGGCCGGCTTCGCGGGGCGGCAACTGCACTACGCGGGTTACCG
>NZ_JADOGI010000089.1 GCF_015645445.1 Nonomuraea cypriaca | reverse complement strand
GGGTCGAGGGGCACCCCGAGCCTGGCGAACAGCTCGGCGGTGGCCGCGCGCATGGCCCGCCGGTCGATGCCGAGGCGGCCGCGTGGCTGGCGGCTCATGAAGATGTTCTCCATGACCGACAGGTCAGGGAACAGGGTCGGCTCCTGGTAGATCACCGCCACACCGGCCCGCTGCGCGTCGGCCGGCCCGCCGAACTCCACCGGCTCGCCGTCCAGGAGGATCTGCCCGGAGTCGGGCCGGTGGACGCCCGAGAGGATCTTCACGATCGTCGACTTGCCCGCGCCGTTCTCGCCCGCGAGCGCGTGCGCCTCGCCGGGGAAGAGCTCCAGGGACACCTCGCGTACGGCCCGCACCGCACCGAACGCCTTGCTGACCTGTGAGAGGGACAGAACGGGAGCCTCATCCATGCGCCGCACTCCCGAGCCAAAATCGTTTTAAGGAGTGTGAGGACGGTAGATCAGCGAGCCACGACGCGTCAACAGTTCCGGCCCACGCGGTGCATTATTACGTTTTAACAACGGAGGGGCACGCCTCGCGGCAAGGTCATTCTGCCAACGGGCTGAAGTGGCGCAGCACCTCCGGGTTGGCCATGGCGTCCGGGTTGGCCGCCTCCTCGACGGGCGTGCCGAGCAGGATCTTGCGTACGGGGACCTCCAGCTTCTTCCCGGAGAGCGTACGCGGGATGCCGGGCACGACGTTGATCTCGTTGGGCACGTGGCGGGGCGACAGCTCCTGACGCAGGGCGTCGCAGAGGGCACGTTCGAGCCCCTCGGTCAGCGTGACTCCTTCGGCGAGCGTGACGTACAGGAGCAGCCGGCCCTCCTGCCCGAGCCGGCCCGTGTCGATCACCAGGCTGTCGGCGATCTCCTCGAACCGCTCGACGACCCGGTAGAACTCGCTGGTACCCATCCGGACGCCGCCCCGGTTCAGCGTCGAGTCGGAGCGGCCGTAGATCACGCAGCTGCCGTCCTTGTTGATCTTGATCCAGTCGCCGTGCCGCCACACGCCGGGGTAGACGTCGAAGTAGCTCTCGAAGTACCGCTCGCCGGAGGGGTCGTTCCAGAACATCACCGGCATCGACGGCATCGGCTGGGTCACCACCAGTTCGCCCACCTCGCCGACCACCGGCTCGCCTTGGGGGTCGTACGACTCCACCTTCGCCCCCAGCGACCGGCACGGGATGATCCCCGCCCTGATCGGGTGGAGCATGGTGGCCCCGACGAAGCCCGTGCACACGTCGGTGCCGCCGGAGAACGACCCGATCGGGATCCCGGGCAGCTCGGCCGCCACCCACGCGAACCCCTCCGGCGGCAGCGGCGACCCGGTCGAGCCGACCCCGCGCAGGCGCTCCAGCCCTTCGGGATGAACCCCGGCCTTCAGCGAGGCCATGATGTACGGCGCCCCGACCCCGAAGTACGTCACCCCCTCCGAGGCGGCGATCCGCCACAGCGCGGCGGGCGACGGATAGGTGGCCGAGCCGTCGTACAGCACGGGCGTGGCCCCCACCAGCAGGGCGCCGATGAGGTAGTTCCACATCATCCAGCCCGTGGTGGTGTACCAGAAGAACACATCGCCCTCGCCCAGGTCCTGGTGGACGGAGAGCGACTTGAGATGCTCGAGCACGACGCCGCCGTGCCCGTGCACGATCGGCTTGGGCAGCCCGGTCGTGCCGCTGGAGTAGAGGATCCACAGCGGGTGGTCGAACGGCACCCGCTCGAACTCCAGCGGCCCCTCCTCGGCCCGCAGCCCCTCCCAGCCGATCACCTCGCCGTGCGGCACCTCACCGGTGTGGGCGGGTGCGGGTTCGGCGTGCTGCGGCGCGCGGCCCTCACCGGCCGCCGCGAGGTACGGGATCCACACGGTCGCACGCAGCGAAGGCAACTCGGCGGCGATCTCGTTGACCGCGGCCGACCGGTCGTAGCTCTTGCCGTTGTAGTGGTAGCCGTCGACCGCGATGAGCACCTTGGGCTCGATCTGCCGGAACCTGTCGACGATGCTGGGCACCCCGAAGTCCGGCGACCCGGCCGACCAGATCGCGCCCAGCGACGCGGTGGCGAGGAAGGCGATCAGCGCCTGCGGGATGTTGGGCAGGTAGCCGGCCACCCGGTCGCCCCGCCCGACGCCGAGGCGTACCAGCCCGGCCCGCACCCGCGCGACCTCCTCGCGCAACTCGGCGCGGGTCAACTCCTGGCGGGCGCCGTCCTCGGACACGAACACGACGGCGGTGCCCTCGGTGCGCGAGCTCAGGCGCAGCGCGTTCTCGGCGTAGTTGAGCGTGCTCCCGGCGAACCACCGCACATCTGGCATCGTCCCGGTGAGGGCCGGCCCGTCCCCACGGTCCCCGATGACCTGGAAATAGTCCCAGACCGACGTCCAGAACTCGGCCGGATGATCGACCGACCACTGCCACACGTCCTCATAGGGCCCGGAGCGCCCCAGCCACTCCAGGTAGCGGGTCAGCCTGGCCGACGCGACGGCCTCTTCGCTCGGCTCCCACAGAAGCGCGCCCTCAGCAACCATGTGCCCCATCCTGTCGCCCGATCAGACGAAAGTCATACCCGGCTCTCCACATACCTTGCTATCTCCGTAGATGGTCAACCGCCATACGTGCGGACGTGCCGATCACCGCGTCGGCTCGCGGCTGGTTCAGCGCGGTGCTGAAGGAGCGGGTGAAGACGGCCACCGCGTAGCGCGCCCCGTCGGGGTATTCGACGACGCCGGACTCGGTGCGCAGCGTCGGCAACGTGCCGGTCTTGCCGCTGACGGCGACGTCGTCGTACGGGAAGCCGGAGGCCAGCCGGTGCGGCCACACCTGCATGGTGAACACGCTGCGCATCCAGGCGCACGACTCAGCCGAGGCCGCCTCGTCCCGCCAGATCAGGCCGAACAGCGCGGCCATCTCGCGCGGGGTGGCCCGGTTCGTCCGCGCGGGGTCGAGCGCGCTCATCCGCGCGATGTCGTCAGGCTCCAGGTACGGCCACCCGTGCCCGGTGTCCACCGCCAGGCTCCCGAGGAGCTCACGGCCGCTCTGCGCCACCCGCGAGGCACCGAGGCCGAACGCCTCCAGCATGGCGTTGATCGCGCCGATCCCGACCCGCCTGAGCAGCAGGTCCGCCGAGCTGTTGTCGCTCACCGCGATCATCAGGTACGCCAGGTCGCGCAGCGAGATCGTCACGTCGTCGAGCATCGCCGAGATCCCCGTCGGCCCGGACACCCGGTCCCCTGCGGTCACCGTCACCCGCTCCTTGGGATCGAGCAGCCCGGCGTCGGCCTGCCGGCAGAACTCCACCAGCAGCGGCACCTTGAACATCGACGCCGTGGGCAGCGGCTCGTCGGCGCCGTGCCCGACCTCCCTGCCGGTGTCGACGTCGGCCGCGTAGAGCCAGCCGGTCACGCCCGCCGCGTGGAACAGGCGCTCGAAATCGGGCGCGCTCACGCCAGCATCCCCGGCCTGCGGCTGATCCGCCGTACGGGCACGGCGCCTTCGTCCGTCATCCCGGCGCTCTCCTTCAACGTCCGCGCGGCCACGGCCGAGAACCCGGTGACGGCGGTGGTCGCCACGCGCCAGGCGGTGGAGACCCGGCACATGATCGGCGAGCCTAGCAGCGGCCGCCAGGCCAGCCCCGGCTGCTCCACCTTCGGCCCGAACGCCACCGCCGCCCCCGCCAGCACCAGACCGAGCCCGGCGCCCTGGTGCACCTGCGCGGGGACGTAGCCGTGGCGGCGGCACTCCCTCATGATCTCGACGTGCATCCCGGGCTCGCCCTCCTTGGGCGGCATCAGCAACTCCCGGCCGGCCAGGTCGCCCAGGTGCACCTCGCCGACGCGGGTGAGCGGGTCGTCCGCGGCCAGCAGCACGCCCTGCGGTTGCAGGAGTACCTGGCCGAAGCTCAGGCCGGGCGCGGCGACCGGATGGCGGACGAGGCCGACGTCGATCCTGCCCTCGGCCAGCGCGGGCACCTGGTCGGCGGTCCAGATCTCGGCGGGCGCGAGACGTACCTCGGGGTTGGTCTCGCGGAAGCCGGCGACCAGCGCGGCGATCACGGCGGCGGCCAGGTCGGGCGGCACGCCCACCTTGAGCACCGCGCCCTCGCCGTGCCTGGCCAGCTCGTGCAGCCGGTCCACCCTGGCCACGATCTCGCGCGCCTCGCCGAGCAGCAGCCTGCCCGCCTCGGTGAGCCGGACCTGGCGGGCCGAGCGGTCGAACAGCCGCACGCCCAGCTCCTCCTCCAGCCGCTTGATGCGCTGGCTGAGCGGCGGCTGCGCCATGCCGAGCCGGATGGCGGCGTTGCCGAAGTGGAGCTCCTCCGCCACGACGGCGAAGTAACGCAGATGCCGGACAAGGTCCATGACCAGCCACTATATCCAGATTTATATCCTTAAGACCGCCATATCAGTATTGGACATCATCGCCGCCTCTCTGGTGTCCTCTGCGTCATGGCACCACAAACGGGCACAGAGTACGCATACCTCAAGCCCGAACGACGGCGGCGACGACGCAGACGATGGCCATGGATCCTGGCGGCCCTGCTGGTCCCGGTCGTCGCGGCGGGAGGCGTCATCTGGGCGCTGCGCACGGAGGGCTCACCGGAGGAGACGGCCGACGCGTATCTCGTGGCCTGGTCCGCCCAGAACTATCCGGCGATGCGGGCCCTGGTCGCCGACCCGCCCGCCGACTTCGAAAGCCGGCACCGGCGCTTCCTCACCGACCTCAAGGTCACCCAGGCCCACTTCCAGCTCCCGGAGCCTGCGAAGATCTTCCCCGGCTCCGCCGCGGGGAGCGGCGGGGTCGTCCCCTTCAGCGCGAAGCTGGCCGGGCGGCGGGACTGGGACTACGACGGGGAGCTCAAGCTCGTCGAGCGCGACGGCGCATGGAAGGTGGCCTGGACGCCCGCCGCCATCCACCCCCTGCTGACGAAGGACCGCTCACTGCGGCTGGTCAAGGAGGAGGCCGACCCGCTGCGGGTCCTGGCCGCCGACGGCACCCCGGTCAACACCCCGGACGCGCCAGGCTCGGTGCAGCAGCTCGTCGAGGGCATCAAAGGCACCTTCCCCGACCGCTTCCAGTCCCCTGAGCGCTTCCGCATCGACCTCTACCAGGGGGACGAGGTCGTCCGGACGGTGCTGAAGGCCGGCGGCAACAGGCCGCTCCAGACCACGATCGACCTGAAGGTGCACCGCGCGGGGGCGCAGGCGCTCGAAGGCGTGTCGAAGCCCGCCTCCCTGGTGGCGTTGCGAGCCTCCACCGGGGAGATCCTGGCGGTGGTCAACGCGCCGGGCGGGTTCAACCGGGCACTGCTCGGGAAGTACCCGCCGGGCTCGACGTTCAAGGTCGTGACGGCCTCCGCGCTGGTGGCCGACGGGGTCGAGCCGGACGAGCGGGTCGCGTGCCCGGCCGAGCGGAACATCGGCGGCTTCCCGTTTCACAACGCGGGTTTCGAGGACTTCGGCACGCTGTCGTTCCGTGACGCGTTCGCGCATTCGTGCAACACCACGTTCGGGCAGCTCAGCGTGAACGAGCTGGACGGCGCCCGGCTGGGCGAGGTCGCCAGGAGCTTCGGCTTCGGTACGTCCATCACGCCCGGCGTGCCTGCCGTGCGCGCCGAGTTCCCCGACCCGAAGGACGCCACCGACCTGGCCTCCGCGGCCATCGGCCAGGGCCGGGTGCTGGCGAGCCCGCTGAACATGGCCTCGGTCGCCGCCGCCATCGCCTCGGGCGCCTGGATCGCACCCACGCTGGTCACCGGCGAACTGATCCCGGACGCCCAGCCGGACAATCCCCGCCCGCTGGAGCGGGCCGTGGTGACCGCGCTCCGCGACCTCATGCCCGCCGTCGTCACCGACGGCACGGCCCACGCGGTACGCTTCCCCGCCGGCACGGCAGGCAAGACCGGCACAGCGGAGTACGGCTCCGGCAAGGAACCACCCGCCCACTCATGGTTCATCGGCTACAAGGACGACGTGGCCTTCGCGGTAATCGTCGAGGGCGGCGGCGCCGGCTCCGCGGTGGCGGCCCCGATAGCGGCCGACTTCCTCAACGCCCTCCCCTGAGCCAGACGGAACCACGGAGTGGGTCAAGATCACGCTCGTCACGGCGAGCATCCCGTGAGCCTTCACGACCGGCCATGACAGAGGGAAACCCATGTCGGCGCGTGCGGTGACCTTGGCAGCGCCGTAACAGATGGTGTGATCTCAACACCGCCATAAAAGACGCGCTGTGACCTTGCCGCAGGTTCAGCCCGCACGCGCGGAGGATAAAGAAGCCACCGCCGCGACCACCTCGGAGGCGTTGGAGAGATCGGGGAGCACGAGATCGGCGCCGGCGTCGCGCAGCTCGCCCGCCATCGAGCGGCCCGACGCGACGCCGATCATCGCGGCCCCGCCGATCCTGGCCGCCTGCACGTCCCTCGTCGAGTCGCCGATGAGCACGGTGTTGGCGGCCGTGAACGGCGTGCCGAGCCGCTGCTTGGCCCGCGACTGCGCCACCTGCAGCAGCGTCGCCTTGGGGTAGACCTCTTCCCCGTAGCCGCCGAGCTCGAAGTCGATGTGCTTGTCGAGCCCGAACGCCTTCAGCTTGTGCACCGCGTTGCCCTTGATCGTGCCGGTCAGCACCGTCTGGACCACGCCGTCGAGCCGGGACACCGCCTTCAGAGCGTCCTTGGCCCCCGCCATCATCCGCCCCTCCTTGGCCAGCCGCCCGCGCCGGTCGGCGAAGGCCATGGCGAGCGCGGACAGGAACCTGGGCAGGTGATCGTCCTCGGCCACTACGCCGTTGACGGCGAGCGTCTCGAAGACGATCTCGGAGTCCGGCCGGCCGAGCGGCGGCACGAGCTTGACGAGCGGCCGCCCGGTCACGATGCGAAACGCCTCGGCGTAGGCGTCTCTGGTCACGATGGCGACGTCGACCAGGGTCAGGTCGACGTTCCAGAGCACAAGGCGGTTGATGGCAGCCTCCTGGGGGGTCCCTGCAAGGGTATGGCCGTCGCCGGGTTCAGAGCCCCCGCCCAGGCGATTTGAGCATGATCGAACGCGCCGGTGATCCTACGCGTAGCCGAGCGCGTCGGCCAGCGTGTCGACGACCGGCAGCCCGGTCCCCTCCAGCTCGAACCGCGGGGTCATCCCCCCGGTGTAGAGCACGGCCCTGGCGCCCACGTGCTCGGCCGCGAGCCCGTCGTCCACGCTGTCACCGATCACCAGGATCTCGCGCGGATCGACGCTCATGGCCTCGATGTGCGCGGTCATGTGGGCGGCCTTCTCACCGCCCGTGGTGCCCACCCCGTCGATCCTGGTGAAGTGCCGGGTGATGCCGAAGGAGTCGACCTTCGGCACCAGATGGCCGTGCGGCGCCATCGAGCAGAGCGACTGCGTGCCGGTCCAGCTCATGAGCGCGTGCTCGGCGTCGGAGGCCAGCCCGCAGGCGGCGCTCAGCCGGAAGTAGTGCTCGTGGAACCCGTCGTCCAGCAACTCCCACTCGCCCTCGGCCAGCGGACGGCCGAGCATCCGCTCGTAGAGGAGCCAGATGGGCCGCGTGTAGACCGCGCGGAAGCCGTCGGCGGTCATCTCGGGCAGCGCGTACGGCTTGAAAACCTCGTTGGTTGCTCCGACCACGGCGTCGATGTCGTGGAAGAGCGTGCCGTTCCAATCCCAAACAATGTGCTTTGTCATGTCGGAGCAAGCTTAGTGGGCGGCTGTGACATTCCCGTGAACGCCCGCCGGTCACGAGCCCAGCAGGTCGGGAATCTCCTGGGTGGCGTACCACATGAGCTCGTGCGCCTCCGCCCCGTCCACGATGAAGCGCGCGTCGTCGTCGCCGTCGTCGGAGGCGGGCAGCGCGGCGATCGCGGCCTCGATGTCGGGCGCCGCGCCGAGGTCGTCGATGTGCACCGCGGCCACCTTGGTCATCGGGACCGCCTCCGTGACGCGCACTCTGGCGCGTTCCTCGAGGTCGGCGCCGGCGGACACCGAGCCGTCCGGCACCTCCGCCACGACCACGACGCGGCGGGGGGCGGCCTCGACGCCGTCGGCGCGGTCGGCGGCCAGCATCCGCAGCGAGGCGCGGGCCGCGTCGCCGAGCGCGACGTACTCGAGCTCCTCGGTGTCGCCCGAGGCGTACCACTCGGTCAGCGCGGGGGTCACCGCGTAGCCGGTCAGCGGGGCCGGGCCCAGCCCTCCCTGCTGGACCGCCTTGGTCAGGGCGGGAAGAGTGCAGGGCAGATAGACGCGCATGACGAACCTTTCGTACTTTCTGGCCGAGCTCAGCCCGGTGTGCCGAGATGGAGGTCCTCGCTTCGCCGCGGATCCATCTCAGCGTTCAAGGGCTCTATCATGCCCGTCTCAGCGTGAGGCGGAGGAGAGACTCGAGTTCGGTGATGGTGGAGCCGGCGTCGCGGTGGTGGATCCCGGTCATGCCGAGGGCGCGGGCGGCCACGATGTTGGCCTCGATGTCGTCGATGAACACGCACTCCTCACCCGCCAGCCCGACCTGGCCGAGCGCGTGGTGGAAGATGCGCGGCTCGGGTTTGCGCATGCCGACCTCGCCGGAGATCACGATCGCGTCGAAGACCTCGTCCCAGCCGTCACGCGGGTACTCGTTGGACCAGGAATTAGACACCAAACACGTCTTAACCCCATTTTTCCGTACGTCGCGCAACATGTCGTACATGGCGTCGACCCGTTCGAATCCCGCGAACATCCGGTCCAGCAGCCCCTCGGCCACCGGCGGCACGCCGTCCACGGTCAGCAGCATGGCGGCCAGCTCGCGTTCGAAGGCGGGCCCTTCGAGCTCGCCCCGCTCCAGCGCGTGCACGACGCTCTCCCCGTCGTCCCCTCGGTAGGCGTGATCGACCAGGGTCCGCATCACGTCGCGGTAGTGGTCGCCGTCGATCCGGTCCGCCTCGATCCACTTCGCGATGGAGTGGGAGAGGCTGGTCGTCAGCACGCCACCCCAGTCGATCAGCACACCTGCCGCCACTTCAGACCTCCTCGAACGAGCCTCGTTCCAGAGTAGAAGCAGTTCGCCCCGAAATGCCGTGTCCGTCCCTCCGGCAGGGCTCCAGCCTTCCACCCGACATGTCCTGAAATCCGGTTAAAAGTCGGCCGAAACCCCTGGTTAAACTGCCTTTCCAGCGTTAGATCGCTACCCAGAAGGGACCGCCGTGCGGACGACGATCCTGATCACCTCCCCCGACCAGTGGACCGCCCCGGGACTCGAACTTTTCGAGTTCTCGCCGATCTTCCTGGGGGGCCCTGAATGGCTCACCAAACCGGTCCTCATCGCCCTGCTCAGCTCGGTCATCGTCATCGCCGTGTGCTGGGCCGCGTACGCCAAGCCGAAGATCGTGCCACGCGGCTGGCAGAGCGTCGGCGAGTACGCGTACACGTTCGTACGCGACCAGATCGCCCGCCCCAGCCTCGGCAAGGACGCCGACCGGTGGATGGGCCTGCTCCTCACCATTTTCCTGACCGTGCTCGTCTGGAACCTGATGGGCGTCGTCCCGTTCATCCAGTTCCCGGTCGCCGCGCACATCGACTTCCCCCTGGCGCTGGCGCTCAGCGTGTACGGCATCAAGCTCCACCTCGGCGTCAAGCACCACGGTGTGCGCGGCTACATCAGGGGCATCGTGCACCTGCCCGGCCTGCCCGGCTGGGCGTTCGCGCTCTACGCCCCGATAATCCTGGCCGAGGTGTTCATCACGTCGCTGTTCACCCACGTCATCCGGTTGTTCGCGAACATGTTCGCCGGCCACCTCCTCGTGGCCTTCTTCAGCTATGTGGGCTTCTGGTTCCTGTTCGAGCAACTCACCCCGCTCGGCGCGGGCGTCGGCGTCATCGGCGTGGTGGTGACGATCGCGCTGACCGCGTTCGAGATGTTCATCCAGTTCCTGCAGGCGTTCCTGTTCGCCATGCTCGCCGCGATGTTCATCGCCAGCGGCCTGCACGGCTCGCACTAGTCCTCAGTCAGAAGCGGGCGGCCAGTTTGCGGTGCTCCGGAGAGCGCAGCACGTCGGCCGCCCGCTGCGCCGACGCGACGGGGGCCTCGCTCAGCCCCGCCCTGGCCTGCTTGAGCGTGAGCAGCCTGGAGACGGACTGGTCGAGGCGCTGCTGGGAGATCCGGCCGGACTTCACCGCCGCCCGCACCGCCCGGTAGGCCCTCGGCAGGTCGTTCGGCATGAGCAGCAGGTCGGCCCCGGCCAGCACGGCACGCACCGCGATCTCACCGTCGTTGTACTTCTTGCGCACGCCCGCCATGTTGAGCGCGTCGGTGGAGACCACGCCGTCGAAGCCGAGCTTCTCCCTGAGCAGACCGGTCAGAATCGGCTTGGACAGCGTCGCCGGGTCGCCCGACGGGTCGAGCTTGGGGAAGACGAGGTGGGCGCTCATCACGGCGTCCACGCCGGCGTCGATCGCGGCCTTGAACGGCGGCGCGTCGAGCCGCTCCCACTCGGCCCGCGTGTGCTTGATCACGGGCAGGCCGGTGTGGCTGTCGACGCTGGTGTCGCCGTGTCCGGGGAAGTGCTTGGCGGTGGCGGCCACCTTCGCGTCCGCGAACCCCTTGACCGCCGCCGCGACCATCTTGGACACCCGCGCGGGATCGTCGCCGAACGCCCGCGGCCCGATGACGGGGTTCCTCGGGTTCACGTTCACGTCCGCGACCGGGGCGAAGTCGAGGTTGACGCCGAGCGCGCGCAGCTCCTCGCCGGTCGCCTCGGCCACCGCCCGCGACAGGTCGGCGTCCTTGGTCGCGCCGATCGCGGCGGCGCCGGGGAAGTCGGTCATGAGCGTGCCCATCCGGGACACCTGGCCGTTCTCCTGGTCGGTGGCGATCAGCAGCGGGACCTTCTTCGAGGCGCGCTGCATGCCGTTGGTGAGTGCGACGACCTGGCCGGCGCTCCGCACGTTCTGGGGGAAGAGGATGACGCCGCCGAGGTTGTATTTCTCGATCACCTTGGCCGGGGTCCGGGCGGCGTACCTGGCCTGGTTCTCGCCGGACACCGTGGTGGCCGAGGTGCCGTACAGGACGGGCATGAAGAGCTGGCCGACCTTCTCCTCGACGCTCATCTTCGACAGGACGCGCTCGACCTCGCTCTCCCGCGTGGGCGCGGGGCTCGGCACGGGCTCGGCCTTGGCGGGCCCGCCCTTGGCGGAGGCGGCCTTGCCGCCGCTCGGCGACGCGCCCGCCGGGCCGTCGCCTCCACCGCAGGCCGTCAGGGCGAACAGGAGCAGGCCGGCCGTACCAATCCGTCGAAACATGCCTTCCAAGGTATCCATCCGGCGACGCGGCCAGAGCACACTTTCGCCCAGGAGTTCGCGAACCACCCGGCACGACCAGCCCGTGCACCCGTCCGTGAGCCCGCGAAAACCCATGAGCCGCTACAGGCCGAGCGCGCCCAGTCCGGGCAGGTGCGCACGGGCCGCCGTACGCGCCTCTGCCGCCGTCGTCTGCTCCCGCGCGACCTCGGCGGCCTGCCGGCACTGGGCCAGCGTGTGCACGGCCAGCCCGGCGCGTACGGCGTCCAGCGACGTGGCCGCCATCGACAACGTCGAGGCCCCGAGCCCGGCCAGCACGCAGGCCAGCACCGGATCGGCGGCCGCCTCCCCGCAGATCCCGCACGGCTTGCCTGCCGCCTCGGCGGCGGTGGCCGTCATGGCCACGAGGTCGAGCAACGCCGGCTGCCACGGGTCCTGCAGCGCGCTGACGGCGGCGACCTGGCGGTCGGCGGCGAAGGCGTACTGGGCGAGGTCGTTGGTCCCGATCGAGACGAAGTCCACCCGCGCGAGCAGGTCCCCGGCACGCAGCGCGGCCGACGGGACCTCGATCATCACGCCGGCGGCGGGCAGCCCCTTGGCCCGGCACACCCGGGCGAACCACCCGGCCTCCTCGGCCGTGGCCACCATGGGTGCCATCACCTCGAGCCCTTCGCCGGCGACCCGCGCCAGCGCGTCGAGTTGCGCGTCCATCACCTCGGGGAACCTTCTGAACAGGCGAACCCCCCGCTCCCCGAGCGCCGGGTTCGGCTCCCTGGCCGGCGCGGGCAGGAATGCCAGCGGCTTGTCCGCGCCCGCGTCCAGCGTCCGCACGACCACCATGCCGCCGGGGAACGCCTCCAGCGCCGCCCGATAGGCCTCCGCCTGTTCGGCGGCCGAAGGGGGCTCGGCCCGGTCCAGGAAGAGGAATTCCGTGCGGTAGAGCCCGATCCCCTCGGCCCCCGCGAGGACGGCGGCGTCGATGTCCGCGAGGCCGCCCACGTTCGCGAGCAGCGGAACCGGATGCCCGTCCGCCGTCCTGCCTGGGCCCCTCGCCGCGGACAACGCCACCTGCCTGGCCGTCGCCGCGCTCACCGCGTCGGCCACGTCGGACTCGGCCGGCTCCACGCGTACGTCGCCCGAGGTCCCGTCGACCATCACCCGCACGCCCGGCGGGATGCCGGTCGCGCCTGGGCAGGCCACGACCGCGGGCACGCCCATCGACCTGGCCATGATCGCGGTGTGGCTGGTCGGCCCGCCCTCCTCGGTCACGAACGCCGCGACGTCGTCCCTGGACAGCAGGGCCGTGTCGGCGGGGGCGAGGTCGCGCGCGACCAGCACGTACGGCTCCTCAGGCGCCGTCGGCAACCCCGGCATGGCCTGCCCGTAGAGGAGCGCGATCACGCGGCCCCTGATGTCGTCCAGGTCGGCGGCCCGCTCGCCCAGATAACCTCCGGCGCCGGCCAGTACGTCCCGATATTTCGTGAAAGCCTCAAAGATCGCCCTGGGGGCGGCCAGACCGCGATCGATCAGCACCCGCACCTTCACCACCAGGCCGGGATCCTCGACCATCAGCGCCTGGGCCTTGAGTATCTCCTCGGCCTCGCCGCCCGCCCGGTTGCCGCGGGCCTCCAGCTCGGCCGCGACCCGCGTGAGCGCGGTCATGGCGCGCTCCTTCTCCTCATCCGCCTCACCGGTGTACGTGGCGCCCTCGGGGGGTTCGGGCACGGAGACGGTCAGCACGTACGCGGGGCCGTGCCCGATGCCCGGGCTGACCCCCACCCCCCGCAGGTTCATGGCGTACCGGCGATCTCGGCCAGCTCGTCGAGGAGCTCCTCCGAACCCTCGCCCTCCGCGCTGATGACCACGGTCTCGCCCTGCCTGACGTCGAGCGCCATGATCGCGAGGATGCTCTTGCCGTTGACCGGCCCGGCACCGCCGTACGCCTTCGCCACCGTGATGTCCATCGTGGCCTTCATCGCCCGTTGCACGAACGTCGCCGCGGGACGGGCGTGCAGCCCCACCTCAGCCGCCACGGTGACCTTGCGCTCACCCATCGACTCCATCCTCCTTCTGTACCGGTCCAGACCAGCCGGACCCATGTGCGTGCGGCTGCCCGATCCGGGGGTGAATCGGCAGCCTGCCTATTGTGTCGTTCTCGCGGCTGCGTCTGATCCAGGCGGCGACGCGCGGCGCGGCTATTCCCATCGGAAGAGCTCCTGTCCCACCTGGACCGCGCCCTCGGTGATGCCCGTCACGGACTCGGCCGGCGCGTCGAGCGCGACCACCGGGCAGACCGGCGAGCGGCCGCCCGCCTCGATCGCCGCCGGGTCCCACGCCACGACCGGCTGGCCGGCGCTCACCCTGTCGCCCTCCGCCGCCAGCAGGTGGAAACCCTTGCCTTTGAGCTGGACCGTGTCGATGCCCAGATGCACCAGCACGCCTCTGCCGTCGTCCCCGACGATGACGTACGCATGCGGATGCAGTTTCATGATTTTTCCCGATATGGGGGCCACGGCCTCGCAGCGCCGGCCGACTCGCCCCCTCAGCGGGTCGATCGCCGTTCCCGGCCCCACCATGCCCGCGGAGAACACCGGATCGGGCACGGCGGCCAACCCCACAGCCGCCCCCTCGACCGGGGCGAGAACAGTCGTCATGGTCTCGCCCTTAGCCGATGATGTCCTCGATGTCGCTGGCCATCGTGTCCGCCTCCGGCCCGACGACCACCTGGACCACGTTCCCCGCGGCCATCACGCCATGCGCGCCCGCCGCCCGGAGAGCGGCCTGATCGACCTTGGACGCGTCGCGCACCTCCGTGCGCAAGCGGGTGATGCAGGGCTCGATCTCAATGATGTTGCCGGCGCCGCCCAGCCCGGCGATGATCGCGTTCACATCCGCCGCCATCCGCCCCTCCCTCGGAACTCACACTCCGACCAGGCTAGATCAGTCCGTCTGCGTGACCTTGTTCAATCCGCGCGGCGCGTCGGGGTCGATGCCCAGCCGGCGCGCCAGCGCCTCGGTCAGCAACTGCCCGGGCACGATCAGGCCCATCGGCGCCACCCACTCGGGCAGGTCGGGACCGTTGAGCGCGGCGGTGCCCGCCTGTGCGAGCGCCTCGCCGCCCCCGATCGTGTACGCCGCCGCGCCGGCCGCCACCACCCGCTCGGCGAGCGCGACCGTACCGGACAGCGTGGGGCTGTTCTCCGAGGCGACCAGCAGTGCGGGGGTGTCGGCGTCGACCACGGCGATGGGGCCGTGCAACAGGTCGGCGTACGACAGGCCCATGGCGTGCAGGTAACAGGCCTCCTTGAGCTTCAGCGCGGTCTCCAGCGCCGTGGAGAACACCAGCCCGCGCCCGGACACGACGACGCCGGGCTTGTCGAGCAGCCCCTCGACCACGGCGTCCAGGTCCCCGGGCTCGGCGATCAGCTTCTCCACCGCCTCAGGCACCCGCCGCAACTCGGCCACGCTCACCTCGGCGCCGAGCCCCAGCGCCAGCACGGCCAGCGCGGCGAGTTGCGTCGTGTACGTCTTCGTCGCGGGAACGGCCTTCTCCTCGCCCGCGACCGTGCACAGCGCCACGTCGGCCGCCTGCGCGAGCGGGCTGTCCGCGCCCCCGTTCGTGATGCCGACGGTCTTCGCCCCGCAGTCCTTGGCCCAGGCCAGCGTCTCCACGATCTCCTCGGTACGCCCCGACTGGGAGATCGCGACCGCCAGCACCCCGTCCAGGTCGAGCCGCCGCTTGTACGTCGTCGCGATCGACGGCGCGGCCAGCGCCGAGAGCCGGCCGGCGTGCGATTCGACCAGGTAGCGGCCGTAAACCGCGGCGTTGTCGGAGGTGCCACGCGCGATGAACAGCAGCTGGCGAGCCCGCTCCCCCACCGCTCTCACCTCGTCGATCCTGGGGAGCAGGGAGTCGAGCGTGGCCCGCAGCGCGGCCGGCTGCTCGGCGATCTCGCTGCGCATCTTCGTGGTCATCTTGGGCCTGCCCTCACATCATTCCGACTCTGACTTGACCGTCTTTCGCAACATGTGGTCTAGTCCGGACTAGACCAGTACGAACCATAGCCCATGTCCGACATACAGGAAATCTGCTTCTCAGCCAGCCGCGCAAGTGTCGTGCCTGGTGAACGGCGGGTTTCCGCGTCACCGATTGAGGACCGATTGAAGGGCCGATCGAGAGGAGGATCCGTGCCGCACATCGATCCGGACAGCCCGGTGCCCAAATACTTCCAGCTTCGCGAGATCCTGCTGGACCTCATCGACAGCGACGAGCTCAGCATCGGCGCGGCCATCCCGTCCGAGCGCGAGCTCTGCCAGCGTTTCGGTCTTTCCAGGATGACCGTGCGGCAGGCCGTCGACCACCTCGTGTCCGAGGGCCGCCTGCACCGCGTGCCGGGCAAGGGGACGTTCGTCGCCAGGCCGAAGATCGAGCTGGCGCTGCAGCTGACGTCGTTCACCGACGACATGAGGGCGCGCGGCATGATCCCGGGCTCGCGCGACCTCGATCGGCGAGTCGTGCGGGCCAGCGCCCACCTGGCCAAGGAGCTGGGGATCCAGCCGGGCGAGGAGGTGCACTTCATCGAGCGCCTGCGGACGGCCGACGGGGAGCCGCTGTCCATCGAACGGGCGCACATCCCGGTGAAGCTCGCCCCGGACCTCGCCGCCCACGACTTGTCCGATAAATCGCTCTACAAGCTGCTGGAGAGCCGCTACGGCCTCGTCATGGACGCCGGCGAACTCACCATCGACGGCGGCATCGCCGACCCGAGCGACGCCGACCTGCTGAAGCTGCCGCGCGGCGGCGCCGTACTGCTGCTGCAGCGCAGGTCCTTCTCGGGCGGCGTCTGCGCGGAGCTCGGCGTGTCCACCTACCGCGCCGACCGCTACCAGCTCCGTACCATTCTCGAAATGCCCGTCAGACGGGGCTGAGGGCAGGCCCCACCGGAAGACCGCCGCAGGCCCGGCGCGGCTCCTCCGGTGGACCGCCCGACTCCCACCCCCCGGAGGAACGCCCGGTGAACGAGACCACCGCCGCCCGGCCTTCGCCGTTCGCTCGCGTGATGACCGTGCTCCAGCGGCTGGGCCGCTCCCTGATGCTGCCCATCGCCGCCCTGCCCTCGGCCGCGCTGCTGCTCCGCTTCGGCCAGCCCGACATGCTCGGCTCCAACGGCGGCGAGCCGGGCGGGCTGGCGGACGTGGCGGGGTTCGCGTGGATGAACCAGGTCGCCGAGGTGCTGGCCGCGGCCGGCGCGGCACTGCTGGAGAACCTGCCGCTGTTGTTCGCCGTGGGCGTGGCGATCGGCTTCGCCCGCAAGTCCGACGGCTCGACGGCGCTGGCCGCCGTGGTCGGCTACCTGGTCTTCGACCGCGTGACGAAGGTGATGTTCTTCGGCTCGGACATCAGGGACACCGTGCTGATCAGGGAGGTCCAGGACCAGGGCGTCAAGGAGATCATCGACTACGGCATGCAGAACCCGACCAAGGTCCTCGGCGGCATCCTGATGGGCCTGGTCACCGCCCTGCTCTGGCAGCGGTTCCACCGCATCAAGCTGCCGTCCTGGCTGGCGTTCTTCGGCGGGCGCAGGTTCGTGCCGATCATCACCTCCATCGTGGCACTGCTCCTCGGCGTGGTCTTCGGCTGGCTCTGGCCGGTGCTCGGCGAGTGGATCCGGCACGCAGGAGAGGCCCTCAGCGCGCTCGGCCCGGTCGGGACCGGCATCTACGGCGTGATCAACCGCCTCCTCATCCCCCTCGGCCTGCACCACTTCGTCAACTCGGTCGTGTGGTACGTCGTGCCGCAGTGCGACGTGGGCGGCCAGGTGCTCGGCGGCGACTGGAACTGCTACTTCGGCGGCGATCCGGAGTCCGGCCAGTTCATGGCCGGTTTCTTCCCGATCATGATGTTCGCGCTGCCCGCCGCCGCCCTGGCGATGTGGCGCGCGGCCCCGGTCCACCGGCGGGCCACGGTGGGCGGCATCATGCTCTCGGCCGGGCTGGCGTCGTTCGTCACCGGGATCACCGAGCCGATCGAGTTCGCCTTCATCTTCGTGGCGCCGCTGCTCCTGGTGGTCCACGCCCTGCTGACCGGCCTGGCCATGGCGCTGACCACGCTGATCGGGGGGCAGCTCGGGTTCGGGTTCTCGGCTGGCCTGCTCGACATGCTGCTGAACGCCAGCAAGTCGAACACCGAGAACCTCCCGGGGATCCTGATCCTGGGCGTGGTCTACGGCGCGGTGTACTACGCCGCGTTCACGTTCCTCATCCGCAAGCTCAACATCCTGACCCCGGGCCGCGAACCAGAGCCGGACATCGACTCAGGCGAAACCTAACGTTCGCGCGCCCCGGGTTCGCGCGCCCCGGGTTCGCGCGCTGCCCTCGGCAGGCTGCCGGTCGGCGCGCCACGCTCGGTTTCCGTGTCACCCACTGTGGTAAGAATCCACCATTCCCCCGCATCCCCCGCGAACGGATCACCACGCGGGGGTGGGTGTGGCCACGGACTCGGCGGCCTCGGCCTGGTCATCGGCTTTCGCGGTGCTGCAACGCATCGGGCGCTCGCTCATGATGCCCATCGCCGTGCTGCCCGCCGCCGGCCTGCTGTTCCGCTTCGGCCAGCCCGACATGCTCGGCGCGGACGGCCTCGGCGGCGTAGTGCCCTGGGTCCTGCCCGTGGCGTCGGTGCTGGCCGCCGCCGGCGGCGCGCTCTTCGACAACCTGCCCCTCCTGTTCGCCGTGGGCGTGGCCATCGGCTTCGCCCGTCGCTCCGACGGCTCGACGGCGCTCGCCGCCCTGGTCGGCTACCTCGTCTTCGACCGCGTCAGCAAGTCGCTCTTCTTCGAGGCCGGACGCGGCGCGGTCTACGACAAGGTCGCGCTCAGGGCCGACGGCGCCCCCATGCTCAACCTGGGCGCCCAGAACCCGACCGGCGTGCTCGGCGGCATCGTCATCGGCCTGACGGCGGCCCTGCTCTGGCAGCGCTTCCACCGCCTGAAGCCGCCCGCCTGGCTGGCCTTCTTCGGCGGCCGCCGCTCGGTCCCGATCATCACCGCCGTCGCCGCCCTCGTCCTGGGAGTCGTCTTCGGCCTGCTGTGGCGGCCCATCGGCGACTGGCTGACGGTGGTGGGCGACTGGCTCTCGGCCCACGGCACGGCCGGCACCGGCATCTACGGCGTGATCAACCGGCTCCTCATCCCCATCGGCCTGCACCATTTCCTCAACACCATCGTCTGGTTCACCCTCCCCGAGTGCCGCGCGGGCGTGAACGGCGCGACCAGGGACGCGGCAGGCGACCTGAACTGCTATTTCGCGGGCGAGCAAGGCGCGGGCATCTTCATGACCGGCTTCTTCCCCGTCATGATGTTCGGCCTCCTGGGGGCGGCCATCGCCATGTGGCGCGCCGCCCCGCCCGACCGGCGTACGACGGTGGGCGGCATCATGCTCTCCGCCGGACTGACCGCGTTCGTCACCGGCATCACCGAGCCTCTGGAGTTCGCGTTCATCTTCGTGGCGCCGGTCCTGTTCGTCGTGCACGCGCTGCTGACGGGCCTGTCGATGGCGTTGATGGCCGAACTGGGCGCCCGTCTGGGGTTCACCTTCTCTGGCGGCGCCATCGACATGCTCCTGAACGCCGGCAAGTCGAACACGCACGACCTGGGCCTGATCATCGGCTTCGGCCTGGTCTACTTCGTCCTCTACTACGTCCTTTTCACCATGCTCATCCGCTACCTCGACATCCCCACCCCCGGCCGCGAACCCCCGGAGGAGTCACCCCGGCCGACCTGACCCCCTGGATTCGGACCTATTGGCGATAACCGTTTTGGGCCCATCCGCAAAGAGGATCCATCATGGCCGAAACAAAAGGGCGGGGAATCCAACTGCGGAAAACGTTCTGCACCTCGGCGGACAAAATCGGGCGGGAATCGGGGAAGTTGGCGACCCAGGTTATGGCCGGCGCGGCCCGAAAACTCCTTATATCGAGTCTTTCCCCGTTCAGGAATTGGAGGATGCGTGTCCGCAGCACCTCACGTCGACGCCACCCCGGCCCCAGATCCGCCCTGTGACAGAGCGGAACAACCGCAGGTCCACGGATCCCTCGCCCTGGACACGTACCCGCTGGTGTGGGGGCCGCCGGGCGCCATGCCGGACGAGCGCAGGCTACGCCACCTCGGTCAGGCCATGGCCGAGGTGCTGGCCGGCCGCCGCCCGCCGGAGAGCGTCGCCGACCGGCTGACCGACCGGGCGTACCGCGACCTCGTACGGGCGGGGCGGATGATCGAGACGGACCGCCCGCCGTTCGCGGGAAGCGTGCACATGAAGGAACCCCGCGACGGCGCGGTGGAGATGTGCGTGCTCGTCCACTGCGGCGAACGCAACCACGTCCTCGCCATCCGGCTGGAACGACGCGGCGTCCATTGGCTGTGCACGGACTTCGAAACGGCGTGATGCCCCGATGAGACCACGGACCCCCACCTTCCGACGGGGCGGAAAGCGGGGGTCCCGAAGTGGAACAGCGGTCAGCCGGCGTGCTTCGGGTCGCCGTGGCAGCGCTTGTACTTCTTGCCCGACCCGCAGGGGCAGGGCGCGTTGCGCTCGACGTTGCCGTACGCCGCCCGCTCGGCCGTGGTGGTGACGCGGGTGTGCTCGACGTCACCCTGCTCGCCGGGAGCGGAGTATTCGAGCTCGGCCGGCCGCTCAGGCCCGCGCAGCCCGCGCGCGATGATCGAACGGGTCTCCGCCAGCACCGCGTCCTCTTCTTCGACGATCGGGTTTTCCTGCACCTCCACCTCGAGGTTGAACAGGAACCCGACGGAGTCCTCCTTGATGCCCTCCATCATCGCGGTGAACATCTCGAAGCCCTCGCGCTGGTACTCGACCTGCGGATCCTTCTGCGCGTAGGCCCGCATGCCGATGCCCTCGCGCAGGTAGTCCATCTCGTAGAGGTGCTCGCGCCACTTGCGGTCGAGGACCGAGAGGATCACCCGGCGCTCGAGGTCACGCGTGGTCTCGGCCCCGAACTCCGCCTCGCGCCTGTCGTACGCCTCCAGCGCGTCCTTCTTGATCTTCTCGCTGATGAACTCGGCGCTCAGCTCCTCGCGGCCGCCGGCCTCCTCCTCGAGGTCCGCGATGTTGACGGAGACCGGGTAGAGCTCGCTGAACGCCTTCCACAGCTTCTCGAGGTCCCACTCCTCCGCGAAGCCGTCGCTCGTGGCGCCCGCGACGTAGCCGTCGATCACGGCGCCGATGAAGCCGCGCACCTGCTCGTGCAGGTCGGCGCCCTCCAGGACGCGGAGCCGCTCGGCGTAGATGACCTTGCGCTGGCGGTTCATCACCTCGTCGTACTTCAGAACTTCCTTGCGGATCTCGAAGTTCTGCTGCTCGACCTGGTGCTGGGCGGAGGCGATGGCCTTGGAGACGATGCCGGACTCGATCGGCTGGTCGTCGGGGATCTGCAGCCGGTTCATGATGACCTCGACTCTGGCCGAGTTGAACAGGCGCATGAGGTCGTCGCCGAGCGACAGGTAGAACCGCGACTCGCCGGGGTCGCCCTGGCGGCCGGAGCGGCCGCGGAGCTGGTTGTCGATGCGACGCGACTCGTGCCGCTCGGTGCCGAGGACGTAGAGGCCGCCGAGCTGGGTGACCTCGTCGTGCTCGGCCTTGACCGCGGCCCTGGCCTTCTCCAGCGCCTCGGGGTAGGCCTTGTCGTATTCCTCCGGCGTCTCGACCGGATCGAGGCCGCGCTGGCGCAGCTCCTGGTCGGCGCGGAACTCGGAGTTGCCGCCGAGCATGATGTCGGTGCCTCGACCGGCCATGTTGGTGGCGACGGTGACGGCGCCCTTGCGGCCCGCCTCGGCGATGATCGCCGCCTCACGCGCGTGGTTCTTCGCGTTGAGGACCTCGTGATTCACGCCGCGGAGCTTGAGCGCCTTGGACAGCCGCTCGGACTTCGCCACCGAGGTGGTGCCGACGAGGACCGGCTGCCCGGCCTCGTAGCGCTCCTTGATGTCCTCGACCACCGCGTTGAACTTGGCGTCCTCGGTCTTGTAGACCGCGTCCGCCTGGTCCTTGCGGATCATCGGCCGGTTGGTCGGGATGGACACCACACCGAGTTTGTACGTCTGGTGGAACTCGTTGGCCTCGGTCGCCGCGGTGCCGGTCATGCCGGAGAGCTTGGCGTAGAGCCTGAAGTAGTTTTGCAGCGTGACGGTGGCCAGCGTCTGGTTCTCGTCCTTGATCGGCACGTTTTCCTTGGCCTCGATGGCCTGGTGCATGCCCTCGTTGTAACGGCGCCCGTGCAGGATGCGGCCGGTGAACTCATCGACGATCAGGACTTCCTTGTCCGCGACGATGTAGTCCTTGTCCTTCTTGAAGTGCTCCTTGGCCTTGAGCGCGTTGTTGAGGTAGCCGATCAGGTGCGTGTGCTTGTCCTCGTAGAGGTTGGTGATGCCGAGCTCGTCCTCGACCTTCTGGACGCCTCGCTCGGTCACGCCGACCGTGCGCTTCTTGGGGTCGTACTCGTAGTCGAACTTGGCCCGCTGCTCCTCGGCCCACTTCTCGCCGTCGGGACCCTTGAGCAGCTCCGGCCGGATCTCGACGCCGCGCATGCGCATCGAGATCCTGGCCATCTCCTCGAACCAGCGCGAATTCTGGTTGGTCGGGCCGGAGATGATCAGCGGCGTGCGGGCCTCGTCGATCAGGATCGAGTCGACCTCGTCGACGACCGCGAAGTTGTGGCCGCGCTGCACGCACTCCTCGAGCGACCACGCCATGTTGTCGCGCAGGTAGTCGAAGCCGAACTCGTTGTTGGTGCCGTACGTGATGTCGGCTTCGTACTGCTTGCGGCGCTCGTCCGGCTGCTGGCCGGAAAGGATCACGCCCACTTCCATGCCGAGGAAGCGGTGGACGCGCCCCATGTTCTCGGCGTCGCGCTTGGCCAGGTAGTCGTTGACCGTGACGACGTGCACGCCCTTGCCGGACAGCGCGTTGAGGTAGGCCGGCAGGGTGCAGGTCAGCGTCTTGCCCTCACCGGTCTTCATCTCGGAGATGTTGCCCATGTGGAGGTTGGCGCCGCCCATGAGCTGCACGTCGTAGGGACGCTGGCCGAGCACGCGGCGGGCCGCCTCGCGCACGGCCGCGAACGCTTCGGGAAGCAGATCGTCGAGCGTTTCGCCGCCGGCATGGCGCTGCTTGAACTCCGCAGTCAGCGCGCGCAACTCCGCGTCGGACATGGCCGTGAAGTCGTCCTCGATGGAGTTGACCTGATCTGCCATCTGCCTGAGCTTGCGCAGGGTTCTGCCTTCGCCGGCACGTAGGATCTTGTCGAGAATGGCTGCCACTTTATGTAAAGCTCCTCGCAGGTCTACCCCGGCGGCGCCGCCAGGAGGAGAGGCTGAGACAAACTTCCCCGCTTGCCATCGTAGGCGGTTCCGCAACCAGACACAGCCACCGTGACGGCGAGGCTGCCAGACTCGTCTGGGAGAATGGGTCTAGGCAGAGGGTATGCCGGTTGAGCGCCGGCTCGCACCATATGCGGGATATCCGGCAAAGGAAGGATTTGTCATGGTTGAGGGGAAGAAGTCGGAGCATACGGAGAATCTCGGCAGCCACGGCGGGCGGGCGTCTTCGTGGCTGGCCGTGACGGTGATGCTGGTCGGCACCGTCGTCGCCGGCTTCGGACTCACGGCCGCCAACTGGACGCTGGTCTGGATCGGCGCCGGCCTGTTCGTCGTGGGCGGCATCCTCGCCCTCGTCTTCGATATCTTCACCGACGTCGTGATCGACGCGCCGCGCGTGGGCATGCGTGCTGAAGATCACCGCTGAGGCCGGTTTCACACGGCGGGCGCCCGACTCCGGGCCGCCCGCCGTTTCCTTTTCCACCGGCGGTTCCCCGCGCACCATGGGTCCCACTGGATCGCGCACCATGGGTCCCACTGGATCCTGACGCGCGCCATGGGTCCCACTGGATCCCTGACAATCCTGGGTCCCACGCGACCTCAGACCCCGCTCATCATTCGGGTCCCACGACCCCAGGCGGTTTTGTCGGTGCCCGTCGCTAGATTGCTCGCATGCATCGCCGTACGGAGTCGCGGACATGACCGCTGTGACCGATCTGACCGCCGACGAGGCGCGCCGGTTGATCCTGCGTTCGCAGGGCCTGATGGGCGCCGACGTGCGCAGGGGCGGGGTGCACGCCATGCTGCGCAGGCTGGGCGCCGTGCAACTCGACACGATCTCGGTCCTCGCCCGTTCCCACGAGCTGGTCGCGTACGCCAGGCTGGGCGCGGTCGCCAGGAGCACGATCGAGCGCGCCTACTGGCACAATCCCGCCCAGAGCTTCGAATACTGGTGCCACGCCGCCTGCATCCTGCCCATCGAGCACTGGCCTCTTTACTCGTTCAGGCGCAGGGCCTACCGCGAGCGGCGATACCGCTGGCACCAGATGCCGGACAACGTGGACAAGCTCCTGGCGCGGGTGCGCGAGTCCGGCCCGCTGATGACCTCCGACGTGGGCGGCGCGAAGAACGGCGGCCCGTGGTGGGACTGGTCGGAGTCCAAGATCGGCCTGGAGTGGCTGCTCGACATCGGTGAGCTGGTCTGCACCCGCAGGACCGGCTGGCGCCGCGTCTACGACCTGGCCGAGCGCGTCGTCCCCGCCGGCCTCCTGGCCGACGACCTCTCCGACGAGGAGTGCGTCCTGCGCCTGGCCGCCGTCGCGGGCCGTTCGCTGGGCGTGGCCAACAGGACCGACCTGATCGACTTCCTGCGCCTCAAGGGCCGCTACGCGGCGATGCTCGACGAGGTCCTGCTCAGCGGCGCCGCGGGGCTGGTGCCCGTGGCCGTCTCCGGTTGGCCGGGCAAGAAGGGCCAGGCCAACGCCTGGGCCGACCCCGAGGCCCTGGCATCGGAGCCGCGCGGCCGGCACCGCACGACGCTGGTCTCGCCGTTCGACTCCCTCATCTGGCACCGCGGCCGCACCGAGCGTGTCTTCGGCTTCCACTACACGCTGGAGCTCTACGTCCCCAAGCACAAGCGCGTGCACGGCTACTTCACGATGCCGGTGCTGGCCGGCGGCCGCCTGATCGGCCGCGTCGACCCGGCCCGCGAGGGCAGCACGCTGGTGATCCGGCGACTCAGCCTGGAGCCCGGCCTCTCGCCCGCCAAGTGGGCCGGCGCCTTACTGGATGCCCTGTGGTCGGCCGCCGAGTGGGTGGGCTGCGACGCCGTACGCGTCGACCACGCCGACCCACCCGAACTCGTGCCGATCCTGAGCATGACCAGTACGGTGAAGTAAGCACGATCTCGAGATCGGAAGGGCATCATGTCGGAGATCTTCGACTGGGTACACAAGGCGGGAATCCAGCCGGAGCCCATCACGGTGGACATCTGGAAGCGGCTTCCAGAGGAGTTCTGCCGCCAGGTCGAAGTTGTCGACGGCCAAGCAATTCGCTGCGAATCGCCTTCAAGGTTGCACCAGACGGTAGCTCGACGTCTGACCAACATGCTTGAGCGTGCTGCCCAACGGCACAGCGCCCAACATGAAGAATGCCTCGAAGCCAACATGGACTTCGACGTGGTGCTCTGGAAGCTGCCACGTGCGCAGATCCGACGGCCCGATGCGGCCCTGTTCCGATGTGCGCCCGAAGAAGAGAAACCTCTCCCGGCGCACATGGTGCTACTCGTCGTCGAGGTCGTCTCTGGCACGGGCAGAGTCGATACAGTCGACAAACGCGCCGAATACGCCGCTGCCGGCATCCCGTGGTACTGGATCGTCAGGTTGGACGATCAGGGCGTTTCCAGCATCGAGATCCTCGCGCTGGACCACGGGATCGGCGGCTACCGGCTCGTCTCCCTCCTCGAACCCGGCTCTGGAACGCTGGCTGAAGGGCCGATCCGGGTCCGTCTCGACTGGAATCGGCTTCGCCCGTAGCGCCGCTGGATGACTCCGGGCGCGCGCTACTAGGTGATTTCCAGCATGCGTTCGCGGACCGCGTAGACCACGGCCTCCATCCGCGAATGGAGTTGCAGTTTGTCGAGGATGTTGCGCACGTGGTTCTTCACGGTGTTCTCCGAGATGAACAACTGCTTGGCGATCTCGCGGTTGTTCATGCCCTTGGCCACCAGGCGCAGGACCTCCATCTCGCGGTCCGTCAGCCGGGGCACCGGGAGCTGGGGCGGGCGCTCGGACTCCTTGCGGCTCATGTTGGCGAACTCGCTGATCAGCTTCGCCGCCATCGCCGGGTTGATCAACGACTGTCCCTCGTGCACGCCCCGCACCGCGGCGGGAACGTCGTTGATCTGGACGTCCTTGAGCAGGTAGCCGGTGGCTCCCGCCTTGATGGCCTCGAAGAGGTCCTCTTCCTCGTCGCTCACCGTCAGCATGATGATGCGGGTGCTCGGCACGGAGGCCTTGATGCCCTTCGTCGCCTCGATCCCGTCCTGCCGCGGCATGCGTACGTCCATGAGGGCGACATCGGGCATGAGGCGGTCGGCCAGTTCGACCGCCTCCTGCCCGTCGCTCGCCTCACCGACCACCTCGATGTCAGGCTCGGCGGCCAGCGCCAGCGCCAGGCTCCGCCTGATCAGCTCGTGATCGTCAACGATCAGCACGCGAATCGGCTCGCTCTCTGACGGGCGGACCTCGTCAGACTCCGTCACGAGGCCTCCCTGCTCCGCCTCGCGACTGTCTTACCCTCGCTTCGCTCGCTCAACTGAACCTGACTGAGCTCGCTCACGTCTCCTCCTCGTCGGGGGGCCAGAGCCGTCGAACCGCCATGATGGCATGTACGCCACGGTTCTCGGGTGGTCGAGAAGATCTTTTAGCCCATGATCAGGGCTCAACGAGTCGCAACACGCCGTAGTTGTACCCGCGTCTGTTGTAGACGACGCACGGCTGGCCGCTCTCCTTGTCGCGGAACAGGTAGAAGTCGTGCCCGACCAGCTCCATCTCGAGGAGGGCCTGGTCGATGGTCATCGGTTCTGCTCGATGGTACTTCTCGCGTACGATGAGCGGCCCATCGCCGTCCATCTCGATCGGGACGATGTCGTCGTAACGTTCGTCGCTCCGGACGAGCTCGTCCTCGTCCGATTCGGCCTGCTTGGAGACGGTGGGTTCCTCCGTCAGCGGCGGGAGTGAGCCGGCCGAGGGGAGCGCCGAGGTGATCTCCGACACCGAGGGCGGGCAGTGGTTGCCGTGGTGGACCTTGCGCCGGTCGGCCATGCGCCTGAGGCGGCCTTCCAGCTTGTCGAGAGCCAGGTCGAGAGCTGCGAATCGATCGTCGGCCGAGGCCTCGGCGCGGATCGCCGGCCCTCGCGAGTGAATGGTGAGCTCGACCCGCTCCCGCTGATCGGCGACGCGCAGATTGCGCTCTTTCGACACCTCCACATCGACTCGGATGAGTTTGTTGTCCAGACGTTCGATCCTGGCCAGCTTGGTCGTCACGAGGTCGCGGAACCGATCACTCACTCCGGTGTGCCGGCCCTTGACGATGATGTCCATGCAACAGCCCCCCTTCGTCTAACGACTGAGCAAGAGCGCCCGACGACGAGCCTGCCGGGCGGGGTCTTCTGCCTGCCTTTCTGTCACCGTTACCCTCTTCCGGCTCGCGGTCACCGGGAACGCGGTTGGCACCCATCCGGCCGACCTGGTCTTCGACCCCACATCCGCCTGCTGAGGATTTCGCAGCTCTGTCGCCACTACTGCCCTTCTCTTCTGACGAGGGACATCTGGACCCTCGGGAAGGCAGGACTTATCCCTAAGCCGCACCGTGATCGGTCGACAAAAAGTCGCCTTACGTGGACCGTTTTGCCTGCGGCTGGCATCGGCTAGCAGAGCCGGGAACCCCGACCCTGCGCAACCACGGACCCGAACGGGTGCCATGTCAGAACGCTATCCGCATCCAGGGCGAATGTCAGCCGGGGACTCGGCCAAAGGATCACTTTCCGTGACTTCCCATGGGTCCGGAGGTGGGGGCAAATGCCCTATACAACCGATCGACAACCCTTATGCGTACGGGAGTCCCGCCTACTGAGCAGTCCCACAGCCGCCTGGGAGGAAGTGACATGTTACCTCCGGGCCAGGGTTCCGATTTGGATCTTTCTTTACCGACTGTGACCGTAATGCTTTTCAAGATCTTCGGCGTGTCGCGGCGACCGTCACCGCGAGGGGCGTCGCGACCCCGGCCGACCGCAGCGCCCTGGCGGCTTCCGCGAGGGTGGCGCCGGTGGTGACGATGTCGTCCACGAGCAGCGCAGAGCGCGCTGGAGGCCCTTTCGCGGCGCCGCGGACACAGAGGGACCCGGCGAGGTTGCCGCCCCTCTCAGCGGAGCTCAGGCCCGCCTGGTCGGCCACCCGCCTGGCCTGGCTCAGCCCTGCCCACGGCACCGCGGGCAGGCCGGCCGCCCGCAACCGCCGCGCCACGAGCCAGGCCAGCCGCCCGACCGGATCGTGCCCCCTGGCCCGCCTGGCCCGCCGGCCGCTGGGCACAGGCACCACGGCGAACCCGCCGCGCAACACCTCCGTGTGCGCGATCGCCGTGATCGCGGTGAAGGCCACGACCTCGGCCAGCACCACCGCCAGCCCCACCGCGCCCCGCTCCTTGTAAGCCACGATCGCCCGCCGGGCCGCCCCGTCGTAGGACCCCGCCGACCAGCAGTCGGGCAGCCCCGCGGGCAACGGCCTTGGCAGGCGCCTGGCCGGCGCACCGGCCAGCGCGGCGAGGCAGCCCGCGCAACAGCGCGCCCCCTTGGCCCCGCAACCGGCGCAGGCAGGCGGAATGACAAGATCGAGTACGGCACTCAGCACCCGCCCCACGATGCCGGTGACCACTGACAATTCCAGCCCGCCCCCGAACCGCGAGATCACCCCAGGGGGAACAGCGGCGTGTTGGCCTCCGAATCGATCTTGGGGCTCCACGTCTGCCGATCCTGGTTCAGCTCAAGGATCTTGGGTTTCCCGCCGTCCATGTCCGCCTCTGCGAGAACCCGGTCGTTCAGCGCGGCCACGGACTCCAGCCGATCCTTCAGCGGCACCTCGACGGTCTCCCCGTCCCCCACGTTGATCTCGTTCAGAATCTGCCCGGCCTTGCTCTTGGCCAGCACGAACAGATGCTCGTCATCCCCCCAGGCGACGTCCTCGATCTCGTTTCCCCCCTCGGTGGTGGTCAGGGGCTGGAAGTTGCCCAGCATGACCCCGGCCGCCGCCCCGGTGAGCGCCCCGATCTGCACGGTGTTCTTCCCGGTGGTCACCACCACCCGCACACCGTCCCTGGCGATCCTGAGCCGAGTGACATCCAGCCCCTTGAGATAGGGCGCGGAAATCCTCTCAGCCCCCCGCCCACCAACAGGGTCATACCGCAAAGCAACCCCGTTCTGGATGTCGTACGTCCATAGGGAGCCATCCCGATGCCAGGATGGCGGCGTCAACTCGGCCCCCTGAATGACCTCCTGCCACTGCCCGTCCTGGGACAGACTGGCCACCGAGATGCCGGTCGAGGTCTTGGCCGCGACCATCGCGGCGCTCTGCTTGGCCAGGGCGAAGTGGGAGTGGTCCGCGCGCTGCTTCCCGGCCGCGCCGGGGACGGCGCCGCCCGGGCCGTCGTCGCGCATGTAGTGCAGCGCGCCCCTGTTGACGTAGTAGGCGCTGTCGCCGCTGTCGTCGAGCCAGCGCTGGTGGGAGTTGGGCCGGTCGCTGCGGTACAGCTCGCCGTCGACCTGGACCTCGATGCCGCGGCCCTTGGCGATGCCGTTCTCGTTGAGGCTCCACCTGATCTGGGCCATGAGGGCGTCCTTGCCGCCGGGGTCCAGCGGGCCGAGTGGGCCGGACAGGTTGATCACCACGCGTTCCTCGCCCGACCTGACGGACTCGACCTTCGTGCCGGCGGCGAAGCTGGTGAGCACCGCGCCCTTCAGCGCCGAGCTCGGCTCCTGGAGCAGGCGCTCCAGGATGGTCCGCGCGAAGCTCTCCGTCGGGCGGATCCGCAGGCGCACCCGGTCGGCGACGAGCCTGTCCTGCGTGCGGTTGAGGTAGTAGAGGTTGGTCGCACGGTACGCGCGTGCCACGTCGGCCCTGGTCAGCACGAGCCCGAGCCCCTCGGGCAGGTAGCTGACCCGGTAGCCGCCCCCCTGGGCCTTCGTCAGCTCGAAGGACCGCTCCCAGGGGCCGGTGGAGGGGATGTAGGCGTCGTCCTCGTCGATGCGGGCCACCTGGCGCGTCTTGATCTCGATCTGCTCGGTCGTCTCGTCGGCGTCCGGCTCGGTCGGGTACGCCACGCCGAACCCGTCCTCGATCACCGTCACCGGCCCCGAGGCGCTCCACTTGGCCCGGGCCTCGGGCGTCAGGTATCGGGGCAGGATCGTCGGATCGTCGGCGTAGGCGGCCATCGCGGCCTGCATGCCCCTGATGGTCTGCTCCGGCCCCCAGGTCTTCTGGGGCTCGATGGCGATCATGCGCTGGAACGGCTTGTCCAGCGGGTCGCCGCTGCCGGCGTCGGTGACGGTGCTCGGACCTTGCACGGGTATCACCGTGCAGCCGGAGCCGCCCCAGGCGACGACGGTCGCGATCACGACCACCACGCCGAGCCGCCTAGACCTCCTCATGCGCGCCCCCGTCCGCCGACGCGGGCAGCAGCACGGGCGTCATGGCGCCGCGCCACGTACGCCGCATCTCGATCTCGGGCGGCACCAGCGACAGCGGCGAGCCCTTCAGGTCGACCCCGGCCGACCTCGGGAGCGTCAGCCTGAACTGCGAGCCCTCGCCCTGCTGCCCCCACGCCTGCAGCCAGCCGCCGTGCAGCGTGGCGTCCTCGCGCGAGATCGCGAGGCCGAGACCGGTGCCGCCGATGGTGCGCGCCCGCGAGGGGTCGGCCCGCCAGAACCGGTCGAACACCATGGTGTCCTCGCCGGACTTCAGCCCGATCCCGTGGTCGCGTACCGCGATGGCCACGGCGTCCCTGTCGGCGCCCACGGTGACCACGACGTCACGGCCCTCACCGTGCTCGATGGCGTTGAACAGCAGGTTGCGCAGGATCCGCTCGACCCTGCGGTTGTCGATCTCGGCCATGCACGGCTCGTTGGGCAGCCTGAGCTCGAACCGGGTCGTGTGCCGCTCGGCCAGCGCCTCGGAGTCCGCGATGGCCCGCAGCACCACGTCGCGCACGTCCACGGAGTCGAGGTCGAGCGTGGCGGCGCCGGCGTCGTAACGGCTGATCTCCAGCAGGTCGGCCAGCATCGACTCGAACCGCTCCAGCTGGGCCTGCATCAGCTCGGCCGAGCGGGCGGCCATCGGGTCGAAGTCCTCGCGGGCGTCGTAGAGCAGGTCGGCGGCCATGCGCACGGTCGTCAGCGGCGTGCGCAGCTCATGGGAGACGTCGGAGACGAACTGGCGCTGGACCTGCGACAGCTCCTCCAGCTGGTGGATCTTCAGCGCCAGGTTGGCGGCCATCTCGTTGAACGAGTTGCCGAGGCGGGCCAGGTCGTCCTCGCCGCGCACCTTCAGGCGTTCGTCGAGCTTGCCGGACGCCAGGCGTTCCGCGGCCTGGCGGGCGAGCCGTACGGGGGTGACGACCTGCCGGGCGACCAGGTAGGCGATGGCGGCGAGCAACAGGACGAGCCCGAGGCCCACCACGACGATGGCGAGCCGGACGTTGGACAGCAGCTCCTCTTCGTCGTCGAGCGGGAAGAAGTGGTAGACCTCGTAGTTCTCGCCGCTGGACGGCTCGTGTACGACACCGCCGACCACGTACGTGAGCGCTTCCTGGCTCTGGTCGGGGAACTTGATCCGCTCGATCGCGTGGACCGGCTTCTCGTACTCGAACTTCAGCACGAGGCGCTGCAGGTCCAGCCGGAGGTCGGCGGGCACGTTCTGGGGCACGACGCTGCCGGACGCCCGCGACCTGCCGGGGCTGGCCGAGTTGAGTATGAGCACGTCATAGCGCTTTTCCGAGCCGTCCTCACCAGCCCCGGTGACGGCGTCCATGACGTCGTCCAGCGGGTTGGCGGAGACCTTGCCGCCCTCCGCGGCCTTGACCTCGTCGGACTCGGGGGCGAGCGCGTCGGCGATCTGCAGGCGGTCGGCGAACGCCTCGCTGACCGAGGACTGCGTCCTGCTCTTGATGACGGACTGGTTGATCTGGGTGGACAGGAACGCCCCCAGCACGACCACGACGACCACCGAGATCACCAGTGTGCTGGTGACCACCTGGATGTGCAGCGAGCGCCGCCACACGCTGCGCGTCCTGCCCGCCGCACGACGAACCCGCCGGCGAACGCCGCCGAGAATCTGGCGGAGTGTCCGTCGGCGGAACCTCTTGTTCGTGGTCGGGGGCATGGCAGGGGCAGGGGCAGGCTAGGCCGGGCCGGCTTTGTAGCCCACCCCGCGGACCGTCACCACGATCTCGGGGTGTTCGGGGTCCTTCTCGATCTTGGCCCTGAGCCGCTGGACGTGGACGTTGACCAGCCGCGTGTCGGCCGCGTGCCGGTAACCCCACACCTGCTCGAGCAGGACCTCGCGGGTGAACACCTGGCGCGGCTTGCGGGCCAGCGCGACGAGCAGGTCGAACTCCAGCGGCGTGAGGTTGATCGTCTCCTCGCCGCGCTTGACCGAGTGGCCCGCCACGTCGATGGTGATGTCGCCGATCTGCAGGATCTCGGGGGTCGGCTCGTCGGTACGGCGCAGCCGCGCCCGCACCCTGGCGACCAGTTCCTTCGGTTTGAACGGCTTGACGATGTAGTCGTCGGCGCCCGACTCCAACCCCAGCACGACGTCGATCGTGTCGCTCTTGGCCGTGAGCATGACGATGGGCACGCCCGATTCGGCCCTGATCCGGCGCGCGACGTCTATGCCGTCGGCGCCCGGCAACATCAGGTCGAGCAGCACCAGATCCGGGCGTGTATCCCGGAACGCGTCCAGGGCCTTGTCGCCGTCGGAGACAAATGACGGCTCGAAGCCCTCTCCCCGCAGCACGATCCCCAGCATCTCGGCGAGAGCGGCGTCGTCGTCGACGACCAGCACGCGACCTTTCATGGCCCCTCATTCGTTCTACGCATTGTGGGACATACCCGCACGATCGCTGAAGGTTACCCTTGGTAGGCCCATGAGTGGGACATGAGCCCCGCAAAAGGCGAATTTTAGCTCCGCCCCTCGCGACCGCAATCTCAGTCTGCGGTAACTGAGCGACTTTCTGCCATCCCCGGACGCGAACCTTGACCGGATTCGCCGGAGAATGCGGGCAAGATGGGCCGGCGAATGGCCTCCGTGACACCAATGGCCCGCCCAGCATGCCAGGATTGGGATATGTCAGACGGTCACGGTCCCCCGCCCGAGACGACGCCATCAGGTTGGTCGGCCGAACAGCCCCCGCCCTACAGCGCACCGCAGGCTTCCCCGTGGACCGCGCCCGGCTCCCCGCAGCAGGCGCCGTACGGGCAGCCGTGGGGGCAGGCTCCCCAGCAGCCCCAGGGGCCCCGAACACCATATCCGCCCCAGCCGCAGCCGGGTTACGGCTACATGCCGCCACCGCCCGCGCTGCGGCCCGGCATCATCCCGCTGCGCCCGCTGGGGCTCGGCGACCTGCTCGACGGCACGATCAAGCTCATCAGGTCCAACCCGAAGGCCGTGCTCGGCCTGTCGGCCGTCGCCGCGCTGCTCGTCGCCGTGCCGCTGGCCATCGGCCAGGTGCTGCTGCTCAACTCCATGGGCTCCGTGCTGAGCGACCCCGACAGCACCCCCGCCGACCTCGCCGGCTTCTACGGCTTCCTCACCGAGTACGGCGGCACCCTCCTGTCGTACGCGGTCCAGTTCGTCGTGGTCACGCTGCTGACCGGCGTGCTGACGCGCATACTCGGCCGGGCCGTCTTCGGCGGCGCCATCACGGCGGGCGAGGCCTGGCAGCTCGTCAAGGGCCGGATCCCCGCGCTGTTCGGCGTCGTGGGGCTGATGGCGGTCATCATGATCGTCCCCATGATCCTCTTCGTGGTGCTCCTGGTGGCGCTCGCCGCGAACACCGGCCAGGACGGCCTCGGCCTGCTGGCCCTGCTGGTGATCGCGTTCGTCATCCTGTACATCGCCTACTACCTGTTCTTCAGGACCCGCTTCGCGTTCGCGGCGCCTGCCGTGGTGCTGGAGGGCCGCGGCCCGATCGACGCCATGCGGCGCTCATGGAACCTCGTGACAGGCAGCTTCTGGCGGGTGTTCGGCATCCTGCTGCTCACCTCGGTGATGGTCGCGCTGGTGGCGGGCGTGTTGTCGGTGCCGTTCACGCTCGCGGGCACGCTGTTCGGCGTGCTCGGCGTGGGCTCCGTGGCCACGAGCGTGGTGTCGGCCGTGCTGATCGCGGCCGGCACCACCCTCGGCTCGATGTTCACCTACCCGTTCGAAGCCGGGGTCGCCGGCCTGCTCTACGCCGACCGGCGGATGCGCGCCGAGGCGTTCGATCTCGTGCTGCAGACCGCGGCCATCGAGCAGCAGCGCCAGGGCTGGGTGCACGCCTCGGCCGACGAGCTCTGGCACCCGTCCAACTCGGCCAACAGGCAGTGAGCGCCGCTGTGAGCTCGGCAGTGGGGGCCGTCCTGAGTCCGATCGGCAGAGGGGAGGGCGCGGGCCGCGCCGCGGGCGAGCTGATCAAGCCGGAATACGAGAAGGAGTCGCTGGTCGACCAGATCTACCGGCACGTCATGCAGTTCCTCGGCGACCTGCTGGACGCGGCGACGGGCGGCGGCACCGCCGGCGGGATCATCGCGGCGGCGGTGATCGTGCTGATCCTCGTCGGCCTGATCGCGCTGATCTCGTGGCGGCTGCGCAAGACCGCCCGCAAGAACGCGCTCGCCTCGGGCGGGCTGTTCGGCGAACGGGCGATGAGCGCCGCGGAGCACCGCCGGGCCGCGGAAACGCTGGCCGCCGAGGGGCGCTGGAGCGAGGCCGTACAGGAGCGGCTCCGGGCCATCGCGCGTGACCTGGAGGAGCGCGCGCTGGTCGACGGCATGCCGGGGCGCACGGCCGACGAACTGGCCGCGGAGGCCGCCGTCGCGCTGCCCGCCTTCGCCGATGAGCTGGCCGCGGCCGCCCGGTCGTTCGACGATGTGACGTACGGTGGCGTGCCCGGCACGCGGGAGGCGTACGAGACGATGAGCGGGCTCGACGGCCGGCTCCGCCAGGCTCGCCCAGTAGCCCTCGCGACCACGGCGGCGGCGCCGGGAGGCATGGCGTGAGCGTCGTCACCGGGCCGCCCGAGGTCGGCGGGTCCTACCCCACCAGCCCCACCGCGCGTTCCACGTGGCGGGCCGGGCGGCTCGTCGTGCTGCTCGGCGCGCTCATCGTGCTGGCCGCCGTAGTCGGCGTGCTGATCAGCCCGGACAGGGGCCCGTCACGCCCGCTCGACCCGCAGGACACCTCACTGGCCGGCTCCAAGGCGCTGGCCGAGCTGCTGCGCGCCAGGGGCGTCACCGTGGACCGGGTCGACTCCGTGGCCGCGGCGGTCGAGAAGTCGGGGACGGGAAACCGGCTGCTGCTGATCACCGACACCGCGTACTTCGACGAGTTCCGCCTGGCCGGGCTCGACGGCGACCGGCTGATCGTCGGCGACCTCTACGGCCTGGACATCCTGGCCCCCGGAGTGCGCAGCGGGTACGGCGAGGTGCCGCGCACCCGTTCCCGCGAGCCCGCCTGCGCGCTGCCCGCCGCCACCGCCGCGGGCACCGCGTTCATGGGCGGCGCCGCCTTCCGCGGCCCTGCGGGGGCCGTCGGCTGCTACCCGGCGGGCGAAGGACACGCGCTGGTCACGTTCCCGCGCGACGGCGGCGTCACCACGGTCGTCGGCGACGGCGCGTTCATGACCAACCAGCACCTGGCCGAGGACGGCAACGCGGCGCTCGCGCTCAACCTGATCGGCACCGGCAGGGCCGTGACCTGGCTGGTGCGACCGGAGACCCCGCCCCCGGGTCAGCTGGCGGGCGAGCGCGGCGAGACGATGTACGACCTGATGCCCGAATCCGTCCGCTGGACCGTGTTCATGGCGATCGTCGCCGTGCTGCTCACCGCGTTCTGGCGGGGCCGGCGCCTGGGGCCGGTGGTGACGGAGCGGCTGCCGGTCATCGTCAGGGCGGCCGAGACGGTCGAGGGACGCGGCCGGCTCTACCGGGCCAGACGCGCCAGGCAGCGGGCCGCCGAGGCGTTGCGGGCGGGCACGATCGACCGGCTCACGCCCAGGCTCGGGCTCGGCGCAGGCGCGGGACCGCAGGAGGTCGTCCCGGCGCTCGCCGCCCGTACCGGAGAGGATGCGGGGCGGCTCGGGGCGGCGCTCTTCGGACCCCCGCCCACGGACGACTCCGGGCTCGTCGGGCTGGCCGGATACTTGGACTTCATCGAAAGGCAGGTCAGTGAACTCTGAGGAGACTTACCGCGTGACGACCTCGGCCGACTCCGCCAGGGAGGCACTCGGCGCGCTGCGCACCGAGGTGTCCAAGGCCGTCGTCGGGCAGGACGCGGTCGTGACGGGGCTGGTCATCGCGCTTCTGTGCAAGGGGCACGTGCTGCTCGAAGGCGTGCCAGGCGTGGCCAAGACGTTGATGGTACGCACGCTGTCGGCGGCCCTGTCCCTGGACTTCAAACGCGTGCAGTTCACGCCCGACCTGATGCCCGGTGACGTGACCGGGTCGTTGATCTATGACGCGAGGACCGCGGAGTTCGAGTTCCGTGAGGGGCCGGTGTTCACCAACCTGCTGCTCGCCGACGAGATCAACCGCACCCCGCCGAAGACGCAGGCCGCGCTGCTCGAGGCGATGGAGGAACGGCAGGTCAGCGTGGAGGGCTCGGCCCGGCTCCTGCCCGACCCGTTCGTGGTGTGCGCGACCCAGAACCCCGTCGAGTACGAAGGCACGTACCAGCTGCCCGAGGCGCAGCTCGACCGGTTCCTGCTCAAGCTGACCGTGCCGTTGCCGCCGCGCGAGCAGGAGATCTCGGTGCTCGAACGGCACGCCCGCGGCTTCGACCCCCGCGACCTGTCGGAGGTAAAGGCGGTCGCGTCGGCCGAGGACCTGGCGGCGGGCCGGGAGGCGGTCGCCCAGGTTCACGTGGCGCCCGAGGTGCTCGGCTACATCGTGGACGTGGCCCGCGCGACAAGAAACTCGCCGTCGCTGCAGCTCGGCGTCTCGCCCCGTGGTGCTACGGCCCTGCTGGCGGCCGCGCGGGCGTGGGCGTGGTTGTCCGGGCGCCCGTACGTCACTCCCGACGACGTGAAGGCGCTGGCCAGGCCCGCGCTCCGGCACCGCGTCCAGCTCCGCCCCGAGGCCGAGCTGGAGGGGGCGACCACCGACGGCCTGCTGGACGGCATCCTCGCCTCCGTCCCGGTCCCACGCTGATGACTCCGACTGTCGTGGTGGCGGCGCCGGCCTCGCTCGGGAACGCGGCGCCGGCCGGGAGCGGGAACGCGGTGGTGGGCTGATGGCTCTTACGGGGCGTGCCGGGCTGGTCGCGGTGGCCGGGATCGTGGTGGTGTTGTTCGCGCCGCGTCCTGGGGCCGCGCTGGCCGGGGTCTGTCTGCTGCTGGCCGCGGCGATCGTGGTGGACCTGCTGTTCGCCGGGGCGGTGCGCCCGCTGCGGTTCCACCGCTCCGGCGACACTCTCGTACGTCTCGGGCAGCGCGCCACGGTCGAGTTGATCGTGGAGAACCCGGGCGGCAGGCGCGTACGCGGCGTGCTCAGGGACGCCTGGCAGCCCTCCGCGGGCGCCACCCCGCGCGTCACCGAGCTCGACGTGCCCCGGGGCGAGCGCCGCAGGATCGTCCTGACGCTGGAGCCGACCAGGCGCGGTGACCGGTCGTCGACGGGCGTCACCGTGCGCTCGCTCGGCCCGCTCGGCCTGGCCGCCCGCCAGGGTGACCACCAGGCGCCGTGGACGGTACGCGTGCTGCCGCCGTTCCTGTCTCGCAAGCACCTGCCCTCCAGGCTGGCCAGGCTCCGCGAGCTGGACGGCCAGCATCCCGCTCTCGTACGCGGGCAGGGCACCGAGTTCGACTCCCTGCGCGAGTACGTGGTGGGCGACGACGTGCGTTCCATCGACTGGCGGGCCACCGCGCGCCGCCATGACGTGGTCGTACGCACCTGGCGCCCGGAACGCGACCGCCGTGTGCTGATCGTGCTCGACACCGGCAGGACCTCGGCGGGCCGGGTGGGCGACGCGCCGGTCCCCATGGCGGGCGCCTGGGCGACCGGCGGCGGGCTGCTGGTCAGGCCGGAGCCGCGGCCGACGCCCGGCTGGCCCCGGCTCGACTGGTCGATGGACGCCGCGCTGCTGCTGGCCGCGCTCGCCGCGCGGGCCGGCGACCAGGTGGACTTCCTCGCCCACGACCGGGCCGTACGCGCCTGGGTGAGCGGGGCGTCGCGCACCGAGCTGCTGTCGTCGCTGGTCAACGTGATGGCGCCGATCGAGGCTGAGCTGGTCGAGGCCGACTCGCAGGGCATGGTGGCGGCGATCCTGTCGCGGGCCAAGCGGCGCTGCCTGGTCGTGCTGCTCACCGACCTCAACTCGGCGGCGCTGGACGAGGGGCTCATGCCGGTGCTCCCGCAGCTCTCCTCGCGCCATCTGGTGCTGGTGGCCGGGGTGTCCGATCCGCGCGTCGCGGCCATGGCGTCCCGGCGCGGGTCGGCCGAGGAGGTCTACGACGCGGCGGCGGCCGAGCACACGCAGCTCGAACGCCGGCGCATCACGGCCAAGCTGCGGCGGCACGGGGTTGAGGTCGTGGACGCGCCCCCGGAGGACATCGCACCCGCCCTGGCGGACGCGTACCTGGCGCTCAAGGCCGCAGGCCGTCTCTGACGCCGGTCAGGTCGACCGGGGCGGCTCTGACGCCGGTCAGGTTGATGAGGCCGCTCAGGTCGATGGGGCGGCTTTGACGCCGGTCAGGTTGATGGGGCGATGTCCGGGGCGCGTTCGATGTCACCGGTCTCGTTCTGGCGTACGGCGCGCCGCCCGAAGAGGATCACGTACGCCAGGAAGACCAGCTCGGCGAGCACGCCGATGCCTACGCGCGCCCACGTCGGCAACCCGGACGGCGTCACGAACGCCTCGATCAACCCCGACGCGAACAGCACCACGACCAGCCCCAGCGCCACGCTCATCACCGCCCGCCCCTGCTCGGCCAGCACCTCGACCCGCCTGCGCGGCCCGGGGTCGATGACCGTCCAGCCCAGCCGCATGCCCACGGCGGCCGCCAGGAACACGGCGGTCAGCTCCAGCAGCCCGTGCGGCATGATCAGGCCGAAGAAGATGTCCAGCTTGTCCCTGGAGGCCATGAGGCCGCCGGAGATGGCGACGTTCTCGGCGTTCGCGTAGAGCGCGTACGGGATCGGGAGGCCGAGCACGACCGAGTAGACGATCATCTGAGCCGAGAGCCACGCGTTGTTGGCCCACACGAGGCCGGCGAAGGAGGAGGCGGGGTTCTCGGAGTAGTAGTCGGCGAAGTCGTGCTCGACGAGCTGGGTGATCTGCTCGGGCGAGGCGATCGACGCCTGGACGTCGGGATTGGCCGCCACCCACGCGCCGATCAGCCAGGCCACCGCCAGGGACGCCGCCGAGGCGGCCAGCCACCACCAGCGCGCCCGGTAGGCCACCACGGGGAACGACACCGTGAAGAACCTCGCCAGCTCTCGCCAGGCCGGCGTGTGCGCGCCGGTCACCGCGGACCTGGCCCTGGCCACCAGCGCGGACAACCGCCCGGTGAGCGTAGGGTCGCCGGAGGAGGAGCGGACGATGGACAGGTGCGTCGCCACCCGCTGGTAGAGGTCGACCAGCTCGTCCACCTCTGCGCCCGTCAGCGACGAGCGGTTCTTGACCAGGTGGTCGAGCCGGTCCCATGCGGGGCGGTGAGCTGTGACGAACGCATCGATGTCCACCTGAACATTGTGGCCGCTCGATCAGTGGCACATAGCCGTTAGGCTCCACATATGTCAGAGGTTGTGACCGGCGATGCCGTCGTCGTCGAGGTGCGGGTGGCCCAGACGCCCTCGCGCGCGCTGGCGATCATCATCGACATGGTCGTGCAGATCACCGTGCTGTTCGGCGCCTACGCCATCGTGGGCGCGTTCGCGCCGATCTCGGACCCCGCCATGCTGCAGGCCACCATGATCGTGCTGGTCGTGCTCGCGCTGGTGGGCTACCCCGTGCTCTTCGAGTCGTTGAGCAGGGGTCGCAGCCTCGGCAAGCTGGCGCTCGGACTCCGGGTGGTCAGCGACGACGGCAGCCCTGAGCGCTTCAGGCAGGCGTTGTTCCGCGGGCTGGCAGGGGTGGTGGAGTTCTGGCTGCTCTCGGGTGCGCCCGCGCTGATCGCCTCGCTGGTGTCGCAGCGGGGCAAGCGGCTCGGCGACGTCTTCGCGGGCACGATCGTGATCTCCGACCGGGCGCCGCGCGACCGCGGGCAGTGGATCATGATGCCGCCTTCGCTGGCGCACTGGGCGGCCACGCTGGAGCTCTCCCAGCTCCCCAGCGAGGTGGCGCAGGCCGCCAGACAGTACCTGTCGCGATGGCACGACCTGTCGCCGCAGGTCCAGCACGAGATGGGCATCCGGATCGCGACCCAGGTCGCGTCGTTCGTCTCGCCCGCCGCGCCGGCCGGGGTGCCGCCGCACGCGTACCTGAGCGCCGTTCTCGCCGAGCGCAGGAGGAGGGAGCAGGAGCGTTTCGCGCGGCAGGCGGCGCGGGGCGCGTACCCACAGACCACTCCCCCACCGCCCTACGCACACCCGCAGCCCGGCCCTCAGCCCTACACACAGCCGCAACAGAGCCCTCAGCCCTACGCGCAGCCGCAACCGGGCTCCCAGCCGTATACGCAGCCGCAGTCGTACCCGCAGCCGGGTCCGCAGCCGTATTCGGGAGGCAACGGGGCTCGCCGGCCGCCGGCCGCACCCGCACCGGAGCCGCCGCAGGCAACTCCGGGCGGGTTCGCACCCCCTCAGTGAGCCCACCCTTCGGAACCCTGGGGAAGTCACCCTTCAGAACCCTCCCCTTTGGGGGGGAGTCACCCCAAGGGACCCCAGCCACCCCTTGGAAGGGCGAAAGCCTCGTCCAAGCGCAGGAAGCTCGCTTCCTGCGAAAAAAGAAGCCTCTTCCAAGCCTTTGACTTTGATGGGGGGGTCGCGGGGGGCATGCCCCCG
>NZ_JADOGI010000088.1 GCF_015645445.1 Nonomuraea cypriaca | reverse complement strand
GGCGTGGGTGGGGGGCCGGGGTGCCGGTGGAGGCGCATCCGGCGCTGGCCGCCGCGGCGTCCGCCGCGCTCGACGCGTACGCCGCCGCCACCGCCGAGCACGACCGCGCCACCCTGGCCGCCGTCGTGGCGGACGGCGCGGACGGCACGCCCACGATGCGCATCGACGTGCTCGTCGAGAACGCCGTCCTGGCCGCCCTGTCCAAGCACCCCGTCAACGTGCTCACCGAGGAGACCGGCTGGGTGGACAAGGGCTCGGCGCTGACCCTGGTCATGGACCCGGTGGACGGCTCCGCGAACGCCGCCGCCGGGGTCCCGCTGGCCGCCTTCTCGGCGGTCGTGGCCGAGGACGGCGTCTTCACCGAGGCGCTCACCGTCTGGCTGGACACCGGCCGGAGCTGGTGGGCCGCGGCGGGCGTACCGTCCCGGCTGCGTACCAGCGGGCGTAAGGAGCTGGCGGGGGCTGCGGTCTCCCTGCTGCGCCCCCATCCCGCCAACCCCGGGGCGGCCGCCGCCTGGTGGGAGGTGGCGCAGCGGGCGGCCCGCGTGCGGATCCTGTCCACGAGCTGCCTGGAGGGCGCGCTCGTGGCCCAGGGCGCGACCGACGCGTTCGCCGACGCCGCCACCGACACGCACCGGCTGATGGACATCGCCGCCTCGGTGGTGCTGGCGGAGGTGGCGGGCGGGGCGGTCAGGGACGTGTTCGGCCGCCCGATCGGCCTGGACACCGACCTCACGAAACGCTGGAGCGGCGTCGTGGCGGCCACCCCCGAACTCGCCGACGAACTGGTCACGGTCCTCCGCGACGCCCACCTCGCCGCCCGCCCAGCCTGACTATCAAGAGGCACAAATGGCGCTGATGTGACTATTGGTACGGGCTAAATGTCCAATCCTCTACGAATTCGACCCGGTTTGCCCAGACCTACGATGCTCATTTGACTTTCACTCTGAACAAGGCATGACCCATGGTCGAATATCACGTTGTAGGTTCGGTCTTGGGTAGCACCGATTCCAGGAGCTGGACTCGCTCGGTGGCGGCCTGACGGGAGGCCGTCGCTTGGAAGGTGTCGCAGGGCTTGCCGGTCGGCTCGGGAGGGGCCTTCGATCTAGGATTCCTGGCCGGTGTGTCCGAGGCGGTCCTCCGGGTCCGTGAGTTGGCTGACGACTCGGAAATCGAGGCTGATGTCCCGGTATGTGATGTGGGTCGCCACCTGGTCTGGGAGGTTCGTCCGGTCGCTGCCCGAGGCGGACTCACCATCGGGCTCCGCCACCCGGTGGACGGCCACGTCGGGCCGTTCATGGAAGCGGAGCTCCCGTGCCTTGACGGAGGCGCTGATCTCTACGTCCGGGTGGTCGGGATGCTCCGGTTTCGCCATGGTTCTCACCTGCCCTCGTGGGGCCCTTCAGTGATGTCGTCGTCCGTGCTGCCTGGCGGCGTCTTCGAGCCACTTCCTGCCCGCCCGGAAGGACGCCCTGGCCAGGGCGGTGGCCAGCTCGGACGTGCGGTGCTCGTCGGCGGCCGTCGCCTCGTCCGGCTCGCCGGGGCCGTGGTCTTCGCGGCTCTCGTCACCCTTGGGTGGCGTGGCCTGGCCGCGGTCGGGCTGTGGTGCCCGTTCGGGCTGGGTGGTTCGGCCCGGTTCGGTGTCACGTGTGGCTCCGATGACGTCCGTGCCGGTGTCTCGCACGGCTCCGGTGGCGTCCGTCCCGACGTCCTGGACGACGCGATCCGCCCCGGTTCCGGCGGTTTGGCCGGCTCCCGCGCCCACGTCGCCTGCCGTGCGGACGGCCTTGGTGCCGACGTCCTGGACGGCTTCGGTGGTACCGGCTCCGACGTCCTGGACGGTTTGGCCGGCTCCTGCGCCCACGTCGGTTACGGCGCGTCCGGCCCCGGTTCCGACGTCCTCGACGGCATGGCCGGCTCCCGCGCCCACGTCTTGGACGGCTTGGCCGGCTCCCGCGCCCACGTCTTGGACGGCGCGGCCCGCGCCGGTTCCGACGTCTTGTACGGCCCGGCCCGCTCCTGTGCCCACGTCGCGGACGGCGTGGCCGGCGCCGGTTCCGAGGTCTTCGACGGCTGTGGCTACGCCGCGGGTGAGGTTCTCCAGGATTTGCGGGTTGTCGTCGATGGTGTTCATCACGCGGTCGATGATGTGTGCGACGTTGTCGAGCCGTACCTGGAGCAGCGCCTGCGCCTCCACGCCCTTGATCGTGAGGTTGACGCGCCCCAGCGCCACGTCGGCGCCCACGTTGAGTCTGAGCAGGTCGAGCACCTCGGCCTGCAGTGAGACCCGCGCCCTCAGGTTCTCCACCTCGAGGTTGATCTCCTCGACCTTGACCACGGGCACGTCGAGGTATACGTCCGGTTCGTCCCGAGGCGTGACGACCGGCCGCTCGGCGGAGGGTTCCTGGACGTGCCGGGGAGGCCGGCTGTCGCCGCCGGAACCGCTCTCGGACATGATCGTCTCCTTGCGCCCAGAGATCGTACAGGCGTTGGTTACCCGCTCCGTACCACCTCAGGCCCGTCCGCACGGAGACGTGGCGAGGACTGTAACGAGCCATGACCTGATCAGGGTGGCCGTTCGCCGGAGCCTCTGGCGAGCAGTTCGACGGGGACTTTGACGCGGCGCGGCGCCGGTGAGGGGTTGAGCAGGAGTTCGACGGCGTTGCGGGCCAGCCGGGACACGTCGTAGCGGACCACCGTCACCCCCGGGTTGAACACGCCGGCCAGCGCGAAGTCGTCGAACCCCACGTACGCCGGCCGCTCCGGCCGTTCCCGCAACGCCTGCAGGATCCCGATCGCGGCCCTGTTGTTGGTCGCGAAGAACGCCGTGGGCGGCGACGGCAGATCCAGCAACCTGATGACCTCGTACGCCACCCGCCCGGGCTCGAACACCCCCCGCACGACCAGCGACTCCTCGGCCGTCACCCCGGCCGCGCCCAGCGCCTTGCGGTAACCGGTCGCCCGGTCGTGCACCGAGCTCAGCCCCTCGTCGTCGGAGATCAGCGCGATCCGGCGGTGGCCGTGGGCGAGCAGGTGCTCGGTGGCCGTGCGGGCGCCCCGTACGTCGTCGAGCAGCACCACGTCCGCCGCGTCGAGCCCCTGGGGTACGCGGTCCACGAACACCGTCGTGAGGCTCGCGTGCTCGGCCAGCCACGAGTGGTCGGCCGCCGACGGCACGACGATCAGGGAGTCGACGCCTCGCGCGTACATGGACTCGATGAGCATGCGTTCCTTGTCGGGGCTCTCCTCGTACGAGCCGAACACCACCAGCGCCTCGTGCCCGGCCGCCGCCTCCTCGACCGCGGCCGCCAGGCGCGAGTAGAACTCGTTGGAGATGTTCTCCATCACCAGGCCCAGCGTCAGCATGGTCGCGCCCCTGGCCAGGCGGGCGGCGGCCTCGTTACGGCGGTACCCCAGCGCGGTGATCGCCGCCTGCACCCGCTGCTGCAACGAAGCCCTGACATGCGGCTCCTGATTGACCACCCGCGAGACCGTCTTCAGGCTCACCCCCGCATGCCTGGCCACATCCGCCATGGTCGGCTTGCGCCTGTTCATGGCCTCACTCCGTGAGGCGGGATCGGTCGGCTGATGCCGCTGTCATACGCTGCCCCCCATGGATGACGAATGGATCTGTGGGCGGTTGGGTGAGGATGAGCCTTGGGTGATGGGGGCGGTCAATCCGCCGGTGTTCGAGAACTCGCTGTTCACGTTCGCGACGGCGGAGGAGCTCGGCGATGCCGTCAGGAACGAGGACGAGCGGTACGTCTACTGGCGGGGGACCAACCCGACGGTCGATCTCGCTCAGCGTAAGCTCGCCGCGCTGGAGCGGGGAGAGCGGGCCAAGTGTTTCGGCTCCGGCATGGGCGCCATCTCGGCGACCATCTCCTCCCTCGTCTCGGCAGGCGATCACGTGCTGGTGCTGGGCGCGGTGTACGGCCCCACCACCCAGTTCCTGCGATACCTGGAGAAGTACGGCGTCACGCACACGCACGTCGACGACCTCGCGGGATGTGACAGCGCTATCAGGGCGAGCACGCGCCTACTCTACTTCGAGTCGCCCTCCTACATGGCGTACGCGGTCGTCGACATCCCGGAGGTGGCCGGGTGGGCGCGCGAGCGCGGACTGGTGACGGTGATGGACAACACCTGGTCCACCCCGCTGTTCCAGAAGCCGCTGACCATGGGCGTCGACCTCGTCGTGCACTCGCTGTCGAAGTACATCGGTGGGCACAGCGACCTCGTCGGCGGCGTGGTGGCCGGCTCCTCCCGGCTGATCAGGCCGCTGGCGCTGACCGAGTACCAGCTCTACGGGGCCGCCATGTCACCGCACGACGCGGCCAAGGTGATCAAGGGGTTGCGCACGTTGCCGGTGCGGATGCCGGCGCACCAGGAGCGGGGGCTGGCGGTGGCGCGGTTCCTGGAGGAGCATCCGGCGGTGCGGGCGGTCAACCATCCCGGCCTGCCGTCCCATCCCGGTCATGAGATCGCGGTGCGGCAGATGTCGGGGTTCTCGAGCCTGTTCAGCGTGGTGCTGGACACGGAGTCGCGGGAAGCGGTCGCATCCTTCCTTGATAAATTGCGATATTTCAGGATCGGGGTGTCCTGGGGTGGGTTCGAGAGCCTGGTGAACGCGCCCGCCCTGTCCACCGAGGAGAGCGTCCGGGCCACCATGGGCATCCCCGTCGGCCTCGTACGCCTCTCCGTAGGTCTCGAGTCCGCCGACAGTCTGATCAAGGACCTCGCTCTAGCGCTGGAGGGGGTCGCTCGCCTAGCGTAACTGACAGCGCTGTCGAAAAGCACGCTGGAGGCCCCCATGAGAAAGCCCCTCCTGGCGGTCGTGGCCGCCACCACGCTGGTGCTCGCGGGCTGCGGCTCGGGCTCGTCGTCCTCGGGAGAGATACGACTCCGCATGATCGAGAGCCTGACCAGCCCGGAACGCACGAAGCTCATCAAATCCCTGATAGCCGACTTCGAGCAGGCCAACCCCGGCGTCACGGTCGAGCTGATCTCGCCGCCCCTCGACAGCGCCGACCAGAAGATCACCCAGATCCTGCAGACCAAGAAGGACCTGGACGTGCTGGAGGTACGCGACCACACGGCCAAGTCCTTCTCCAACAACGGCTGGCTGGCCGAACTGCCCACCGAGGACTGGCCGGGCTGGTCCGACCTCACCGAGCTGGCCCAGACGAAGGCCGTCGAGGTCGGCGGCAAGGCGTACCTGATCCCGTACGGGTTCTACCAGCGCACCCTCTTCTACCGTACGGACTTCGGCATGACCCGCCCGCCGGCCACCTGGCAGGAGCTCTACGAGGCGGGCAAGAAGATGACCACGGGGGACCGGTTCGGCTACTCGTTCCGTGGTGGCAAGGGCGGCGCCGACTACGCGGTCATGATGATCAGCGCGTACAACGGCGAGAGCCTGGACCCAGAGAAGTCCTTCTTCCTCAAGGACAAGCGGACGATCTTCTCGACCCCCGAGGCGGCGCAGGCCCTCGACCTGTTCGTGAAGATCTTCAAGGAGACGTCGCCGCCGGACTCCGTCTCGTGGGGCTTCCCCGAGATGGTCCAGGGCTTCACCTCGGGCATCACCGGCATGCTCATCCAGGACCCGGAGGTGATCAAGACGGTCGAGGAGAGCGGCATGACGGGCTGGTCGACGGCCCCCATCCCGAAGGGCCCGACCGGGTACGCCTTCCAGCCGGTCGGCTACGCCGGGTGGGGCGCCACGTCGTTCACCGAGCACCCGAAGGAGGCGGTCAAGCTGGTGCAGTTCCTGTCGGAGGCCAAGCAGAGCATCGCCTTCGCCAAGGGCAACTCGCTCATCCCGATCTCCAAGCAGGCCCAGGACGATCCGCAGTTCTCCCAGGGGGCGTGGAAGGCGTACCTGCAGGCGCAGCAGGACCAGAAACAGGTGATCACGATCAGGCCGGTGGACTACCCGGGCTGGAGCCAGTTCACCGTGGACTCCGACCGTGACATCCAGGCGCTGATCACCGGCAAGAAGACGATCGCGGACGTGCTCAGATCGTGGGACGCCTTCTGGACGGACCAGGCCAAGAAGGTCTCTTGAGCGCGGCCCGCACCTTCACCGCCCGCCGGGCCGGCTTCATCGCGCTGTGCCTGCTGCCCGGCGTGGTGTTCGTGGCGCTGTTCACGTACTACCCGATGATCCGCGGCGCGGTGATCGCCTTCCAGCGCTACAACCTGTTCGATGTGACCTCGACACCGTTCACCGGTCTGGAGAACTTCCGCGCGGTGCTGGCGGAGGACCGGTTCTGGACGGCGCTCAGGAACACCGGCACGTGGGTCGCCGTGTCGCTGTTCTTCCAGTTCTTCCTCGGCTTCGGGCTGGCGCTGCTGCTGCGGCGGCACTTCCGGGGCCGCGGCTTTTACCAGGCGTGGGTGTTCTTCCCCTGGGCGATGTCGGGCTTCCTGATCGGGCTGCTGTGGCGGTGGATGTTCAACGGGCAGTTCGGGGTGATCAACGACCTGCTGCTCAAGGCCGGGATCATCGACGAGCGCATCGGCTTCCTGGCCACGCCCGGGTGGGCGATGACCTCGGTGATCGTGGCGAACATCTGGTACGGCGTCACGTTCTTCGCCATCATGATCATGGCCGCGCTGCAGTCGGTGCCCCGCGAGCTGTACGAGGCGGCGGCGGTCGACGGGGCCTCGCGCCTGCGCCAGTTCTGGCACGTCACCCTGCCGCACATCCGGCCGACCCTGGCCCTGATCGTGCTGCTGCGGATCATCTGGATCCTGAACTTCCCCGACCTCATCTACTCGATGACCGGCGGCGGCCCGGCCGGCAGCACGGACATCATCACGACCTTCCTGATCCAGCAGGTCATCGGCGGCGACTACGGCCGGGCGGGCGCGGTAGGCCTGCTCATCCTCGGCCTGCTGCTCGCCTTCAGCGTCTTCTACCTCAACGCCACGAGATTCGAGAAGGCCCGATGAGACGTGTCGCGACCGCGGCCAAGGTCGTCGTGCTGGGCGGCTGGCTGCTGATCACCCTGTTCCCCCTCTACTGGATCGTCGTCACCTCGCTCAAGCCCCAGTCAGAGATCTTCTCGATGCCGCTCAGGTACTGGCCGGGCGACGTGACGTTCGAGCACTACGCGGAGCTGTTCTCCTTCGCCGACTTCGGGACGTACCTGCTGAACAGCCTCCTGGTCTCCCTCGTCGCGGCCGGGGTGGTGACCGTGATCGGGGTGCTCGGCGGCTACACCCTCGCCCGCTTCGCCTTCCCCGGCAGGGGCGCGCTGATGCTGGCGTTCCTGGTCACCCAGATGATCCCGCTGTTCATCGCGCTCGGGCCGCTCTACCTGCTGATGTCCGACCTCGACCTGCTCAACCGGCTGGCCGGGCTCATGCTGGTGTACGTGGCGATGCTGGTGCCGTTCTCGACGATCATCATGCGCGGGTTCTACGAGCGGGTGCCGGTCGCGCTGGAGGAGGCCGCCCAGGTGGACGGCGCGTCCCGGCTGGTGGCCATGGTGCGGGTGGTGATCCCGGTCATGCTGCCGGGGATCGCGGCCACGTTCATCTTCGCGTTCGTGCAGTGCTGGAACGAGTTGTTCCTGGCGATCACGTTCATCGACAGCGAGGACGCCAAGACGATCCCGGTGGCCATGAACTCCTTCATCACCCAGTACGACATCGACTGGGGCTCGATGGCGGCCGCCACGGTGGTCTCCGTCCTGCCCACGCTCGTGCTCTTCGCCGCCATCCGCCGCTACATCGTCGAGGGCCTCACCGCGGGAGCCGTGAAGGGGTGACGTAAGGGAGTGACCCAAAGGGGGTGAAAGGCATAGCCGACCGCTCATCGCGCCGAACAGACCTTTCACCGCAGGCCATCTCCAACTAATCGCCGGACGACGGCGGCTCGCCGAACAACCCCGTTACGACGCTCCACGCCGGGTATGTTGCGCTCTTACGTTGGGCGTGATCCGCATCACAGTGGAGGTCTCGTGACGACAAGAGAACATGACGCGTCGGTCTATGAACAAGTACAGGAAAGTAGTGAGTTCCAGGAGCTGAAGCGGCGTTTCCGTGCGTGGACGTTCCCCATGACCGTGGCGTTCCTCGCGTGGTACCTGCTCTACGTGGTGCTGTCCGGGTGGGCGCGCGGCTTCATGGCGATCAAGCTGCTCGGCGACATCAACGTCGGGCTGGTCTTCGGTCTGTTGCAGTTCGTGTCCACGTTCCTCATCGCGTGGGCGTACTCCAGGCATGCCGAGAAGAAGCTCGACCCCATCGCCGACAAGCTCCGCCACGAGGTTGAGGAGAAGACTCCGTGAGCTCGACCACCCTCGGGATGATCCTCTTCCTCACCTTCGTCGCCGCGACGCTGGCGATCACGATCTGGGCGAGCCGGCAGACCAAGACGGCCGCCGACTACTACGCGGGCGGCCGGTCGTTCAGCGGCGTGCAGAACGGCCTGGCGATCGGCGGCGACTACATGTCGGCCGCCTCCTTCCTCGGCATCGCCGGCATCATCGCGCTGTCCGGCTACGACGGGTTCCTGTACTCGATCGGCTTCCTGGTGGCGTGGCTGGTCGCGCTGCTGCTGGTGGCCGAGTTGATGCGGAACTCCGGCAAGTTCACCATGGCTGACGTGCTGGCGTTCCGGATGAGCCCCAGGCCGGTCCGCACGGCCGCCGGCGTGTCCACGATCGTGGTCAGCATCTTCTACCTGCTGGCGCAGATGGTGGGCGCGGGCGCCCTGGTCGGCCTGCTGCTCGGCATCACGTCGGACGCCGGCAAGATCTGGACGATCATCGGCGTGGGCGCGCTCATGGTCGTCTACGTGGTCTTCGGCGGCATGAAGGGCACCACCTGGGTCCAGATCGTCAAGGCCGTGCTGCTGATGAGCGGCGCCGCCCTGGTGACGCTGTTGGTGCTGGGCAAGTTCGGCTTCAACCTCTCGGCCCTGCTCAGCCAGGCCGCCACCACGAGCGGCCCGGCGGGTAACCCGGAGGCCTTCCTGAGCCCCGGCCAGAAGTACGGCACCGACGCGCAGGGCCTGGCCGGGAAGATCGACCTGATCAGCCTGGGCCTGGCACTGGTCCTGGGCACGGCGGGCCTGCCGCACATCCTCATCCGCTTCTACACCGTCCCGACCGCCAAGGACGCCCGCAAGTCGGTCATGTGGGGCATCGGCATCATCGGCGTGTTCTACCTCCTGACGCTGGTCCTCGGTTTCGGCGCGGCCGCCCTGGTCGGCAGGACGGCGATCACCGAGGGCGACGCCGCGGGCAACACCGCGGCGCCCCTGCTGGCGCAGCGGATCGGCGAGGAGATCTTCGGTCCGGTCGGCGGCACGATCCTGCTGGCGTTCATCGGCGCCGTGGCCTTCGCCACGATCCTGGCCGTGGTCGCCGGGCTCACCCTCGCCTCCTCCTCCAGCTTCGCCCACGACCTGTACGCGCACGTCTTCAAGCGCGGCCAGGCCAGCGAGCGCCAGGAGGTCGTGGTGGCCCGCGTCTCGGCCCTGGTCATCGGCGCCGCCGCGATCGGGCTCGGCATCCTCGCCCAGAACCAGAACGTGGCGTTCCTGGTGGCGCTGGCGTTCGCGGTGGCGGCGTCCGGCAACCTGCCGGCGATCCTCTTCAGCCTGTTCTGGAAGCGGTTCAACACCGCCGGGGCGGTCTCGGCGATCTACGGCGGCCTGGTCTCCGCCCTGCTGCTGGTGATCTTCTCGCCGGTGGTCTCCGGAGGCCCGACGGCGCTGTTCAAGACGGCCGACTTCGCCTGGTTCCCGCTGAGCAACCCCGGCATCGTCTCCATCCCGCTCGGCTTCCTGTGCGGCTGGCTCGGCACGATCCTCAGCAAGGAGTACAACGCCGCCAAGTACGCCGAGATCGAGGTCCGCTCCCTCACCGGAGTGGGCGCCGAACAGGCCACCAAGCACTGATCCCATCCCGGTGAAGGCGCCACCTGCCCGGTGAGGCGCCTTCCGCACAGAGGGCCCGGCCGCCTCCTCCCCTGCGAGGCGGGCCGGGCCCTCTCATGTGTGCGGAAGCCCAAGGGATTGTGGGCATCGCGGCCGGCGTCCCATACCTCTCGTCGTTCTTAACAGCACTGGAACGCTGTGAATTGAGTGGTTGACGGGATTTCAGCGGTATGGGTACGTTCTCAGATGTGTGAACGTTGCCACACTGGCCTGGCGCCACGTGGCCGTCATCAACATGCCTGATGCCCCGCTTGATCAGTGTGGAGGCGAATTACCCCCGTGAGATCCCCATTCATCCGCTGGTCCGTCCTGTCGGTGTCCCTGGCACTGGCCCTCACCTCGTGTGCCAAGGGGACCGGCGGTGGGGCGGCACCGGCCCAATCCCCAGGCCAGTTCGACCCGGCCACCAAGTTCCAGGGCACCATCTCCGTCATGGGCTTCGGCGCGACCGACGAGATCGGCTCGACCCGCGTCGATCTGGCCAAGGCGTCGCTGGGCGGCGCGGACGTGAAGCTGATCGAGGGCGACCTCGACATCCAGCAGTTCCTGTCGTCGGTCGCGGCCGGCGACCCGCCGGACCTCATCTACGCCAACCGCGACCAGATCGGCACCTTCGCCTCGCGCGGCGCGATCGTCCCGCTGACGGCGTGCATCCAGGGCGAGCAGATCGACACCTCGATGTACAACAAGAACGCCCTCGGCCAGGTGACGTTCGGCGGTGAGACCTGGGCCATCCCCGAGTTCAACCAGGTCCAGATCACGATGGCCAACGGCGACCTGCTCAAGGAGGCCGGGCTGACGATCGAGGACGTCAACGGCTCCAACTGGGACAAGGTCACCGCGGCGGCCAAGAAGCTGGTCAAGGCGCCGGGTGGCAAGCTCCAGGCGATCGGTTACGACAGCAAGCTGCCGGAGTTCCTGCCGCTGTGGGCCAAGGCCAACGGTGCCGACCTGCTGTCCGCCGACGGCAGGACGGCCCAGCTCAACAGCCCCCAGGTGGTCAAGGCGCTGGAGTTCGCCGTCGGCGTCTACGAGGAGCAGGGCGGCTTCGCGAAGGTGAAGGCCGTGCGCGACGCCGCCGACTTCTTCGGCAAGGGCAACCAGTTCGCCGGCAAGGAGCTGGGCGCCATGCCGATGGAGCAGTGGTACGTCAACGTGCTCAACGACGTCTCGCCCAAGGTTCCGCTGGTGTTCGACACCTTCCGCACGCCGCAGGGCGAGCCGCTGGCCTACTCCTCCGGGTCGTCGTGGGCCATCCCGAGGGGCTCCAAGAACCCGGGGGCGGCCTGCAGGTTCGCCAAGACCATGACGCTCGTCGACTCCTGGAAGACCGCCGCGCAGAAGCGGCTGGACAGCCGCAAGGCCGACGGCAAGCCGTTCACCGGCATCCTGACCGGCAACACCGAGGCCGACGCCGAGATCGAGAAGATGCTCACCTCCGGCGGCGAGCCCTGGGACTCCGGGGTCAAGGCGTTCTACGAGGCCAACCAGCACACCTTCAGCCTCCCCGCCAACCCGGCCGACTCCGAGTTCAAGACCGCCTGGCAGGACGCGGTGAACCGGGTGCTCAACGGCCAGGAGGAGCCTCAGGAGGCGCTCGACAAGGCGCAGCAGGACGCGCAGGCGGCGCTGGACGAGGCCTGGGCCGGATGGACGAAGCGTACGAACTGAGATGCCCCCGACCCACACCAGAACCCCGCGACGGAAGTCCATGCGGTGGATCGAGACCCGGGCGGCGCTGCTGTTCATCAGCCCCTGGATCCTCGGTTTCCTGATCTTCACCGCCTGGCCCGTCATCAACAGCGCCTACCTGTCGCTGACCGACTACGACGTCATCAACGACCCGTCGTTCGTCGGCTTCGACAACTACGTGACCCTCTTCGAGGATCCCAAGGTCGGGCTGGCGCTCTGGAACACGTTCGTCTTCACCGTGATGTCCGTGCCGACCCAGCTCGTCGTCTCGCTGGGCCTGGCGCTGCTGCTCAACAGCGCCACGAAGGCGACCGGCTTCTTCCGCACGGCCTTCTTCCTGCCCAAGATGACGCCGCCGGTGGCCGTCGGCATCCTGCTGCTGATGCTGTTCAACGGCCAGAGCGGCCTGATCAACGAAATCCTCGGTGTCTTCGGCATCGACGGCCCCGCCTGGACCACCGACCCCGACTGGGTCAAGCCGGGATTGGTGCTGATGAGCCTGTGGACCGTCGGGTCCTCGGTGGTCATCATCCTGGCCGCGCTGCGCGGCGTCCCGCAGGAGCTGTACGACTCCGCGCTGGTCGACGGCGCCGGATGGTGGAAGCGCACGCTGCGCATCACCGTGCCGATGATCAGCCCGACGCTCTTCTTCCTGTTCATCGTGGACAGCATCAACGCCCTGCAGTCGTTCACCGAGGCGTACACCGCCTTCTTCGGCGCGGGCAACAGCACCTACAGCAACGACGCGGCGCTCTTCTACGCGATCTACCTCTTCCAGCAGGCGTTCGAGTTCCTGCACATGGGCTACGCCTCGGCGCTGGCCTGGCTGCTGTTCATCGTGATCATGGTGATCACCGCCGTGCAGATGATGGTGACCAGGCGGTTCGTCCACTACGAAGGGGGGCAGCCGTGAGGCGGTTCAGGAAGATTCTGACGTGGACCGCGCTGAGCGCGTTCACGGTCGCCTTCATCTACCCGTTCATCTGGCTGTTCAGCGCCTCGTTCAAGCCGCGCAGCGAGGTGTTCGACCACCGGATCCTGCCGGAGACGTTCACCTTCGACAACTACATCAGGGTGTGGCAGGAGGCGCCGCTGGCGCTGTGGATGTTCAACACGGTGCTGGTGACGGTGCTGGCCGCGGTCGCGGTGACGGTCACCAGCGCGATGGTGGCGTGGGGCTTCGCCTACTTCCGCTTCCCCGGCAGGGGAGCGTTGTTCGGCGTCGTGCTGGCCACCATGATGCTGCCCGGCGCGGTCACCATGATCCCGGTGTTCCTCATCTGGAACTCTCTCGGCATGGTCGGCACGCTCACTCCGCTGTGGGCCCAGAACCTGTTCGGCAGCGCCTTCTACATCTTCCTGCTGCGTCAGTTCTTCCTCGGGCTGCCGCGCGAGCCGTTCGAGGCGGCGAAGATCGACGGGGCGAACAACTGGCAGATCTTCACCAGGGTCGCGTTGCCGCTGTGCAGGCCGGCGGTCGTGGTGACGCTGCTGTTCGAGTTCCAGGCGGCCTGGACCGACCTGATGCGGCCGCTGATCTACCTGCGCGACTCCTCCACGTTCACCGTGCCGCGCGGGCTGAAGGCGCTGCTCGACCAGTTCGGGTTCGGCGGGGAGTGGCACTGGGAGATCGTCATGACGGCCAGCGTGATCACCACGATCCCGATGATCATCCTGTTCTTCCTGGGCCAGAAGCACTTCGTCAAGGGCATCGCGACCACGGGGAGCAAGGGATGACCTTTCCCGCCGGATTCCTGTGGGGCGCGGGCGGGCTGAGCCGCCGTTTCCCCGGCACGCCGCTCATGATCACCGAGAACGGCGGCGTCTACGCGACAGGCACCCGCACGATCAAGGATTCCGGGCGCTACTATGCCCAGCTCATCGCCGGGGGCGGCACCGCCCCCGTTCCCCCGAAGATCGAGGCATTCGGCTAGACCATGCGGATCACCACCACTGACAAGGCATACCACCTGGACAGCGGCCACTATCGGCTGACCGTCTCGCGCGCGGGCCCCAGCGCCGAGCTGGAAGGCTGGATGACGCTCAGCCTGATCGCCTCGGTCCACACCTCGGGCGGGCGTGACGAGACGTACGAGACCCTCCCGCCCGTGCTCGTCGAGGGCGAGGACCTGGTCGTCTTCGACGTCCCCCAGCGCACGACCGGATGGGAGACCAAGACGGTCCGGCTCACCTGCACGCCGGAGACGGTCGCGCTCGAGGTGCGCGTCGAGGGCCGCGGCGTGCTCGGCGACGTCACGCTGCTCGGCGGGCGGGCCGTGCTCAACACCCGCGCGGCGGGCACGTTCCGCACGGCGGTGCACGCGCGCGGCGTCTTCAATCCCACCCCCGCCCATCCCGTGCAGGTCGTCAGGCCGGTGTCCACGCCGATCGCGCTCACCGTGATCGGGGACGCCTCGCCCGGCCGGCTGCACGCCGTCTTCTCGCCGCCGCCGCTGGCGCTGGCGTTCTGCAAGGAGGAGCCGGACGGGCCGACCGACGTGCCCGGCGGCCCCTGGCTCGGCGCCTCCGTACGCGCCGGGATCGGCGACCTGACGTTCACCGAGGTCGCGTACGAGCCGCTGGACGGCGGGGCGCTGCTGCGGCTCGACTACGAGGGCCACACGGAGGTACGCGGCGCGTGGACGTCGCCGGCGATCGTGTTCCGCGCCGCGTCGTCCCCGTCCGAGGCGATCGCGCACCACCGGACGGACCTGGTCGCGCACGGCCTGGCGCCGGAGGGCCCGATCGGGGAGCGGCACTCCTGGTGGAGCGAGCCGATCTTCTGCGGCTGGGGCGCCCAGTGCGCCCGCGCCGACGGCGTCTCCCCGGTGGAGCTGTCCAGGCGGGACCTCTACGACGAGTGGCTGGCCAGGCTGGAGGAGCACGGCGTCGTGCCGGGGACCGTCGTCATCGACGACCGGTGGCAGCTCACGTACGGCGACATGGAGCCTGACCCGGCCAAGTGGCCGGCGCTCAGAGAGTGGATCGCCGCCAGGCACGCGCGCGGCCAGCGCGTGCTGCTGTGGTGGCGGGCGTGGTCGCCCGACGGGCTGCCCGCGGAGGAGTGCGTGACCGACGCGGGCGGGCGCGCCGTGGCCGCCGACCCGTCGAACCCGGCCTACCGCCTGCGGATCCAGCAGATCATGGAACGGCTGCTCGGCGACCTGGACGCCGACGGATTCAAGATCGACTTCACGCAGTGGTTCCCCAGCGGGTCCCACCTGAAGGCGTACGGCTCCACCTGGGGGCTCGCCCTCCTGTACGAGCTGCTCGGCACCATGTACCAGGCCGCCAAACGCGTCAAACCCGACGCCCTGATGATCACGCACACGCCGCATCCCGCGTTCGCCGACGTGAGCGACATGATCAGGCTCAACGACGTGCTGGAGCTCGACCCCCACGGCGACCCCGTGCCGGCCGTCGACCAGCTCCGCTTCCGCCACGCGGTGGCCACCAGCGCCATGCCCGGCCACCTCATCGACACCGACCAGTGGCCGATGCCCAGCAGGGCCGACTGGCTCGCCTACGCCGAAGCGCAACCCGCGCTCGGCGTCCCCGCCCTGTACTACGCCGAGTCCATCGACAACTCCGGCGAGCGGATCACCGGCGAGGACCTGCGCCTCGTGGCGAAGTGGTGGCGGCGATGAGGCAGGCGGAGGTGGTCGTGTACGGCGCGACGTCGGCGGGCGTCTGCGCCGCCGTCGCCGCCGCCCGGCGCGGCCTCGACACGGTCCTGGTCGAGCCTGGCCGGCACGTGGGCGGCATGACCTCGGGCGGGCTCGGCTACACCGACGTCGGCGACTCCCGCGTGCTGGGCGGGATGGCCGCCGAGTTCCGCCGGGCCGTCGCCGACGCGTACGGGGTCGCCCCCGGCCACTACGCCGGCCCTGAGCCGCACGTCGCCGAGGCCGTCTTCCGCTCGTGGCTGGAGCGCGCCGGGGTCGAGGTCGTGGTCGGGGCCCCGCTCCGGACGGTGGTCACGAGCGGCGAGCGGATCTTCTCCATCGCCACCGTGGCCGGCGACTTCGCGGCCGGGGCGTTCGTGGACGCGAGTTACGAGGGCGACCTGCTGGCCGCGGCCGGCGTGTCGTACCGGGTCGGCAGGGAGGACCGCGCGCTGCACGGGGAGACCTTCGCCGGGCGCCGCGAAGTGGTGCCCGGCATGCACAACTTCCCGCCGTGGATCTCGCCGTTCCTGGCAGACGGCACGCTGCTGCCGCAGGTCGCCGACGGGCCGATGGCCGAGGTCGGCGCGGGCGACGGCGGCGTCATGTCGTACGGCTACCGCGTCTGCCTCAGCACGGCCGCCGACCGGATCCCGATCGAGCGGCGGCCCGGATACGACGAGGAGCACTGGGAGCTGGGCCGGCGGTTGTTCAGGCACTGGCGGGAGCAGGGCGTCGAGCCGCGCGCCGGGCGGCTCGTCGGCCTGGAGCCCAACCTCCCGAACGGCAAAGTGCGACGGCAACTCGCTCGGCCCGTTCTCCCTCAGCGTGCTCGACCGGTCGGCCTGGGCCTATCCCGACGCCGGTCCCGAGGAACGCGAGCGCATCCGGCTGCACCACCTGCATCACGCCCACGACCTGCTGTACTTCCTCACCCACGACCCCGAGGTGCCGCCGGGCGTGTGTCTGCGCGCCGTAGAAGGCCCCGGCCGGGTCTGCCCCCACGATCGCCACGCCACCGGCGCCGGCGGTCAGCGTGTACCCTTCGGCCGGCAGCCCCGCCCCGGCGTCGATCCTGACCTCCACAGGAAGCGAGCCGGGGGCGAGGGCTGCGCGCAGGGCCGTCAGGGCGGTGGCGGTGGTGTGGTCGCCCTGGAGGTCGCAGCCGGTCAGATCAACATGAGAGCGGCCAATGGCGGCCTCTTTCGGAAAGGGAACGATCCAGTCCAGCGCATCCACTGTGGGAACGATACCGGATACAATCGCGCCTTGTGGGTAAGGAAGTAACCGAAGTTGTGCCCGGGGTGTTCCGGATAGCGGACACCTGTCACGTCTACGTCATCGCGGCTCCCGCGTCGGCGGGGGAGGAGCGCACCGGGATCGCCATCGACTTCGGTTCCGGGCGTGTGCTCGACCTTCTCGAGGATATCGGCATCGACCGCCTCACCGACGTCCTGATGACACACCACCACCGCGACCAGGCCCAGGGACTGGCGCGCGCCGTCGAGCACGGCATCGCGGTGCACGTCCCCCCGGTCGAGCGCGACCTGTTCGAGAACGTCGGCGACATGTGGTCGGGACGCCAGATCAGCAACGACTACGACCTGCGCGACGACCGGTTCTCGCTGCTCGACCCGGTGCGGGTGACCGCCGTCGTGCCCGAATACCGGACGGCCACCTACGGCGGCGTGGACGTACGCGTGCTGCCCACCCCCGGGCACACGCCGGGCTCCGTCACGTACCTGGTGGGCGAGGTGGCGTTCACCGGTGACCTCATCTACGCGCCGGGCAAGGTGTGGTCGCTGGCCGCCACGCAGTGGTCGTACACGGAGAACGAGGGCCCGGCCATGGTGGTCCTGAGCTGTGAGCTGCTCCGGAAGGAGGAGCTCGACGTCCTGCTGCCGTCGCACGGCGAGCCGATGCTCCACCCGGCGTCCGCGCTGAGCGAGCTGTCCGCGACCATGCAGCGCTACGTCGACTTCCGCCGCCCCCACCCCTGGGACGTACGCGGCCTGCTGGCCAACCCGTTCGTCGAGGTGACCTCCCACCTGCTCATGAACCGGAGCAGCCAGTCCTACAGTTACGTCCTGCTGTCGGAGTCAGGCGCGGCCATGGTCTTCGACTTCGGCTACGACATGTCCACCGGCCTGGTGAAGAGCACCGCGCGCGAAGCTCGCCGCCCCTGGCTGGCCTCGCTGCCCGCGCTGCGCGAGCACTACGGCGTCACCGCTGTCGAGGTCGCCGTCCCCACCCACTACCACGACGACCACGTGGCGGGCATGCCGCTGCTGCGCGACGTCGAGGGCACCGAGATCTGGGCGCCGTCCCACATCGCGCCGATCCTGGCCACGCCGCTGCACCACGACCTGCCGTGCCAGTGGTTCGACCCGATCCCCGCCGACCGCGTGCTGGGGCTGGGGGAGACGGTGCGCTGGCGCGAGTACGACATCACCGTCCACGACCTGCCGGGGCACACGCTGTTCGCGGCGGCGTACGAGTTCGAGGTGGACGGGTACCGAGTGTTGGTGACCGGGGATCAGCAGGACGGAATGGGCATAGCGGATGCCATAGATAAGACGGACAGGCAGGAGATCCTGAATTTTCAGTACAAGAATCGGTTCAGCATCGAGGACTACCGGAAGAGCGCCGCGCTCTACCGGCGCCTGCGGCCCGATGTCATGGTCAGCGGCCACTGGCGGCCCCGCTGGGTGGACGACGACTACCTGCACATGCTGACCCGGCTTGGCGAGGAGCTCGTCGCCCTGCACCACGACCTGCTCCCGCTGGACCGGCCGGATCTCGGCGCGGACGGGGTGCTGTGCCGCCTGACCCCCTACTATTCGAGCGTCCCCGCGGGCGGCGAGATCACGCTGACGGCCACCGTGCGCAACCCGTGGCCGCACAAGGCCGTGGCCACGATCGAGCCGGTCGTGCCGCCCGGCTGGCGGCGCGAGCCGGGGCCTTTGACGCTAAGGCTCCCTGGAGGGGGTATGGAACAGGTACATCTTCGTTTCTGCGCCGACGTCGTGCCGCGCCGCCGCGTACGCCTCGCGGTCGACCTGACCATCGGCGACCTGCGGCTCGGGCAGCACGCCGAGGCACTGGTCGACGTGGTCATGCAAGGGAATCGTTGACTTCCTCACTCAAGGAGACTGGATGACCATAGAGCGGCGTCCTCCGCTGAGCCGTTCCCGGCGGCCCACGATCAAGGACGTGGCGGAGGCCGCCGGCGTCTCACGCTCCACCGTCTCGCGGGCCCTGACCGGCCGGGGCTACGCGGCCAGCGACGTGCGCGAGCGCGTCCTGCGTGCCGCGGCCGAGCTCGGCTACGTGCCCGACGTGATGGCCCGGACGCTCAAACAGCAGGTCAGCAGGTCCGTGGGGGTCCTGGTGAGCGACCTGCGCAACCCGTTCTACGCGGAGCTGGCGGCCGGGGCCAGCAGCGAGGCCCGCGAGCGCGGCTACACGATGGTGCTGGCCGACACCAGCCTGTCGGCGGAGACGGAGAGCGAGGCGGCCGAGGCGCTCGTCGCGCTCAGGGTGGCCGGCGTGATCGTGACGCCCAACTCCTCGGCGGTGTGCACCTACCTGGGCTCGCACGGCATCCCGGTCGTCGAGGTGGACCGGCAGTTCGCGGCCGGCTCGACCGACGGCGTCGTGGTGGGCAACCGCGTCGGCGCCCGTACGGCCACCGCCCACCTCGTCGGACTGGGCCACCGCAGGATCGCGCTGTTCATCGACGAGACCGACTGGACCACCGGTTACGAGCGCTACCAGGGCTATCTCGAAGCGCTCGGCGCGGGCGGCGTCAAGGTGGACCCCGATCTCGTGGTCTCATCGGGCTGGGACGTCACGGACTCCCGGCGCCGGGCCGTCGACATGTTGCGCGGTCCCAACCGGCCCACCGCCGTCTTCGCCGCCAACAACGTGCTGGCCGAAGGCGTCTGGCGGGCGATCGGCGAGCTGGGACTGCGGGTGCCGGGCGAGATCAGCCTCGTCGCCTTCGACGACGCGCCCTGGATGAGCATGGTCTCGCCCACGGTCAGCGCGGTCTCGCAGGACACCTTCAGCCTGGGCGCGACCGCCGTACGCAGGCTGGACGAGCGCATCGAGCAGCCCGACACCGACTCCGTCACCACGGTGCTCAACGTGCGCCTCGTCACCCGGGAGTCCACCGCCCCACCCCCGTCGATCTGACATTCCCCCCATCGCGTGCGTTGACCCGTGGGGAAAGGTCACCCTAGGATTCCGTGTGGGAACGATGTCACATCGGTCGTTCCCCGTCGGAGGCCCAATGGAGCAAGATCTTCCCCCCGTTCTGTCGCTGGACATCGGCGGCACCAAGCTCGCCGCAGGCGTGGTCACCGGCGATGGCCGGATCCACGGCTGGCAGGTCACCCCCACCCGCAGGGAGGAGGGACCGCGGCAGGTCCTGGCCAGGCTGTTCGACCTGGGCAGGAAGGCCGTCGCCGACGCGGGGGAGCCCGAGGTGGCCGCCGTCGGCATCTCCTGCGGAGGGCCGCTGGACACCGCGACCGGCGTGCTGGGGTGCCCGCCGCACCTGCCGGGCTGGATCGACGTCCCGGTGGGCGCGCTGGCCGCCGAGGCGTTCGGCGTACCCTCGGCGCTGGAGAACGACGCCACCGCCGCCGCCCTCGGCGAGTTCAGGTACGGCGCGGGCCGAGGGACCCGCACGATGCTCTACCTCACCGTCTCGACCGGCGTCGGCGGCGGCTCGGTCATCGGCGGCCGGCTGCACCGCGGCGCCGCGGGCAACGGCGGCGAGCTGGGCCACGTCATGGTGCGGCCCGGCGGCCGCCGGTGCACCTGCGGCCGCCACGGCTGCCTGGAGGCGTACGCGTCGGGCACCGCCATCGCCGAGCGCGCCCGCGAGGCCCTCGCCACCGGCCGCCCGTCGTCCCTGGCCGCCGTCGGGAACCCGACGGCCGAGGACGTCTCGCGCGCCGTCGAGTCCGGTGACGGGCTGGCCCGCGAGATCTGGGACGAGACCACCTGGGCGCTGGGCACGGCGATCACCGACCTGGTGAACGTGTTCGAGCCGGAGCTGGTGGTCCTGGGCGGCGGCGTCACCCGTTCCGGCGCCCTGCTCCTCGACCCCGTCGCCGTCGCCGTCGCCAGGGACGCCATGCCGCCCGCCGCCCGCACCGCGCGCATCGTGCTCGCGGAGCTCGGCGCGGGTGTGTGCGTGGTGGGCGCGGGTGCCGTCGCACACGACCTACTCTCAGGAAAGACCCCAGGAAAGACCCCACATGCCTGACCTTCCCCCGATGCCCGCCCCGGCGTCCCACACGTTTCATGAAACGTCCCAGACCGTCGCGGAGCTGCCGCCGGTGCTCGCCGACCACGTCGAAGGCCACCTCGCCGCCGCACGCGGCATGGCGGCGCTGCTCCCGTCCGTGGAGGCCGCCGCGGACCTGCTCATCGCGACCTTCTCGGGCGGCGGCACCGTCTACACGCTGGGCAACGGCGGCAGCGCCGCCGACGCCCAGCACCTCACCGGCGAGCTGATCGGCCACTACAAGCGCGACCGCCGCCCGCTCCCCACGGTGACGCTCACGACCGACGCCACGGTCATGACCTGCATCGCCAACGACTACTCCTACGAGGACGTCTTCGCCAGACAGGTCCAGGCCCTGGCCCGGCCAGGCGACGTCGTGGCCGCGTTCACCACCAGCGGGGACTCCCCGAACGTCGTGACCGCGCTGGAGACCGCGCGGAGCAGGGGCGCGGTCACGGTACTGTTCGGCGGCGGCGACGGCGGGGCCGCCGCGAAGCACGCCGACCACGTCCTCCTCGCCCCCTCGTCGGAGACGCCGCGCATCCAGGAGATCCACACACTGATGCTGCACATGATCAGCGAAAAGGTCGACGCATGGGCGGCGGCATGACCCCCAGGCGCGCCACACCCATGGCGGCCGACATGGCCGCCCCCATGGCCAACGCCCCCTCCGGCGCCCAGCCGCCCGAGTTGCCCAGGGCCCCGCGACCGGTGGCCACCCCCGGCCGTACCCTGCACATGATCGGCAACGCGCACCTCGACCCGGTGTGGCTGTGGCCCTGGCAGGAGGGCTACCAGGAGGCGCGGGCGACGTTCTGGTCCGCGATCCACCGCATGGACGAATACCCCGACTTCGTCTTCACCTGCGACCAGGTCGTGCTGCTCTCCTGGGTCGAGGAGTCCGACCCCGAGCTGTTCGCCAGGATCAGGGAGAAGGTCGCCGAGGGGCGCTGGGTCATGGCAGGCGGCTGGTGGGTGGAGCCGGACTGCAACATGCCCGCCGGTGAGTCGTTCGTCCGGCAGGGCCTCTACGGCCAGCGCTACCTGAAGGAGAAGTTCGGCGTCACGGCCTCGGTCGGCATGAACGTCGACCCGTTCGGCCACAACGCCATGCTGCCCGCGATCCTGCGCGGCCAGGGCATGGACTCCTACTGCTTCCTGCGTCCCGGACCGCACGAGAGCGAACTGCCGGGCACGATGTTCTGGTGGGAGGGCCCGGACGGGAGCCGGGTGCTCGCGTACCGGATCCCGTTCGAGTACTGCAGCCCGCCCGGCGAGGTCGCGGGCCAGACCGAGAAGGCGCTCGGCCAGCTCGACCGCTCGCTCGGCGACCTGATGATCTTCTACGGCGTCGGCAACCACGGCGGCGGCCCCACCAAGGCGAACATCGAGTCCATCCACCGCTACGACAGGATGGGCACGTTCGGTGAGCTGACCATGTCCTCACCGCGCCGCTACTTCGACGAGATGGCCAAGCGCCTCGGCGAGCAGGGCCTGGCCGACCTGCCGGTGTGGCGCGACGACCTGCAGCACCACGCGGCCGGCTGCTACTCCTCGCACTCCGGGATCAAGGCGTGGCAGCGCCGGGCGCAGGCGGCGGTGCTGTCGGCCGAGCGGTGGGCCGCCGTCGCCGGCCACGACGTCCGTGCCGACCTGGAACGGGCGTGGAAGCAGGTGCTGTTCAACCAGTTCCACGACGTGCTGCCGGGCTCGGCCATCGAGCCCGCCTACGACGACGCCCGCGACCAGCTCGGCGAGGCCGTGGCGATCTCCAAGCGGATCATCACCAGGGCGCACAACGTGATCGCCCGCGACGTCCGCGTGCCCGAGGAGACCGGCTCGCAGCCGGTCATCGTCTTCAACCCGCACCCCTGGCCCGTCACGACCCGGGTCGAGATGCAGTACGGCCTCGCGCCCGCCGGCGTGCACGTCGTGGACGCCGGCGGCGGCGACGTGCCGTCCCAGCCGACCCAGTCGGTCGCCACCACGGACGACAAGGGCCGCGGCGCGACCGTGTTCCAGGCGGAGCTGCCCCCGCTGGGCTACCGCCTCTACCGGCTGCGCCCCGGCCGGCCGGCGCCGCGCGAGAGCGGGCTGTCCGCCTCCGCCCACCACATCGAGAACGACGTGCTCCGCCTGGAGCTCGACCCCGCCACCGGCTGGCTGAAGAGCCTGCTCGACAAGCGCACCGGCGTCGACCTGGTGGCCGGCGCGACGGGCGAGCACACGCAGATCTGCGAGGACCCGACCGACACCTGGGGACACCGCGTGGTGTCCTACGACTGGCCGGGCCAGGCGATGACGACGACCGCCGTCGTCCTGCGCGAGAACGGTCCGCTGCGCGCCCGCATCCGCGTGGAGCGCGAGTGGGGCCGCTCGACGATGGCCGAGGAGTTCATCCTGGGCGCCGGCGACGACGACGCGGTGGAGGTGCGGGTCACGCTCGACTGGCGGGAGCGGGCCCACCTGATGAAGCTGCGCTTCCCCGTCGCGGTGGAGAGCCCGGCGGCCACGTACGAGATCCCGTTCGGGCATCTGGAGCGGCCGATCGACGGGGCCGAGGAGCCGGCGCAGTCGTGGGTGGATCTGTCGGGCACGGAGGGCGGCCGCCCGGCGGGCCTGGCCGTCGTCAACAACGCCAAGCACGGTTACGACGTCGCCCCGCGGGCTCCCGGCCGCAGCCCCAGCATCGGGATCACCGCCGTGCGCAGCCCCGTCTACGCCTGGCACGATCCACGGCTGCTGGACCCCGACGGCTACTACTCCTACCAGGACCAGGGCGTGCAGCGGTTCACGTACCTGCTGGTGCCGCACGCCGGTGACTGGCGGGCCGCCGGGCTCGCGCGGCGGGCAGCGGTGCTCGGCTCGCCGGTGCGCGCGATGCTGGAGAGCTTTCACGACGGCACGCTGCCTCCGGCGGGCGGCTACCTGGACGACGGCGGCGGGCAGGTCATGGTGACGGCGGTCAAGCTGCACGAGGACGCGCCGCGCGACCTCGTGGTCCGCGCCGTCGAGAGCACGGGCCGGGCGGCGACCGCCGCCACCCTGGACATCCCGCTGGCCGGGGTCAGGCTGACGGCGGACTTCGGGCCGAGCCAGATCCGGACGTTCCGCATCCCGCTCGACGACCCGCTCTCCGCGCTGGAGACCGACCTTGTCGAGCTGGGCACCCGCAAGGGAGCGTTCTCGGTGGAAGCGTGGTGATCGCCGACCCCGGTGGAGGCGAGGCGCTCGCCGGCCGCGACGGGGACGAGGTGGTCGTCGAGGGGATCGGCGATCACGGTGGAGGCGAGGCGATCGTCGGCTGGGACGAGGTGGTCGCCGAGGCGATCGGCGATCCCGATGGGGGTGAGGTGGTCGTCGAGGTGCCGGGGCCGTTGACGGTGGACGCGGAGTGGGGTGAGCGGCTGCCGACGGGCCGGCGCGAGCTGCGCCTGCGCATCCGGTACGACGGCGCCGAGCCCGCGCCCGGCACCGTTCGCGTCAGCAGGTCGGTGCCCGCGGCCGAGCCGTGGTGGCTGATCCCCGGCCTCTTCTACGGCGAGAACCGGCCCGCGGCCTGCGAACGGGTGTTCCCGCGCTTCGAGACCGGCGCCGACCGCCCGGACGAGATGGTGTCGGCCCGCTGGGGCTTCCGAGCGGACCGGGCCGCCACGCCCGCCGTCATGGTGTGGGGCGACCTGCGCGCTGCCCGCCGACCGGCACGCGTACGCGCCGCTGCTGGAGCACGGGCTGCGGAGGGGGCGGCCCGAGCACGTCGCCGCCGCCACCCGGGTCATCGACTTCATCAGGACCTCCCTGGGAGACCCCGAGCTTCAGCCCTGGGGAGGAACGGGGAGCGTGGGAGGGCCGCCAAGGCCTGGGGCGGTGCGGTAACTGCGTGGTTTTCGCATGTGGGTGCCCCTTCTCTTGGTATGGTTCGTGTGTTCGGACCGGGTGGCGATAACCAAGCCGGCCGGTCCGGGCCTACCGCCGGGCTGGCGGGATGTGAAGCCTGTGGAGGCCACGTAAGACCGGTCGCACACCTTCGGGCGTGCGTGGGCTGTCGCCGGTGAATCAGGAAGATCCGACCCGTGAGGGTGGGAATCCCCCGGATTCATCTGTGGGGAGGATGTCAACTGCGCGAACCTGTCGCCGTCCGGCACGTTCTGGGGCACCTGGTACCGCCACGCGGGCTGGTCCCCTGCGGGCCGTCTCCGGGTCAGGGTGCGATCCGGTCAGGGGGCGATGTTCCTGAAGAAGATCACGCCGTCGGTGTCGGCCAGGTGGGCCGGGTCCAGCGGGAAGTAGTGGGGGTTGGTCCACGTGCCGGTGCGCGGGGTGAGCTCGGCTCCCGCGTCGGTGAGGTCGGCGACGAGGCGTTCTGAGTCGATGACGTGGACGCCCTCCGGGAGGTGGGCGGACAGGACGCCCTCGATCGTGTCCGGCTCCGGTGCGCCGATGCCGTGGGCGGGGGCGGATCCCACGGCGCAGGCCAGGAACGCGTAGTCGTCGCCCAGCCAGGACCCGGCGATCGCCCCCGTGCTCCACCACTCCAGCGCCCACTCTGCGAGCTGCCAGCGGCTCTTGTCCCGCTGGAGGTGACGGTTGTGGGCGTAGACCAGCGTCGGGCCGCGCCGCTCCTCGCACTCGGCGATGGCGGCGAGGTTGTCGGCCATCATCGCCTCACGCAGGTCCATCAGCCACGGCATGCGCGCGGGCGACGTGTCGGCCATCCCGGCGTGGTAGCGGAGCAGCCCCTGAGCGGTGCGCCCGTACAGGCGGGCCCGCCACCAGTCGTCGCGCGAGGTCGCCGCGATCAGTCCCGGCGACTCGGCCAGGAGCATGGCCACGAGGTCGTCGGCGATGAGACGCAGCTCCCTGGCCTCCTCGGAGCGCCCCACCGACTGGGTGGGGTCCATGGTCGCCGCCGGGTTGGTCCACCGGTCGTCCGCGCCGATCAGCCGGTCCAGAGCGTCCGCGGCGACCAGACCGGATCCGCGCGGGTGGCCCGCGAGGTAATCGTGGAGCGCGGTGAGCGCCTGCCTCGGGCTGGGGGGACCGGCCATCTCCAACGGCGCGTCGAAGCCGTGGAAGCGCAGTCCGTCCTCCGCGGGACGGCCGCGGTTGTAGTCGCGCATCCACCGTACGAGCTCGCGGTTCGCCTCGGACTCCCCGAACCCGTGGCTGAACCCGCGCCGCATGGCGTCCTCGAACGTGCCCTCGCCCGTCGTCACGAACGCGTCGGTGACCAGGCCGGACAGGCAGTCGCTCTCCAGGGCGATCGACCGGTAGCCCTCGTGCTCGACGAGCTGCCGGAAGATCTCGTTGCGCGCCTCGGGCAGCGATTCCTCGCCGTGCATCGCCTCTCCGAGGCCGAGCAGGCGGGGGCGGGACGGGAGCGACCGGAGGAGTGCCGTGACGGCGGCGGCGCCCTCGTCGCCGAGCACACCGGCGGTGTTCCTGATGGACGGATCAGCGGCCATGACCTGTTCCCTTCGACGACACTGGTGGCATGCCTTCCACCGTATCGTTGAACCATTTGTGTAGACTTTGGTCGCGATTCAGCCCATATCCGCCGCCAGACCTTCAACCCTTGAGGCAGCCCGATGCCCCGTGAGCGACTCCGGCCGGTCGACCTGGCGCGTGAGCACGGCCTGTCCACGCAGGCGATCCGCAACTACGAGCAGGCCGGCATCCTCCCGCCGGCCGGTCGCACCCCTCACGGCTACCGCGTCTACACCCGCCTGCACGCCGGCGCCCTCCGCGCGTTCGCCGCTCTCCTGCCCGGCCACGGGCACCAGCGGGCGACCTCGATCATGCGGGCGGTGAACCTGGGCGCCGTCGAGGACGCCATGATCCTGATCGACGAAAGCCACACCCAACTCCTCGACGACCGCCGCACCCTGCTCGCCGTGGAACGGGCGCTACGCGACCTGTCCCCGGAGCGGCCACCCAGGGCGCCGCACGACCTGTCCTCGGAACGGCCACCCAGGGCGCCGCATGACCTGTCCCCGGAGCGGCCACCCAGGATGCCGCATGACCTGTCCCCTGCGGGGCCGCCGAGGGCGCCGCACCAGCCGTCCCCGGCGGAACCGCACGGCCCGCACGAGCCGGGGGTGACCTTCATCGGGCCGTTGGCTCGCAGGCTCGGGATCCGTCCGGCGACCCTGCGCAAATGGGAACGGGCCGGGCTGGTCCGGCCGCACCGGGATCCCCGGACCGGTTACCGCGTCTACACCGCCGCGGACGTACGGGATGCCCGGCTGGCGCACCAGCTCCGGCGCGGCGGTTACCTGCTGGAGCAGATCGCTCCGCTGCTGGAGCAGGTGCGTGCCGCCGGGGGAGTGGAGCCCCTGGAGGCCGCCCTGAGCGACTGGCGTGACCGGCTCGCCACCCGCGGCCGGGCGATGCTGAGAGGCGCCGCCGAACTCGACGCGTACCTGCGCGGGCGCGACACCCCAGAAAGCCCGCAGCACGCCGCCGCCCGGACGGACCCCGCGAGGCCGGCGTGAGGCCGGCGGGGAGGCCGGCGATGTGAGGCTCAGTGGTGGTGGACGGCGATGCCGGCGCCGCGGCGCATGGCGTCGCGGACCTGATCGGGGCTGTCACCCTGCCGCAGGCTGGTGAGCGCGGCCGCCCCGACCGCCCCGGCCACCGAGCCGACCAGCGCGGCGGCCGACACCGCGTCCAGCTCGTCCGGGTACGCCTCCCGCAACCCCTCGGCCAACTCCACCTGCGCGGACAGAAGCCGCTGCAACAGCCGGGCCTGCGCCACCGGCGACGAGGTGATCAGGCCGGCCCGCAGCGCCGCCAGCCCGCTGGGCAGATCGGTGTCCCAGGTGTCGGCGATCATCTCCTCGGCCGCCCGCGCCAGCACGTCGCCGGGCTCTTCACCGGGCCGCCGCCCGCCGATGACCCGCAGCCCCAGGTCCACCCGCACCCGCGCGTTGGCCAGCAGCACGTCTTCCTTGGTGGGGAAGTGCAGGAAGAACGTACGGGTCGACACGTCGGCCGCCGCCGCGATCTCGGCGATCGTGGTCCGCTCGTAACCCCGCTTCTCGAACAGCTCCACCGCGGCGGCGACGAGCGCCTCGCGCGTGCGCTGCTTCTTGCGTTCCCGGCGCCCCGGCTCCTCGGCCATGTCGCCCAGGATGCTACAGCATACGCATTACTACATTCGCTGAACCGAGGGCTCGCGCCCCATCAGAGGGGATGAGGCGCGAACGCCGGCCGGTCAGCTGCTGACCGGCTCGGCCCGGAGCCTGGCCGAGTGCTTGACCAGGGCGATCAGGACTTCCCTGCTGGAGTCGCGCTTGCGCGCGTCGCACAGGATGATCGGGACCTGCGGGTTGAGCTGGAGAGCCAGCCGTACCTCGTCCAGTTCGAACGTCGGCGAGCCCTCGAAACAGTTGACCGCCACCACGAACGGCGTGCCCCGGCGCTCGAAGTAGTCCACCGAGGGGAAGCAGTCCGCCAGGCGCCGGGTGTCGGCCAGGATGACGGCCCCGAGCGAGCCCTCCGCCAATTCGTCCCACACGAACCAGAACCGCTCCTGACCGGGCGTGCCGAACAGGTACAGGACGTAGTCGTTGCCCAGGGTGATCCGGCCGAAGTCCATCGCCACGGTGGTGGTGCGTTTGGCCTCCACCGAGCTGATGTCGTCGACGCCGATCCCGCGGTCGGTGAGGATCTCCTCGGTCCGCAGCGGCCGGGTCTCGGACACCGCGCCCACCATCGTCGTCTTACCCGCGCCGAACCCGCCGGCGACCAGGATCTTGAGCGCGGTCGGCAGGCGCGGGCGGTCAGAGCGCACGGAGACCATCGAGCACCGCCTTGTACAGCTTTACGTCATGCATGTCCACCTCGGACTTTGGTTCCTGGGCAGAGACGAGTTCGCGGTCGAACAGGTCGCCGAGCAGCACTCGGATCGTGCCGGCCGGCAGGTCGAGGTATGCGGCGATCTCGGCGACGGACTTGGGCTCGCGGCAGATCTGCAGGATGCGCAGGTGCTCGGGGTCGAGACCGGCGTCCGGTCCCGGCAGCGGGCCCACGGCGAGAGCCATGGAGATCAGGTCGAACTTGCCGTGCGCGGAGTGCGTACGGCCCCTGGTCACCACGTAGGGCCGGACGATCTCCGGGTCGACCCAGTGCTCGTCCCCGGGGGGTTCCTCCGGCCCTCTCACCGGTCGCTCCTGGTGGCGGCCTCGGCGTTGCGGGCGCCCGAGGTGAGGTACTGGCCGACGCGCGCGACCAGCATCGCCATCTCGTACGCGATCAGCCCGATGTCGGCGTTGTGCGCGCACAGGACGGCCAGGCAGGCGCGCTCGCCCGCCGTGGTCACGATGAGGAACTGGGACCTCCACTCCACGACGGTCTGCCGCACCGCGCCGCCGGCGACGCGTTCCGAGACGCCCTTGGCGAGGCTCTGCACCCCGGACGCCACGGCTGACAGATGCTCGCCGTCGGTGCGCTGCAACCCGGCGGACGAGGCCATCAGCAGGCCGTCGGAGGACAGCACGATGGCGTGGTCGGCCTCCTTCACACGGCCGATGAGGTCGTCGAGCAGCCAGTTGAGGTCGGTGCCGGATGTGGGGGTCATGCCTCGCCTCCCGGCTGCTCGTCCAGCATCTTGGCCGCTTGCGAGCGGCCGAGACGGGTGCCTGACTGCAGAGATCCCATCATCGCGCGGATCTCCTCCGGTGAGCGCTCGTCATCGTCCTCCTCGAAGTCGGGCTGCGTGGGCGTGTCGTCACGCAGCGCTGGCACCAGGTTGGCCTGGGGCACGCGGAGCGGCAGTCCTGACGGCGTGAATTCGGCCACAGGCTCCTGCTCCGATTCCGATGGGGTTTCCGGTACTGGCTCGGGTGCTGGCGCGGGACCCGTGGGAGAAGGGGCGGTCGCGCGCTGCGGGCGGGCGGACTTGAGCGTGCGCACGTTCTCCGCAGCGGCCGGCCGCGTCGCCGTGGCCACGGCCGTCTGCCGGCGCGGCAGCCGCTCGGGGTTGTCGCCGTCCTGGGACTCGGGCGTGGGATCGAGCTGTACGAGCTCCTGCGGCAGCAGCACCACGACGGTGGTCCCGCCGTACGGCGACGCCTTCAGCACCACCTGGATGTCGTGCCGCCTGGCCAGCTGGCTGACCACGTAGAGCCCGAGCCGGGCGGTGCCCGTGATGCGGAACTCCGGGGGCTCCGCGATGCGGTCGTTGGCCGAGGCCAGGTCCTCGGGCTTCATGCCCAGGCCCCGGTCCTCGATCTCGATCACGTACCCGTTGGCCACGAGCTGCCCGCTGACCTGCACGCTCGTGTACGGCGGTGAGAACGACACCGCGTTCTCGATCAGCTCGGCCAGCAGGTGGATGACGTCACCCACGGCCCGGCCGATGAGGACGACGTCGCCCATCGGCATGAGCGTGACCCGGGTGTAGTCCTCGACCTCGGCGAGCGCGCCGCGCACCACGTCCACCATGGGGACGGAGCGCCGCCACGTACGGGCGGGGGCGGAGCCGGAGAGCACGATGAGGTTCTCCGCGTTGCGCCGCATGCGGATGGCCAGGTGGTCGAGCCTGAAGAGCTCCTTGAGCTCCTCGGGATCGGTCTCCCTGCGCTCCATCACGTCGAGCACGGTGAGCTGCCGGTGCACCAGGCCCTGCGTCCTGCGGGCCAGGCTGAGCAGGATGTCGCGGATGCTGCGGCGCAGCTCGGCCTGCTCGGCGGCGACACCGATCGCGGTGCGCTGCACCGTGTTGAACGCCTGGCCCACCTGCCCGATCTCGTCGTCGCCGAAGTCCAGCGACGGCGCCTCCTTGGCCAGGTCGACGTCCTCGCCGCGGCCGATGCGCTCGACCACGCTGGGCAGGCGGTCGTCCGACAGGTCGTGGGCGGCGTCGCGCAGCTTCCGCAGCTGCGCGAGCAGCGACCTGGTCGTGGTGATCGACAGGATGATCGAGGCCACGACCGCGATCAGGCCCAGACCGCCGGCCAGCACCAGGCGGACGACGACGCCCACGGCGCCGGGCACGGAGCTGTCGACGAGGCGGTCACCGCCGTCGGAGATGAGCTTCTCCAGCCCGGCGCGGGCCGGCTCGGTGGCCGAGCGCCACTCCGCGCTGGTCACGACCGGCGCGACGCCGGTGTCGGACTGCTGAGCCAGCCGCTGCTCCAGCACGCGGAGCTGGTTCACCGCGCGGCTCTTCGCCCACGCGGTGTACGCCGCCGCGTCCGCGGCGGGGAGCTGGGCCGCGTTCTGCTCCAGCGAGATGCGGTAGAAGCCGGACAACTGCACGAACTCGGTGTGCTCGGCCGGGGTGAACCCGCCCTTGGCAAGCGCGCCCGCCACCAGCGCGTCCGCCCGGGCGAGGTATTCGCTCGACCGGCTGACCGCGAGTATGGTGCGGGCGTCCCTGGCGATCTCCTTGTCGTCCAGCGAGGCCACGGACTCGAACATGCGGTAGAGGGAGTCGATGACCTCGTTGTAGGAATCTGCCGCCTCGCCGCGGTCGAAGCGGCCGTCGTCGATGGTCTTCCTTGCCGTGCGGATCCCCTCGGCGCTCTTCAGTGCCTCGTCGATGCGGCGCTGCAGCGGCGCGTCGGCCGCGAACTGGACGCTGGCGCTCGTCGCGGACTCCACCAGCTCCACGGCCGTGGCGTCCGTCCTGGCCCGCTGGTCGCGGAGCATCTTGTCGGGCAGCCGGCCTGAGGTGCCCAGTGCCACCAGGGTGAGGCGGCGCTCGCGTTGCAACTCGGCGAGCAGCCGCTCGCTGGGCTGCACCGCGCCGCTGTCGACGGTGGTGGCGCCGACCAGGTTCACGCCTTCGCGGAGGGTGACCCAGGCGGCGAAGCCCCACAGTGCGACCAGTGACACCAGCAGTGCTGTCACCTTTGTCCGCACTCCGAAGTTGCGCAAACGCATAATTGGCCGTCCAGGTCAGGGGGTTGCGTTAAGCCGGTTGTCAAGGGATACGTGAGTATTCTCTTGATTCGGCACGCGGGACACCTTAGCAACGCCTCAAACCCCACTCAAGGCGGGAAAATACCGCTACGTGTATTAAGTCCGGATCTGACCTGTTTGAATTAGGTTGGTCGCCAGGTGCCGGGCCGCGAGGATGGCCGCTCGTACCACCGCAATCGGGGTGTAAAGGTCCTTGTCATGCCACAGGGGCGGGTAATCCGCCATTCCGCCAGTACGCTGCAAGAACTCGTGGCCACGAACGGCGGCCCGCTCGAACCGCTCCCCGACTCTACGACCTGCCGCCGCCTCAGGCAGCAACAGGGCCTGCACCGCGTACGCGGTCTCCTCCGGCGTGCCCTCCCAGCGGCCCCACGACCCGTCGGGCCGCTGCGTGCCCACCACCCACTCGCGCGCCCTGGCCACGGCGGGAGCACGTCCCGGGCCGCCGTACTCACCCAGGGCGAGCACGCAGCTCAGCGTCGCATAGTACGGCGAGGCGTGCCAGCGGTCGTCCCAGCTCCCGTCCTGCCGCTGCCGCTCGGCCAGCAGGCCGGCCAGCCGCTCCCGCACCTCCGCGTACGCGCCCGCCCGGTCGGCCCGGGTGGCCGCGTACGCGCCGAAGGCGTCGAGGACGTGAGCGTTCACGCTGATGGAGAAGCCGTCCTCGCCCTGCCACGTGCAGAAGTGGGTGCCCGCGTCGAACGCCAGCAGGCTCTCCGGGTCGCGGGCCATGCCGTGCAGCGCCAGCGCGTGCAGCGCCACCGACGTCGTGTCGGCGTCCGCGGGCAGCCCGGGACCCGCCGGGGTGCCGGCCGGGCCGATCGCCGCCCTGAGGTCGGCCACCATCTCCGGCGGCACCTCGGCCGGGATGCCCGCCCTGGCCAGCCAGCTCAGCACCCAGCCGCGTTCGAACACGGTGATCGGCAGCCCGACGGGGACAGGGCCGCCGTACCTGGTGACGACCGCCTCCAGGTGGCTCCTGGCCGAGTCGGCGTCGGACGGCGGGCCGCTGCCGAGCCAGGCGGCGGTCGCGGCGGGGGAGGCGCCGATCGTGCCGATCAGCGTGGGGCGCACCGACTGCGCGCCGCCCGCCGTCAGGCCCGCCACCTCCAGGGCGTGCAGCAGCTTCTCCGGCAGCTCCGCGCCGGAGGCGACGACCCGGCGGACGCGTTCCACGCGGGAGTAGTCCAGGCCCGGGGGCAGGGGGAGCGGCTCGCCCGCGCCGTGGGCGTTGATGAGCGCGACGAGCGACGGGACGATCAGGTCGACGGCCGGCATGTCGGGCAGTTCGCCCGCGTGTGGCAGCCGCTCGCGTAACGCGGCCAGCCCCCTGTGGGCGGCCTCCGTGGACCCCGCGGCGAGCAGAGCCTCCGTGGCGCTCAGCGTCGGCACCAGGCCGTACCCGTCCGGCGCGCCCCACGACCCGTCCGGCCGCTGCGTCTTCAGCAGGTACTCGACGCGCTCGCGGTGCCCGGTCAGCCACGGCGCGAGCGTGACGAGCCGGCCGGTCTCGTAGATCGACGCGGACACCTGCCCCCACGGCGTGGCCATCAGTGTGGCAACGAGCGCGTCGGCCTCGCGGGCGATGTTCACAGCTCTCCCCAATAGTCGGAAACGCCGTAGAAGCCGGTGTTGAAGCCCACCTGCCGCTCCAGGTAGAGCGCCGTCCTGGGGCTGGTCTCGCGCAGCGGATCGATCAGCTCGGCGGCCGTGCGCGCGTGCCGCGCCATCCGCTCGGTCACCTCGGCCCGCCCGGCGCCCAGCGTCAGCGCGTTCGCGTCGCCCCAGCGGGCTTCCCTGTCGTACGTGGTCAGGTCGTTCAGCAGGCGCAGGTAGCGCTGCACCTCGTCGTCCGCCGCGCGCACCAGGTCGAGGTTGGCCAGCGTCCACTGGTCGCCGGTGGCCAGCCAGTGCGACAGGTTGACGAAGGCGGAGCCGCAGCTGTCGGCGTTCCGCAGGTATTCCTCCAGGCCGGGCGTGGCCCCTGACTCGCGCCAGTCCCACTCCTTCAGCATGGCGGCCAGCATACGTTCGAGCTGATCGCGCCAGCGGGGGTCGGCGCCGAGGTCGTCGCGGAGGCTCGCCAGGCACTGGGTGAGCGGCCCGCGCGGCGCGTCGCCTGCGGCCACCGCCAGGCAGTCGCCGACCAGCGCGGCCACCTCCTCGCGCGACTTGGCGACGTGGTCGACCTGCAGGTCCACCGCGAACACCCACAACGCGGCCCGGTTCACCGCCCGCAACTCGCCCGCCGTCGCCCACGGCGAGCCGAACGCGCCGACCAGCCCCAGCGAGTGGAAGAAACCGGCGTCGAACGGCCTGGCGGGGAAGAGCCCTGGATGCTCGGCCGCGTGCCTGGCCAGGTCGCGCGCGCACGCGACGGCCAGCGCGCTGGTCCGGCCCAGGCCGGCGGCGGCGCTGAGGCCCGTCATGCCCGGCTCGCCGGGACCGGCGTCGTCACCGGCGGCGCTGAGGCCGGTCATGCCCGGCTCGCCGGGACCAGCGTCATGGTCAGCCCGGTCGCCGGCCGCAGCGTGGAGGCCAGCCGGGGGGTGACCGGACCCGACCCGTGCAGCACCGGCCGGTACTTCGCCAGGATGCCCGCGATCACCAGGAGCGCCTCCATCAAGAAAAGATGGGGTCCCAGGCAGACGTGCGGCCCCGCCGCGAACGGGAAGTACGCGTACCGGTGCCTGTTGGCACCGCCCGCCGCGAACCGCTCGGGGTCGAACTCCAGCGGCCGATCCCAGAACTCCGGCAGCCGATGCGTCAGGAACGGGCTCAGCACCACCGTGGATCCGGCCGCGACCTCGACGCCGTCGATCTCGTCCGTCCGCACCACCGTGCGGGGCAGGATCCAGCCCGGCGGGTAGAGGCGTACCAGCTCGTCCACGAACATCCGCAGGTACGTCAGCTCCGCCAGGTGCGCCATCGTGACCGGGCCGCGCCCGACCACCCGGTCGATCTCCTCGTACACCTTGGCGGCGATCGCCGGATGCGCGTCCAGCACCGGCCAGACCCAGGTCAGCGCCGTGACGGAGGTCTCGGTGGCGGCGCCGTGGATGGCCACCATGTCGTCCCTGATCAGCCGGTCCGCGCCGGGCTCGCCCTCCCTGGCCCGGCAGAGCCTGGAGACCAGGTCGGCGTCGCCGCCGCGCGCCCTGGCGTAGTGGATGCGGGGGTAGACGACGTCGTCGATGGTCCTGATCGCATTCTTGAACGCGCCGTCGCCGGGCAACGGGAACCGCTGCGGCACGAACGGCAGCAGCAGCCGGATCGACCGGGCCGTCACGCCGGTGTCGTAGGCGGGGGCCAGCCGGTCGATGTCGGCGTCCGAGATGGTCGCGCCCAGGAACAACCGGACGATCGTGGGATGGATCACGGCCGACATGACCTCGGCGATGTCCAGCGGCCGGCCGGGCGCCACGACGGCGTCGATCAGCTCGGTGACGATCCCGGCCATGCTCTCCGTGAGTGAGTTGACGTACCTCGCGGTGAACACCGGCTGCAGGATCTTCCTGCTGGCCGCCCAGCCCTCGCCGTCCGACAGGATGCCCTGGCCGAGCAGCGGCGCCAGCGGGTCCCAGAACATCCCGGCCCGGATGTAGTTGGGCTGGTTCGTTTTCAGCACGTGCTGGACGTGATCGGGATGAGTGATCAGGTAAGGGCGGAAGGGGCCCATGTTCAGCCTGACGAGCTCGCCGCTCGCCTGGGCGCTCGCCTCCTCGAAGGCATGAACGGGTGTACGCGCGTGCCTGGCCAGGGACCTGACGAAGGGGAGTGTTCTTGCTTGACGGGTAGGCACGCCGGCCACGGACACCGCGGACCTCCATCGCATCCGTCTCATATGACGGACTATTTCTGACAATAGTTAACCTTAGGGTGGAGTATCACATGATCTTCGGTGTAGATTCAAGATCGTACTAATGTGGGAGCGCCCATGAACCCTGGCCACCCGGCCTTCGATCGGCCCGGCGGCGAGGCGATCGACCGCTGCCGGCGCCTTCTCGATCCCGCGCTCCGCCAGGCGGTCTCCGTGCTGCACCCCTGGGGCGCCAGGATGGCCGCGTTCACGCTCGGGTGGTCGGACGTGGACGGGCGCCCCGCCGACGGTGACGGCGGCAAGAGCCTGCGGCCCGCGTTCGCCATGCTGAGCGCCGAGGCGGTCGGCGGCGCCGCCGAGTCGGCGCTGCCCGCCGCGGTGGCGGTGGAGCTGGTGCACGCGTTCTCACTGGTGCACGACGACATCATCGACAACGACGAGCGGCGCAGGCACCGGGACGCGCTCTGGAAGGCGTACGGCGTGGGTCCCGCATTGCTGGCCGGCGACGCGCTGCTGGCGCTGGCCGTCGGCCAGCTCGCCTCGCGGCCGGAGGCGATGCGCCACCTCTCGGCGGCCCTCATCGAGCTCGTCCAGGGCCAGACGGCGGACATGGCGTTCGAGAACCGCCCGTGGAGCGGCCCCAACCAGGTCACCATCGCCGAGTACACGGAGATGGCGGCCGGCAAGACCGGCGGCCTCCTGGGCGCCGCCGCGGCGGCCGGTGTCGCCCTGGGCGGCGCCCCGGAGCTCTCGGACCGCATGTGGACGATGGGCCGGGACCTCGGCGTGGCGTTCCAGATCGTCGACGACATGCTCGGCATCTGGGGCGACCCCGGTCTCACCGGCAAACCCGTGCACAGCGACCTGCGCCGGGACAAGAAGACGTTCCCCGTGCTCGCCGCGCTCAACAGCGGTGACCGTCCCGCCCGCGCCCTGGCCGCCCTCCTGGAGTCTGGCGCGACGGACGAGGAGTCGGTGCAAGAGGCGGCCGCGCTCGTGGAGCGAGCCGGTGGCCGCGCCGCCGCCCGCGCCGCGGCCGACAGCTACGTCGCCGCGGCACTCGCCACCATGGACGAGCACCTTCCCCATGCTACCGACCTGCGCGCTCTTTGCGCCGCCCTGGTGAACCGGGCCCGCTGAGCCGTTCGCGGGGGCGGGCACCCGGGTAAAGGCTGAGCAGAAATGGAACGTTCCCCCGATGATTAAAGGGTTTACTGGTAGGAAATACCTAGCTTTGGAGGTGGTCCTCATGAGACAGGCCACGGCGGCGATCATGAAGCCGCTGCCCGGCAACCTGTTCAGGGTGCACGGAGAGAACGCCGAGATGCGCTGGGAGGCCATGTCGGGGCAGGGTTACCACACGCCCGCCGACCGGTTCTTCGTGCGCAACCACACCTGGACCCCGCGCGTCGACGCCACCACCTGGCGGCTGCGCGTGCACGGCGCGGGGGTGCGAAGTCCGCTCGAGTACGGCTACGAGGAGCTGCGGGCCATGCCGTCGCGCACGTACGACGCGGCGATCGAGTGCGCGGGCAACGGGCGGCGCTTCTACGACACCCAGCAGCATGACGCCGCCCCCGGCACCCAGTGGGGGCTGGGCGGGATCGGCGTGGCGCGCTGGCGCGGAGTGCCGCTGAGACGCCTGCTCAAGGAGGCCGGCCTGCGTCCCGAGGCGGTGGACGTACTGGCGACGGGGCTCGACGCGCCATTCGAGGAGTACGGCCACGTACGCCGGCCGCTGCCCGTCGGCAAGGCCATGGACGACGTGCTCGTGGCCTACGAAATGAACGGCGAGCCGTTGCCGCCGGACCACGGATATCCGGTGCGGCTGGTGGTCCCGGGATGGGTGGGAATAGCGTCCATCAAATGGCTCGGCGACATAGAAGTTTCAACCACGGAGCTGCACACCCCGTGGAACACGGTCTTTTACCCGGACGTCACCACGCAACCGGTGAAGAGCGCATTCGAGCTCGGCTGGAATGCCCGCCTGCCCCTCGCCGGCCCCCACATCCTGCGTGGCCGCTCCTGGTCGGGCCAGGGCCGGATCGTCCGGGTCGAGGTCGGCTTCGACGGCGGACAGAGCTGGCACGAGGCGGAACACCACGGCCGGCGCCTGGTCAGCGCCTGGTTGCCGTGGCACATCAGCTGGGCCCCGCAGCGTACGGGAGCGTACGAGCTCATGGCCAGGGCGACCGACGAGACGGGCGCCACCCAGCCCCTCACCACACCCCGCCACCCGTACGGCTACCACTTCGACGCCGTCATACGTCATCCGGTCGAGATCGTCAATGCTTGGTAATTAGTCCGGTGGCATTGCAAACAGTCGTCACTGAATTCATCTGAAAGACTCCCCTGGAAACCTTCCGGAAATCCCCCTATGTGATGATGCGCACATCACGGGAATAAGGAGAGCCGATGCGCCAGTTGACCGCACTCGACGCGCAGTTTCTGAATGTCGAGACGGAGACCACCACCGCGCACGTGGCCGGACTGGCGATTCTCGACTCGATGCGGGGCTCGGTCAACCGGGACGCGATCGAGGCGCTGCTGCTGGACCGGCTGCACCTGTCGCCCGCGCTCAGCCTGCGCCTGGCCGAGGTCCCGCTCGGGCTGGACCGGCCGTACTGGGCCGCCGACCCCCGCTTCGACCTCCGCAACCACCTGTTCGAGCTGAGTCTGCCCGCTCCCGGCGACGACTGGCAACTGGCCAGGGTCGTGGCCGAGATCCACGCCCGCAGGCTCGACCGGGCGCACCCGCTGTGGGAGATGCACCTGATCAACGGGCTGGCCGACGGCGGGGTGGCGATCTACACCAAGGTGCACCACGCCGCCATCGACGGCGTCTCCGGCGCGGAGACCCTCGCGGCGCTGCTCGACCTCACCCCGGACGGCCACCTCTCCAGGCCCCCGCAGTGCGGTCACGCCTCCGCCGACCGGCCGGAAGCTGAGCGCCCCCAGGCGGCCCCCGGCCTGCTCGGGATGTTGACCGGGGCGGTCGTCAACACCGCCGCCCACCCCGTACGCGCCGCGCAGTCGGTCGTCAAGGCGGCCGGCGACATCGACGTCATCCCGCTGGCCGCCGGCCTCCCCGGCGCCAAACTGATCGCCAAGGCCGCCCGCCTGGTGACCCGTGACCGGCACCGGCGCCCCGAGTCGCCCAGCCTCACCGTTCCCCGCACCCCGCTCAACGGCCCGATCAGCGCGCGCCGCCACCTGTCGTTCGGCTCGGTGTCGCTCAAGGACGTCAAGCGCGTCGCCAAGGCCAACGCCATGAGCGTCAACGACGTCGTCATGACCCTGTGCACCTCGGCCCTGCGCTCGTGGTTGAGCGAGCGCGGCGCGCTCCCCGCCGAGCCGCTGATCGTCGCCGTTCCCGTGGCCGTGCGCACGGCCGGAGCAAGGAACCGGGTGGGCAACCAGATCTCCGCCATGGTCGCCCCGATGCCCACGAACATCCCCGACCCCGTGGAGCGGCTGCAGGCGGTCGGCGCGACGATGAGCCGGGCCAAGCGGCGCTTCGCGCTGGCGCCCGCGACCTGGCTGAACGAGTTGTGCTCCGTGCTGCCCGCCCCCGTCACCACCCTGGCCACGCCGGCGATCTTCCGGCTCGCGTCGGTGGCCTTCCCGCCGATAAACTTGATCATCAGCAACGTGCCAGGCCCGCAGTTCCCGCTCTACCTGTGCGGCGCCCGGGTGCTGTCGTACTACCCGATGTCCGTGCTGACCGACATGAGCGGTGGCCTGAACATCACCTGCTTCTCCTACGACGGCATGCTCGACTTCGGCATCGTGGCCTGCCCCGAGCGCGTGGACGACGTGTGGGGGCTGCTCGGCCATCTGCGCACGGCGCTCGACGAGCTGCTAGACGAGCGAGTGAGCGATGAGTTCCGCGACGGCGTCGGGGTCGATCTGATGGCCGGTTAGCTGACAGAGGTTCTCCTGGTAGAGCAGGACGGCGGCGAACATGGTCGCCGCCACCTCCAGCCTGGCCGCGTCCCCGCGCGCCCCTGGCAGCGCCAGCCCCAGCGCGAACCTGGCCCGCCTGACCAGCTCGCCGTTGAGCCGCCCCAGGCGCTCTTTGACCGAGCCGTGCGTCTCCGCCTCGCGGAACAGGATGCGCCGCATCGCCGGTGAGGCGCGCAACGGCAGGCCGCGGGCGAGCCTGGACAGCGTGCCCGCCGGGTCGCCGGGCACCGCGTCGACCTCGCGGCCCTCCTCGACGTACGTGCGCTCGTCGACCAGCGCGACCAGCACGTCGATCTTGTGGGGGAAATGGCGGTGGATCAGGCCCCTGGGGACCATCGCGAGCCTGGCGATCATCGTCGTCTGTGTGGCCGCATAGCCGGAGCCCGCGAACAGCTCTTCCGCCGCGTCCAGGATGCGCGTGCGCGCGTCACGGATCACCACAGCTCGCACCCTAGCGCGGCCGCGACGCCCTGACCATCCCTGCCCTCCACCGAACCGTTGATGTAGCATTCGAGACGAAATTGTCTCAAATGGAGCGGAGATGTGTGATGGCGATGAGCCGTGCGCAGATCATGACCGCGGCGATCCAGCACTTCAACGACAATCCGGCCGCCTCCATGGCCCAGCTCGCCGAGGCGGCCGGGATCAGCCGGGCGACGCTGCACCGGCACTTCAGCAGCCGCGAGGAGTTGATGGTCGCCCTCGGCCACCGCGCCCACGAGCAGTGGGAGCAGGTCCAGAAGAGCGCGGGAGTGATCGAGGCCACCGCCTGCGGAGACTCCGAGGCGCTCTCGAAGGCGCTCGCCGCACTGCTGGCCGGCCTCGTCGAGGTGGCCGACGCGTACGGCTTCGGCCTCACCGACTACGCCATGGCGGTCCATCCCGAGCTGCGGCGCCGCGCGGACGAGTTGGAGGAGCGCGAGGTCGCCTTCTACGCCGCCGCCCAGCGCGCGGGCCTGCTGCGCGCCGACCTGCCCGCCCGGTGGGTGAGCAACACCGTGTACGGCCTGCTCGTGGCCGTACGCGAAAGCCTGCGCCGCGGGGACGTCGCCCGCCGCGACGTCCCCCACCTCCTCCTCACCACCTTCCACCAC
>NZ_JADOGI010000087.1 GCF_015645445.1 Nonomuraea cypriaca | reverse complement strand
GGGGTCGAGATCGACGGCGAGGTACGGCACGCCGACCGGGTGGTGTGGGCGTGCGGCGCGTGGCTGCCCGCGTTGTTCGACGTCGCGCAGATCACCGTGACCAAGCAGGACACGCTGCACTTCGCGGTGCCACCCGAGTGGTCGGTGCCGGAGACGCCCGCCTGGGTGGATCACGGGGGCTCCGCCTACGGGCACGGCGACGTGGACGGGGTGGGGATGAAGGCCACCTCGGACGCGGAGGGACGACCGTACGAGCCGGAGCACGGCGAGCGCGTCGTGGACCCGGGCAGCGTCGAGCAGGCGCGGGCCTACCTGCGGCGCAGGTTCCCGTCGCTGGCGGACGCGCCGGTGCTGTTCAGCCAGGTGTGCCAGTACGCGCTCACGCCCGACGCGGAGTGGGTCATCGCCGAGACGTCGCCGGGCGTGTGGCTGCTGGGCGGGGACTCCGGGCACGGGTTCAAGCACGCGCCCGCGCTGGCCGCGTACGTGGCGGGGGTGCTCGACGGTGACCACGAGCCGGAGCCCCGCTTCGGCCTGCACCCGCGCACCCCCTCGCGTGGGCTGAGGACCAGCGGACACGTCGGCTGAGGACCAGCGGACACGTGGGCTGAGGACCAGCGGACACGTCGGGTAGGGCGCGCCTCACCCGAACTCGGGGGACGGCGGGCATGCTCTGGGCGGTGCCCGCGGCGGACACTTCAGGTGCGATCCCCGAACCCATGGAGGCCCGTCGTGATCACTGAGACCGGTACCGCCGCCCGCCCGCGCGACGACGGGCCGCCACCCGTGGTGCACAGCGCCGTCATGCTCTGGTTGTCGGCGGTCGCGTTCGGCGCGTTCGAGGCCGTCCTGATGATCGGGCGCGAGCTGTCGGCGGACGCCGCCGCGCTCGCGGGCCTGCTGCCCGGGGCCGGGTTCCGGCTGGCGGTGTTCGCAGGGGCGGTGTTCCTGGCGCTGCGGATGAGGCGCGGTGCCAACTGGGCGCGCCTGACCCTCGCCGCCGGCCTGGGCGTGTTCGGCACGCTCTCGCTCGTGATCGAACCCGTGCGGTGGCTGCTGGACGGTGGCTCGATCGGCGCGGCCGTCGCCGGGGCGCAGGCGCTGGACTGGGTGTTCGCGTCGAGCCGCATCCTGCACCTGGCGGCGGTGCTGGGAGCGGTGACCCTGATGTTCCAGCCCCGCGCCAACACGTGGTTCCGCTCCGCGTGAGGCCGCCGCTCCCTCGGCCCGCGCGTGGTCGCGGCGGGGCCGCCGCTCCAGCCCTCGGCCCGCGCGTGGTCGCGGCGGGGCCGCCGCTCCAGCCCTCGGCCGGCGCGTGGTCGCGGCGGAGGCCGCTGTCCGGAGCCGGCCGCCGCGTGATTCCGGTCAGTGTGAGGTGGCGGGGGTGAGTTCGGGGGCGCGCAGGTTTCTGACGCCGGGGGACAGCAGCGTGGCCAGGGTGCACAGCACGACGATGACGGCGCAGCCGAGCAGCGCTCCCTGCGTTCCGAACAGGGCCGCCGCCGGCCCCGCCAGCATCAGCCCGATCGGCCCGAACATCAACGACCCGAGCATGTCGTACGAGCTGACCCGCGACAACGACTCGGCCGGGACCTCGCGCTGCATGGTCGTCTGCCAGAGGACGCCGAAGACGTCCATGGACACACCGAGCACGAACGCCCCCGCCACGATCCCCCAGAGCGGCGCGTCGAGCCCGAGCAGCACGTACGGCAGTGCGATCGGCAGGCACAGCAGCACCGCCACCAGGATCGGCCGTCTGGGCCGCACCCTGATGGAGACCAGCACCCCGGCGATCGTCCCGACGGCCTCGCCGGCCAGGAACGCCGACCAGGCCGCGGGCCCGCCCAGCGTCTCCTTCGCCAGCAGCGGCCCGAGCACCCCGTGACCGGCCTGGACGGCCATGACCAGCAGGGAGAACTGCGCGACCACCACCCAGAGCCACTGCCGAGAGCTGAACTCCCGCCAGCCGTCACGCAGGTCCTTCAGCACCGAGTGCCGCTCGCCCGGTGGCCGCTCGCCCGCCTCCATCCGCAGCAGGGCGATCAGCACCCCGGCGACCGCGAACATCGCGCCGCTCACCGCCAGCGCCCAGCCCCCGCCGAAGAGCACCACCGTGCCGCCGCCCAGCACCGCGCCGGCCACGCGCGAGGCGTTCGCGCCCAGGCCGAGCAGCGCGTTGCCGGTCTGCAGCCGGTCGAGCGGCACGACCTCGGGGATGATCCCGGTCAGCGCGGGGAACGTGATCGCGGTGGCGATCCCGCTCACCGCCGCCGCCGTGACCAGCGCGGGCATCGGCGTCCAGCCGGTGAGCAGCATGACCGCCAGCGCGAAGAACCCCGCCGCCATGAGGAACTCGCCGGCCATCATCACCCGATGCCGGGGCAGCCGGTCCGCGATCACGCCGCCGGCCAGCATGAACACGATCATGGGCAGGGCCTCGGCGGTGAGCACGACGGACAGGGTGGTGGCGGTCGCCCCTGGCAGGCCGAGGATGCCGAAGGCGAGCGCCACGGGGGCGAACGCGCTGCCCAGGACCGAGATCGTCCTGGCGGACAGCAGGAGTGTGAAGCGGCGGTCCCGGAGCAGACCGAGATCCCCTGTAAAACCGTGCACCGTCGCGTCCCCCCTGCGAAAACGGCAAAAGCCCACCCATTCTGCCGGTTCCATCAGCCCTTGTCGCGCCAATATCCCGCCACTCCCGCCACGCCTAACCCCTGTGGTGCTATGAGCTTGCTCATCGCACCACAGGGCGGCGAGCGCAGCTCGCCGCAAAGACAAAAGCCTCTTCCAAGCAGTTGATGGGGGCCCGCGGGGATCCCCCCGCGTTGAATGTTGTTGATCGTCCGGATATTGTGCGATATGCCATTGATCACCCCCTGGAAATAAGGTGCCATGCGACTGCGGCAGCTCTTCGTCATCGGACTGGCCCTCTCAATCCTCGGCGTCGGCGCCCCAGCGTGGTCGCAGGACGACCCCCGTAGCTGTAACGACCTGATGGCCGCGGACACGCCCGCGTACGTGGTCTGCACCTGGATGGCCACCCCCGAGGAGGCCGCGGACATCGCGCGGTTCTGGCTGGAGAACGACGGCCAGAACATGATCGACGCCGGCCCGATGGACCCCATCACCATCGACTGCAACGAGCCAGGCACCGAGTGCCCGACCGGCCCCGATGGCCCCGAGGGCGACGGCGAGATGCACGACGTGGGCGACCCGGACGTCGAGGGCGCCGAGGACGGCGGCACGCCCGAGTGCCAGAACGGCGAGGAGTGCTACGTCGACGGCACCGGGCTCAGCGCCGCCGACAAGGCCGCGGCCGAGGAGACGCCGGCCGGGCAGGCCGTCCAGGCCGTCGCCCAGACCGGCATGCGGATCTGGATCGACACCGAACTCGCCGACGACTACAAGGCGGGCAGGCTCGCCGAGGCCGCCAAGAAGGTCGCCGCACTGGCCGCCGCGCAGCCCGGAGTCGTCGGCATCAGGTTCACCTCGCAGCTGGGCTTCAACCAGACGTTCGCCACGGCGGACGAGCTGGACACGTTCGTCACCGAGGCCACGACCGCGCTGCGCACGCTGGTACCGGGCGTGAAGCTGGCCGCGCACACGCTGGTGCCGGTGTTCGGCTGCGGCTCTGACGAGACCTGCCAGGCCGAGGTGACCAAGAAGTACCCGCTGCTCGACCCCGACCGCATCGGCGCCTGGCTCGCCAAGGGCCAGATCGACCAGCTCGCCCTCGACAGCGGCCACCTGGCCACCGAGTACGCCACCTGGAAGATCGACGCCGCCACCGCCCAGCGCAACCAGTGGATCCAGGTCCGGGCCCGCGCCTGGGACGCGTACGCGCAGATCGCCGCCGAGGACGCCTCCTTCACCGCCGCCCAGCTCACCGAGGAGCAGGCCGCCAAGGCCATCACCGACCGCGTGGCCGCCCCGCTCCAGGACGACGCCGCCGAGACGGTCACGCTGTGGACCCGCTGGCAGAACGACCAGGGCCAGGTCAACCGGGTGTTCGGTGAGAAGTGGGCCGCCAACACCACCTGGGAGCAGCTCAAGAAGCTCGGCTCGATCCGTCCCCGCCTGGCCACGGTCTACGACCCGGCCAACCCCGAGGTGGACGTGACCACGGACATGAAGAACCTCTCCGAGGTCTTCGGCCAGGTCTACCTGCACGCCGCCTGATCCCGCCGCCGGGCATCGCCTCACGGGCGGTGCCCGCCCTGGGTGGCCTTCCCGTTAGGGTCCTGTCCGTGGCGTTGCCTGCCTCGCGGGCGCGTGAGAAGTTCGAAGCCACGGGACAGGTCACCGGTTTGTGACGAAGGCGTCACGGACGGTTACACTCGGGGGAGTGCCCACGTCAAGGGAGGGGGCTCCACCATGGTGGAAAACTTCGCCGAACTGCCCACGTCTCAGTCCGTAAGGCTGATCGACTTCGAAGAGGCGCGGGTCGTGCCGGGCATCGTGCCCGGCACCTTCATCCTGATCGTGAGCGGCACCAAGCCCTACCTCAACATGAAGGTCGAGCTGTCGCCACTGGTCTACATCAAGCGCCCCGAATACTGGGGGATCGAGGTCATCGGCTCGATGTCCGGCATGGGGCTGCCGGCCCTCGCCCCCTACACGGAGTCGCTGCCGCTCGACGGCATCCTCGGCACCAAGGGGATCGAGGTCATCGGGGCGACCAACCGCAAGACGTTCGACGTTCCCTGATCGAGGGGCCCTGATCGAGGGGGGACCCCACGCATGACGCGGGCCAGGAGCGCGGTGGAACGCGCCCTGGCCCGCGAGGCCGTCCGCACCAAGCCGCCAGCCGCCCAGGCTCACCTCTGGATGAACGCGCCGAACTCCTCCACGTCGATCAGGCCGTCGCCGTCCTTGTCCAGCCGCCGCACCCCGTCCTGCGCGGCCTCCAGCGTCACCGGCTGCCCGAGCACCTCCATCAGCCGTACGAGCTCCACGGCGGAGATACGGCCGTCGTTGTCGGCGTCGACCAGCTCGAAGGTCATCGTGTAGTCGCTCATGGGGTCGCCCTTCCGCGAGGATCAGATGTCGCGTCAGACCTTAGTGGCGACTTGTCGTAGCGCGTCGATGAATGCGATGACTTGTGGGCTGATATCCCCTTCGCGCCACGCGATGGCCAGCTCGCCCGGCGGCAGCCCGATCACCGGCCGGTAGACCATGCCCGGTCTGTTGTAGAGCGTGGCGTTCTCCTCGGCCACCAGCACCGCGCCGAGCCCGCCTGTCACGGCCTCGAACACCTCCTCCGGCGTGTTGGCGGTGACCCCGACGACCGGCTCGTCGTCCCGCGCGTCGAGTCCAAGCCAGAAGTCCCGCAGCGGCCCGGCCGAGGTGGGCAGCGCGATGAACGGCTCCGCGCGCAGCTCCTCGAACGGCATCTCGGGACACCCCGGCCAGTCGGTGATCGTCCGGCATGGCCACACCCCTGCCCTCGGTCGCCAGCACGTACGTGTTCAGCCCCGGCGGCACCGGCAGCCAGACGAACGCCACGTCGGAGCTGCCGTCGCTCAGCCCGCCGCTGGGATCGTCCCAGCCGACCAGCCGCAACGACACCTACCACCCCGGCATCGCGGCACGGAAGCGCCGCAACGCCTCCTGCTGCAGCCCCCGCCGCGCGGGAGCTGGGCGTGGGGATCGTGGCGTGGAGCCCGCTCGGCAACGGGTTCCTCACCGGCACGGTGAGCGCGCTGGGCGAGGGGGACTTCCGGCACAACGCCCCGCGCTTCTCGGCCGGCAACCTGGCGAGCGACAACGACCGCTACGCCCCCATCCGGGCGCTGGCCGCGCAGCTCGGCATCAGCCCGGCCCAGCTCGCCCTGGCCTGGCTGCTGCACCAGGACGAGCACGTGGTGGCCATCCCAGGCAGCCGCACGCCGGCGCACATCGAGGAGAACCTGGCCTCGGCCGGCCTCACCCTCCACCAGGACACGCTGGCCAGGATCGACGAGGCCCTGGCCAGGTTCGAGGTCACCGGCGGGACCCTGCTCTGAGTCACGTGTGGACGGCGCGGCGTGCCTCGTACCACTCGTCGCCGACGGGCTCGCCGGCCATGTTCCAGCTCCAGGAGACGGTGGGGGTGACGCGGGTGTAGACGCCGGGGCCGACCAGGCCGACACGTTCGACCGGCTCCTCTGCGCGGCCGTAGACGCGCACGCCACGCGCGACGAACGGATCGAACGACACCATGTCATCGATGACCAGGGCCACCTTGACGTTTCCCGCTCCCACGTTGCGGAACTTGCGGGTGCGCAGAACGCTCTGGCCCGCTCCGCCGATCCAGAAGTGCGTGCCGTCGAACTCGAACGCCACCGGCACCACGTCCGGCTGCCCGTCGCCGGACAGGGTCGCGAGCCGCGCGAGCGGCTGCGAGCGCAGGTACGCGATCTCTTCGTCGGTGAACGACATAGTCTCCTCCAGGTCATTACGGCTTCTCCTGCCTACACGAACGCTACGACCCCGGATCGACACGTCGACCGGCATACGTGATCTCGCGGTCCGCGTCGGCCGAGGTCACCGGGGCATGGCCGGACCGGCGTGCCTGAGCGCCGTGCTCGCGGGTAGCGGTCGGCGCATGCGACTGACCTACACCTCCGACGTGTGGTGGAAGAACGCCGTCGTCTACTGCCTCGACGTGGAGACGTTCAAGGACGGGAACGACGACGGCGTGGGCGATTTCCGCGGCCTGACACAGGAGATCGACTATCTCGCGGGGCTTGGGGTGACCTGCCTCTGGCTCATGCCGTTCTTCCCCACCCCGAACCGGGACGACGGGTACGACATCACCGACTTCTACAGCGTCGACCCGCGGCTGGGCACGCTGGGGGACTTCGTGGAGTTCATTCGCACGGCCCACGACAGGGGCCTGCGGGTGATCGCCGACCTGGTCGTCAACCACACCTCCGACCGGCATCCCTGGTTCGCGCGGGCGCGATCGAGCCGGGACTCTCCCCTGCGCGACTGGTACGTCTGGTCCGACACCCCCGAGCCCGACAACAAGGAGCAGATCGTCTTCCCCGACAAGGAGTCCAGCGTCTGGGAGTACGACGACGCCTCCGGCCAGTACTACCTGCACAGCTTCTACCGGCACCAGCCCGATCTGAACGTCGGCAACCCCGAGGTCAAGGACGAGATCGCGCGCATCCTGGGCTTCTGGATGGAGCTGGGCCTGTCGGGGTTCAGGGTGGACGCCGTGCCGTTCCTCATCGAGAACGTCAATCCGAAGCCGGCGAACCCGCACGAGTTCCTGGCGGACCTGCGGGCGTTCATGACCAGGCGCAAGGGCGGGTCGATCCTGCTCGGCGAGGTGAACGTGCCGTACCAGGATTTAGTTGAATATTTCGGTGATGGGCTGGGTGACCAGATCACCATGTGCTTCGACTTCATCGGCATGCAGCGTGCCTGGCTCTCCATGGCGCGCAGCGACGCCCGGCCCCTCGCCTCCGCCCTTCGTGAGCGCCCCCGGCCACCCAAGGACTGCCAGTGGGCCGTGTTCCTGCGCAACCACGACGAGCTGACCCTCGACAAGCTCACCGAGGACGAGCAGCAGGAGGTCTTCCGCGCGTTCGGCCCGTGCGGGGACATGCAGATCTACGGCCGTGGCCTGCGCCGCCGCCTGCCCACCATGCTCGGCGGCGACCTGCGGCGCATCAAGATGGCCTACAGCCTGCTGTTCTCGCTCCCGGGCACGCCGGTGATCTTCTACGGCGAGGAGATCGGCCTGGGCGAGAACCTCGGCGAGGAAGGCCGCATGGCGGTACGCGTGCCGATGCAGTGGTCGCGGGACGGCGGCTTCAGCCGGGCCGAGCCGGTACGCGAGATCCCCGACGGCTCCTTCGCCCCCGACCGGGTGAACGTCGCCGACCAGAAGCGGGACACGGACTCGCTGCTGCGCTGGTTCCAGTTACTGATCGAGCGGTACCGGGAGTGCCCCGAGCTGGCGTGGGGCGACTGCACGGTGCTGGAGACCGGTGACCACGCGGCCTTCGCCCACCGCTGCGACGCCGACGGCGCCACCGTCGTGGTGGTGCACAACCTGTGCGACACGGTGCGGGACGTGGAGCTGACGCTGACCGGCCTGGAGCACTGCATGCTCACGGACCTCCTGGTGGACGGCACCCTCGAGGTGGCCGACCACGGCGTGGTACGGGTGCTGCTCGACCCGCACGGCTGCCGCTGGTTCCGCTCCTCCCCGGCGGAGATCCCACCCGAGGACGCCTCGGTCAAGTCCCGCTAGCCCGCGCCTCCGCCCGGCGCCTCCGCAGCCCGCGCGGTCGGTGCCTCTGTCGCTCGGGCGGCCGGCGCCTCCGCCGCCCGCGTGGCGGGTGGCGGCGCGGGCCACGCGGACATGGCGTGGGTGGCGACCCGGAGCAGGTCGGCGTGGGTGGCGCCGTCGCGGGACTGCGTGGACATGCCCTGGATCACCGCGGCGTAGAACGTCGCCAGCCCCGCCGTGTCCGTGTCCGGAGGCAGCCGCCCCGCCGCCACGTCGTCGTCGATACGCCGCCTGAGCGCAGCCTTGGCCTTCTCCCTGAATCCGCGCAGCAGCTCCTCGACCTCGGCCGACTCGGGGCCGCAGTTGACGGCCGCGGTGATGATGAGGCAGCCGGTCGGGTGTCGCCGGCTGGCGTACTCCGCGGCCGCCTCCCGCAGGACCCGTTCGACGGCCGCCCGGCCCGTGGGCTCCTCCGCCAGCGCGCGGGTGGTGAAGGCGCCGTAGGTCTCCTGGTAGCGGCGTACCGCCTCCTCGAACAGCCGCCGCTTGTCCCCGAAGGCCGCGTACAGGCTCGGTGGCCTGATCCCCATCGCGGTCGTGAGCTCGGCGATCGACGTGGCCTCGTAGCCGTGCCGCCAGAACGCCAGCAAGGCGAGCTCCAGCGCCGCGTCCCTGTCGAATGCCCGTTGTCTGGCCATGCGCACATTCTATAGCGATCGCTATGTTATGTTCCTTTCTGTATCGATCGCTAAAGAAAGGGCACGACCTGATGAGGACCGCTCTTGTGACGGGAGCCAGTAGGGGGATCGGCCGCGCCATCGCGCTGCGCCTGGCAGGAGACGGGCTGCGGGTCGGCATCGTGTACGCCAGGGACGAGGACGCGGCCGAGGAGGTCGCCGGCCTGATCGGGCGGGCGGGCGGCGGCGCGTTCACCGTCCAGGCCGACCTGGGCGTGCGGGAGGACGTACGGCGGCTCGCCGAACGGGTCAGGAAAGAGACGGCCGTGCTCGACGTGCTCGTCAACAACGCCGGCATCGGCATGTCCAAGCCCCTGACGCAGGAGACCGAGGAGGGGTACGACCGGGTCTTCGCCGTCAACGTCAAGGGACTGTTCTTCCTCACCAGGGAGCTGCTGCCGCTGATCCCCGAGGGCGGGCGCATCGTCAACATCACCTCGGGCGTGGCCCGCATCGCCTTCCCCGAGGGCATCGCGTACGCCATGACGAAGGGGGCGGTGCAGGTCTTCACCCTGGCCCTGGCCAAGGAGCTGGGCCCGCGCGGCATCACGGTCAACAACGTCGCGCCCGGCATCATCGACACCGACGTCAACGCGGCCTGGCTGCGTGGTGACCCGGAGGCGCGGGCGTACGCGGAGAGCAGACACGCGCTCAACCGGCTCGGCGAGGTGGACGAGATCGCCGCCGCGGTGTCCTTCACCGCCTCACGGGACGCCTCCTTCATCACCGGCACCACCATCGACGCCACCGGCGGCGGCAACCTCTAGGAGCGCGACATCATGCCCACGGTCACCCACAACTCGGGCACCGTCCACTACCGCCGGGCCGGCCACGGTCCCGGCCTGGTCATGGTGCACGGCACCGGCGGCGACGCCGTCAGCAACTACGCCCACCTCGTGCCCGGCCTCACCGACCTGCGCACCGTCATCACCCCCGACTACGCGGGCAGCGGCCAGACCGCGGACCCGGGCGGCGACCTCACCCTCGACCTGCTCGCCGGCCAGGTCGCGGCCACCTTCGAGGGCCCGTCCGACCTCGTCGGCTTCTCCCTGGGCGCCGTCGTGGCCGCGGCGGTCGCCGCCGAGCGCCCTGAGCTGGTCAGGCGGCTGGTCCTGATCGCCGGCTGGACCCACGTCGAGGACTCCCGGCTGGAGCTGGGCCTGCGAACGTGGGCCAGGCTGGCCGCCACCGACCCGGCGAGCTTCGCCGCGTACGGGCCGCTGATGGGGTTCAGCCCGGGGTTCGTGAGCGAGGCCGGCGCGGAGGCGCTGATGGCGGGCGAGCCGCCGCACGGCACCCTCCGCCAGATCGAGCTGGACCTCCGCGTCGACATCAGGGAACTGCTGCCCAAGATCGCCGCGCCCACGCTGGTCATCGGCAACACCCAGGACCACCTGATCCCTGTCCGGCACGCCCGCGCGTTGCACGCCGCGATCCCCGGCAGCGAGTATGCCGAGCTCGACAGCGGCCACGTGGTGCTGCACGAGCGGCCCGCCGACGTCATCGCGTTGATTCGGGACTTCATCAACGTAACCAATGAGTAATTTGTCCCGATTACTCTCCAGGCTCATGCACACCAAGAAGCTCGCCGTCACCGGGGTCGCCGCACTGTGCGTCCTGGCCCTGATGACGCCCCCCGCGCAAGCCGGCGACAAGTCGGTGACCGTCACGGTCATGGGCACGTCGGACCTCCACAGCAACGTCCTCAACTGGGACTACTACAAGGACGCCGGCTACTCCGACGCACAGGGCAACACCGTCGGCCTGGCCCAGGTGTCCTCGCTGGTCGAGCGGATCAGGGCGGAGCGCGGCGCGGATCACACGCTGCTGTTCGACTCGGGGGACACCATCCAGGGGACCCCGCTGGCGTACTACTACGCCAAGGTCGAGCCGGTCACCGAGACCGGCGAGGTCCACCCGATGGCCAGGGCCATGAACGCCATCGGGTACGACGCCGTGACGCTGGGGAACCACGAGTTCAACTACGGCCTGCCGCTGCTGGCCACCTGGATCAAGCAGATGAAGGCCCCGGTCCTCGGCGCGAACGCGGTCGACGAGAAGACCGGGCAGCCGGCGTACGAGCCGTACGTGATCAAGACGATGAAGGTCAAGGGCGAGAAGCCGATCAAGGTCGGCGTGCTGGGCCTGACCAACCCCGGCGTGACCATCTGGGACAAGGCCAACGTCGAGGGCAGGCTCCGCTTCACCGACCTGGTGGAGTCGGCGAAGAAGTGGGTGCCGGTCATCCGTGCTCAGGGCGCGGACGTGGTCGTGGTGACCGCGCACGCGGGAGACAACGGCATGTCCTCCTACGGCGGCGACCTGCCCGTGGAGAACGCCTCCGCGATGGTGGCCGAGCAGGTGCCCGGCATCGACGCGGTGCTGTTCGGGCACGCGCACAACGACGTTCCGCAGCGGTTCGTGACCAACAAGGTCACCGGGCGGCAGGTGCTGCTGACCGAGCCGGGCAGGTGGGGCCAGCGCCTGTCCACGCTGGACTTCCAGCTCACCAAGCAGCGCGGCAAGTGGGTCGTCACCGGCAAGTCCTCGACCACGCTGAACACGAACACGGTCCAGGAGGACCCCAAGATCGTCGAGCTGCTCAAGCCGCAGCACGACAGCACGGTGGGCTACGTGAACACGGTCGTGGCCAAGTCGGCGCAGGAGCTGTCGGCGGCCGAGTCGCCGTACAAGGACACGCCGATCCTCGACTACATCCAGCACGTGCAGGTGGAGACGATCAAGCAGGCGCTGCCGGACAACGAGCTGCCGGTGTTGTCGATCGCGGCGCCGTTCAGCCGCACCGCCGTCTTCCCCGCCGGGGACATCCGCGTCAGGGACGTGGCCGGCCTGTACGTCTTCGACAACACGCTGATGGCAGTGAAGCTGACCGGGGCGCAGATCAAGGACTACCTGGAGTATTCCGCGAGGTACTTCAACCAGCTCGCCCCCGGCGCCCCGGTGGACCTGTCGAAGCTGACGAACGCCGCCGGCACCCCCGACTACAACTACGACCAGCTGTCCGGGGTCTCGTACGACATCGACGTCGCCAAGCCGGCCGGGCAGCGGATCGCCGGCCTCACCTTCGAGGGCGCGCCGATCCCCGCGGACAAGGAGTTCGTGGTCGCGATCAACAACTACCGCCAGTCGGGCGGCGGCGGGTTCCCCCACGTCACCGGCGCCGAGGTGGTCTACAACGCGCAGGTCGAGATCCGCCAGGCGATGATCGAGTACGCCACCGCCGAGGGCACCATCGACCCGTCGGGCTTCGCCGCCGCCAACTGGAAGCTGACCAGGGACGGCGCGCCGCTCTTCTGAGTCACAGGTACGACGGGCCGCTCACCCGGTGCCGGAACGTCCACCACACCCACGCCTGGGAGGTCACCAGGAGCGGTATCAGCACCAGGATGACCGGCACAAGCAGCGCCCCCGAGGTGCCCGCCGCCAGCGGCAGCCCCAGCCCGGCGAGCAGCCCAACCGCGACGAGGGCCGCGGAGGTCAGCGCGTACGTGCGCGCCTCCCCGGCCCCGCCGGACAACACGGCCGCCCGCTCCCGCAGCGTCCCGCGCAACCGCAACGTCGCGAACGCCAGCCCGTGCGTGCCGAACAACGCGGCCACCACCAGGGCGGGCAGCACCGCGAACGGCCCGCTGAGGCCGAGCAGCACGTGACCGAGCAGCAGCCCCCAGCCGAGCGCCAGCCCCCAGCTCCCGGCCACGATCGTGCCGTCCCAGAACGCCTGCCAGCGCGCGCCGGGCACCCGGCTCCTGCACCACAGCCCCATGTCGCGCACCACCCACGCCAGCAGCAGCGTCACGACCAGGGAGTAGTTGCCGCCCAGCAGCTCGCCCTCCAGCTCGGGGAAGAGCCCGGCGAGCACGCCGCCGGTGGCCACCAGCCACACCTCGTTGCCGAGGAAGAACGGCGCGATCGCGGCGATCACCTCGCGCCGCTCGCCGGCCGAGCGCCCCAGGTACGGCAGTGTCATGCCGACCCCGATGTCCGCGCCGCCCAGCACGAGGTAGCCGAGCGCGAAGAAGGCCAGGATGAAGATCTCCATGACGGCTCCTCAGAAGGTGGGGACGGCGGTGGGGGACTCGACGGGCCGGTCGCCCAGGGCCACGGCGCCCGGCCCGCGACGGGCGGCCTTGGCCAGCAGCCAGTAGTTGATCACGATCAGCGCGGCGAACACCGTCACGAACGCCGTCAACGAGAACGTCATCTGCGCCTCCGTGACCGGGGTCATCGCCTCAGACGTCTTCAGCAGCCCGTACACGGCCCAGGGCTGGCGGCCCATCTCGCGGAAGATCCAGCCGGCGATCATGGCCAAGAACGGGACGGGGATCGTCAGCATCAGCAGCCAGTGCCACAGCCTGAACCCGCGGACGACCGGGCGGAAGAGCATCAGCACGCAGCTGACGCTGACCACGGTCGCCAGCAGCGCGTAGACCGTCAGCATCGTGATGCCGCCGGTCAGCACCCACCCCTCCGGCGGCAGGTAGTCGCCCGGCCCGTGCCTGGCCACCATCTCGGCCTGGACCGCGGCGCGCTCCTGCGGCGAGCCGGCCCAGACCGCGGCCTTGGACGGCTGCATGCCCTCGAACCCGAGCCCGCCGAACGTCGCGGTCAGGAAGGTCGCCGGCAGCGCCACCCCTATCCCGAGCCGCAGCGACTTGCGGAAGAAGTCCTGCTCGGGCGTGCGCTTACGCAGGTGGTACGCGCTCACCCCGGCCATGAAGAGCCCGCCGACGATCATCGCGCCGCTCAGCACGTGCCAGAACGCCACCTGCGCCGCCGGATTGGCCACCATCGCCCCGAAGTCCGTCAGCCGCAGCGTGCCGCCCTCGACGACGTGGCCGACCGGGTTCTGCAGGAAGCCGTTGGCGATCAGGATCCAGAACGCCGACGCGTACGCGGTCAGCGTCACCACCCAGATGAGTGCCAGATGCGCCCACCGGTTGAGCTTGTTCCAGCCGAAGATCCACAGGCCCAGGAACGTGGACTCGACGAAGAACGCCACCAGCGTCTCCATCGCCAGCGCCGAGCCGAAGACGTTGCCCGCGTAGTGCGTCAGCCCGCTCCACGACAGCCCGAGCTGGAACTCCATCACGAGCCCGGTGACGATGCCCATCGCGTAGTTGATGATGTAGAGCTGGCCCCAGAAGCGGGTCATCCCCAGGTGGACGGGATTTTGGCTGAAGGTGGCCCGGGTCTGGATGACGGCCACCAGGGTCGCCAGGCCGAGCGTCAGCGCGACGAAGAGGAAGTGCGCGCCCGCGGTGAGCGCGAACTGCAGCCGGGCGAGCTCCACGGTTTCCATGCTCCGAGAATCCGGGTACGGCTCGGCCCGCCGCGTCGGCCTGTGGCGGGCATCCGGTGTACATCTCCAGTAGCGCCGGGTCCCGCCGGCGTACGACTCAGGGGGTAAGCCATCCGGGGGTGATCATGCCGGCCTCGTACGCGATGACCACGAGCTGGGCTCTGTCGCGGACGGACAGCTTGGTCATGATGCGGCTGACGTGCGTCTTCGCGGTGGCGGGGCTGAGCACGAGCCTGGCCGCGATCTCGTCGTTCGTCAGTCCGCCGGCGACCAGCGCCATGACCTCGCGCTCGCGTTCGGTGAGCGCGTTGAGCTCGGGGCCCGGCTCCGGGCGCTTGACCCGGCCGGCGAACTCGGCGATCAGCCGCCGGGTGATCGAGGGCGCGATCAGCGCGTCGCCCCTGGCCACGACCCTGACCGCGTGGATCAGCTCGGCCGGCTCGGTGTCCTTGACCAGGAAGCCGCCGGCGCCGGCGCGCAGGGCGCCGTACACGTAGTCGTCCAGGTCGAACGTGGTCAGGATGATCACTTTGACGCCGTCGAGCCTGGGGTCGCCGGCGATCTGGCGGGTGGCCTCCAGACCGTCGAGCTCGGGCATGCGGATGTCCATGAGCACGACGTCGGGCCGGTGCTCGCGGGCTCCGGCGACGGCCGCCGCGCCGTTGGCGGCCTCCGCGACGACCTCGATGTCGTCCTCGTCACTGAGGATGGAACGGAAGCCTGCTCGTACGAGGGTCTGGTCGTCGGCGAGGAGGACGCGGATCATTCGGCCCCATTCGTTGGCGGGTTCAGCGGCAGACGGGCGCGGACGCGGAAGCCGCCCTCGGGGCGCGCGGCGGCCTCCAGGGTGCCGCCGAGCGCGGTGGCGCGCTCACGCATGCCCTGCAGGCCGAAGCCGCTGCCACCGTCGTACGTGGCGCCCGGTCCGTCATCCTCCACGCAGATCATGATATTTCCGGATGTGTTGCTGACGGTCAGCGTGGCCTCGGTCGTACCCGAATGGCGGGAGACGTTCGTCAGCGCCTCCCTGATGATGCGCGCGGCGGCCAGGTCCACCTCGGTGGGCACCGCGTCGAGCGGCCCCGACAGCTCGGTACGCACCTCCAGCCCCGACGCGGCGACCAGGTCGGCCACCCGCGCCAGGCTGTCGGGCGGCGCGGTCGGCGCGTCCTCGTCCACCTGGCGCAGCACGCCCAGCGTGGTGCGCAGCTCGCGCAGCGTCTCCTTGCTGGTGTCCTTGATCGTCCGCAGCGCCGCCTCTGCGTCCTCCGGCCGCTTCTTCAGCCCGTGCAACGCGGCCGCCGCCTGCACGTTGATCATGGAGATGTTGTGCCCGAGCACGTCGTGCAGCTCTCTGGCGATGCGCAGCCGCTCCTCGCTCTCGCGCCGCCTGGCCTCCTCCTCCTTGCCGTGCTCGGCGTCGAGGGCGCGCCGCTCGGCCTCCAGCAGGTAGCGCCGGCGGTTGCGGGTGACGCCGCCGAACGCGACGGCCGCCATCACCCATCCGGTGATCATGAAGAACGCGCTGTCGTCCACGTGCCTGACCCCGCCGGTCTCGCCGAGCCCCATGGCCAGCAGCGAGACCGCCCCCGTGACGATGGCCGCGGTCAGGTGGCCCCGGTCGGCGGCGGTGAAGAGGGCCACGAGCGGCAGCACGATGAGCGGCCCGTCCTGCGCCGCCCACGGGTAGTAGACGCCGACGGACGCGGCCACGACGAGCAGCGCCACGACCGGATGCCGGTGCCGCAGCAGCAGCCCGCCGGACGCGAGGAGCGGCAGCACCACGTCCAGGGCGTTCACGGCGCCGCCGCGTAAGGCGTAGGCGACCAGCGTCGCGCCGAGCACCGCGACGATCACCGTGAGCGACACGAGCGTGCTCGTCGACGGCTTCCGCATACCCCTCATTCTGTACGGCTCCCCATATGGCGGGTAATTTGCGCGGCCCATCTGGGTAGAGCCGGTAAATGGGCACAGAGGACGAACTCCGGCGGATCGAGGCCGACCTGGCCCGGTTGCGAGCCGAGAACCAGGACGTACGCGACCAGATCAGGGACATGGGCGCGACCGACCAGGTGGAGATCGCGGCCATACTCAGCCAGGCGGACGAGCAGGTCGAGTTGATCGCCGACCTCGAACGCCGCCGCGACGGTCTGCGGCAGCGGCTGGAGCGAGAAGGATGAGAGGGCGCCCTGGACGGGCGCCCTCCGGCCGGGAGCCGCTCAGCGGAGCGGCGCGCCGACCTCGTGCAGGTGGCCCAACGCCTGTCCGTAGGAGTCGAACAGCCCCGTCTGCAGATAGCTGACGCCGATCTCCGCGCAGTACTGCTGCACGATCGGCTGGGCCTTACGCAGGTTCGGGGCCGGCATGTTGGGGAACAGATGGTGCTCGATCTGGTAGTTGAGCTGGCCGAGCGCCACGTCGGTGAAGACACCGCCTCTGACGTTGCGCGACGTCAGCACCTGCTTGCGCAGGAAGTCCAGCTTGTCCTCCTTGGTCAGCACGGGCATCCCCTTGTGGTTGGGTGCGAACGTGGACCCGAGATAGAGCCCGAACAGCCCCTGGTGCACGACCAGGAACAGCAGCGCCTTGCCGACGGGCAGCACGGTGAAGACGAACCCCAGGTAGAGCGCGGCGTGTGCGACGAGCAGCGTCAACTCCAGGCCGCGGCTCTTGGCCGACGGCTGGAGCAGGGCCTTGAAGCTGGCGATGTGGAGGTGCCAGGCTTCGAGGGTCAGCAGCGGAAAGAACCAGTAAGCCTGATATTTCGCGATAAAACGCGGCAAGCCTCGGCTGTTCTCGGCCTGGCCGGTCGACCAGACGATCACCGCTGGTGAGACGTCGGGGTCGTGGTCCTCATGGTTGGGATTGGCGTGGTGGCGGTTGTGCTTGGTGTTCCACCATCCCCAGCCGAGCCCGATGCACAGATTGCCGAGCACCCGGCCGGCGATGTCGCTCGCCCGCCGCGTCCTGAACACCTGCCGGTGCCCGAGGTCGTGGGAGAAGAACCCGATCTGCGCGAACACCACGGCCAGCACGGCCGCGACGAGCAGCTGCAGCCACGAGTCGCCCACCCAGGCGAACAGCGTCCAGCAGCCGAAGTAGGCGAGGGCGAGGACGGTCAGTCTTGTCGCGTAGTAGACAGGGCGGCGATTGAGTAGACCGGCTTCCGCGATCTTGCTGGCTAGTCGGGCGAAATCGCTGCCCCGAGTCTCGGTCGTGCCAGGACTGGCCACAGGTCTCCTTACGGCTTGTGGTGCAACTTGCCCCAACCCTGACGTATCCACCGCCAAACCGGAAGCACGTGATTTCACCGTAGGCTACCGGCGCGCGGGATGTGCGGACGCCGCCGCCGCGAATGCGGCAGACAGAGGTCTGGCGTCCGCGCAGGACGTCGAGGACGGACGTTCGGGTTCCGTAAGATCGGCGGGCCCGCCGTGCCGGTTGAATCGGCGGTATGCGCGTGTTGCTCACCGGCTCGGCCGGCTTCATCGGCAGCCACATCGTGGAGGCCCTCGACCACGACGTGATCGCCGCCGACCTCCGTACGGGTGTGGACGTCCGTGACGCCGCCGCCCTGGACCGCCTCCTGCCCGGCGTCGACGCCGTGATCCACCAGGCCGCCAAGGTCGGCCTCGGCGTGGACGTGGCCGACCTGCCCGACTACGCCTCGGTCAACGCGTACGGCACCGCGACCCTGCTGGCGGCCATGGCCAGGCACGGCGTCGGCCGGCTGGTGCTGGCGTCGTCCATGGTCGTGTACGGCGAGGGCGCCTACGACTGCCCCGGCCACGGCCGCGTCCGGCCGCGTCCACGCCGGGTGGAGGACCTGGCGCAGGGCCTGTACGACCCGCGCTGCCCGCACTGCGACGGCGTCCTGTCCCCCTCGGTCATCGACGAGGACGCCCCCGCGGACCCGCGCAACGCCTACGCCACCACCAAACTCGCCCAGGAGCATCTGGCCGCGAACTGGGCCCGCGAGACCGCCGGCGCGGTCGTGGCCCTGCGCTACCACAACGTCTACGGGCCCAGGATGCCCAGGGACACGCCGTACGCGGGGGTGGCGTCCATCTTCCTGTCGGCCCTGCTGTCCGGGGTGGCGCCCAAGGTCTTCGAGGACGGGGGGCAGCGACGTGACTTCGTCCATGTACGTGACGTGGCGCGGGCCAACGTTCTCGCGCTGGGGGCGGGGACGGCCGGGGAGCTGGTGGCGTACAACGTCGCCAGCGGCACCCCGCACACGGTCGGCGACCTCGCCACGGCCCTGGCGGCGCAGACCGGCGGGCCCGAGCCGGTGACGACGGGCGACTACCGCCTGGGGGACGTCCGACACATCGTCGCCTCCCCGGCCAGGGCGACCAGGGAACTCGGCTTCACCGCCGAGGTCACCTTCGAGGACGGCATCAAGGAGTTCGCCCACCAGCAGACCGAGCGGGTGGGCGTCATCGGTTCGTAAGCGTTGCGGCGGCGCTCGCGATCTAGCGTTGGGGCTGTGATCGATGTCGTGTTGCCCTGTCTCGACGAGGCCGAGGCGCTGCCCTGGGTGCTGACGCGGATGCCGGCCGGTTACCGTCCCATCGTGGTCGACAACGGCTCCACGGACGGCTCCGCCGAGGTGGCCGCCGCCCACGGAGCCCGCGTCGTACGCGAGCCGCGGCCCGGGTTCGGCGCCGCCTGCCATGCCGGCCTGCTGGCCGCCTCCACCGAAATCGTCTGCTTCATGGACGCCGACGCCTCACTCGACCCGCGCGGGCTCCCGCTCGTGGCCGATCCCGTGGCGGCGGGCGAGTCGGACCTGGTGCTCGGGCGGCGCGTGGCCACGACGGCGGGCGCCTGGCCGGTCCACGCGCGTCTCGGGAACGCCGTGCTGGCCCGCCACCTGCGCCGCGCGGCCGGCGTACGGGTGCGGGATCTCGGGCCGATGCGCGCCTGCCGCCGGGCCGCGCTGCTCGACCTGGAACTGGCCGACCGGCGGTTCGGGTATCCGCTGGAGATGGTCCTGCGGGCGGCCGGAGCAGGCTGGCGCGTCACGGAGACGGACGTCGCCTACCTGCCACGGGCCGGCCGCTCCAAGGTCACCGGCACCGTACGCGGCACACTCCGAGCCGTCGCCGACATGCGAGCCGTACTCCGCCAAGCGCAGCAGACCACCATCTCCGCGTAGGACCTCTCCGTCAGGCGCGGCGGGGCTGTGGCGCCGCGAGCGGGGTGCGGCCGGGGCAGGGCCGCGTCCTGCCTCGGCCTGCTCGGAAGGGCTGCTCCACAGGCCGCGGGCGTTTGGGCTATGGTCGCCCCTATGACGGGATCGTGGAGAACACCACGAGGGTCCATCGCGTTTGCCGGCGTGATGGGCCTGGTCCTGCTGTCCATGTTGCTGACCGGCGCCACGGGGAGTGCGAGCGGCGGCCCGGCGTTCCCTCAGGGGTCGTCGTCCGGCCCGACATGGAACCTGGGCGGGTGGGACACCGATCTGTCCAGCCTGCCGTCGCAGGTGGGCGGCGCCCGCGAGCACCACGTGCTGTCGATGTGGCCGCCGCTGCGCGGCGAGCGCCAGGTCGAGCCCGCGCATCTGGCGCTGCTGCCATCGCCGGGCGCTGACGCGGACGCGGTCCGCGATCCCCAGCAACTCGCCCACCGCACCGCGGGATCGCGCAGCCCGCCGCTCCTCTGACCGACGCCTTTGCTTCCCTCAGGGGTTTGCGGCCGCTCGCGCCGCGGATTCTGACGACGCACACCCACGCCCGCGCACAATGACCCATGCCCTGGCTCATGCCTGGGTCCGGGGGTGCACGCCCGGGGCCTGGTGGTCACCGGCGGCAGGCGCTCACCAGGAGCTACTGCTGCGCCGCCTGCGCGCCGCGTTGCGGCTGCCGATCAGTGCGGCGCCGCAGCCGCGGTACGCCACCGTACGCGGGCTGATGCGGCTGTGCCCGCAGCCGGATCTGGCGGCCGGCCTCGCTCCGCACGTCCGCTGACGCGCTCCCGCGCGAAAGATCTCCACGCGGGCCTCCTCCACCGAACGTCCTCCTGACGCGTTACCGTCACAGAAAGGCCTAATGATCATGACTGACAGCCACGAGACCTCACATCTCAGCAGTGTGCAGCTCCAGTCGCTGCGCCAGGACCTGCAGGAGCAACTGGAGCAGCGCAGGGGACACCTGCTCGGCCTGCGGGCGCAGGAGCAGGACAGCAGCGGCGCCGACGGCACTTGGCAGGAGTTGCTCGTCTCGATCAGCGCCGCCGAGCGCGCGATCGGCGAGTTGTCCCAGGCCTTCGACAGGCTGGCGGCCGGCACGTACGGCCGCTGCGTCCACTGCGAGTCGGCCATCCCCTTCGAACGACTCAAGGTCCGGCCGCTCGCGCGCACCTGCATCGACTGCCAGCGGCGGCACGAGGCCGCCTGACACCGCGAGGGGGGCCGGGGCGCCTCGCCCCCCTCCGGGAACCGGAGCTGATCATGATCACATTGGACCGCCTGGTGAACGTGCTCGGCGGGTACGGCTTGCGGCTGCTGGCTGAACAGATCACCACCGGCAAGCAGCCCGCTGCCCTTGCCGACTTCGACCCCCTCCGCTGAGGCAGCGATTCCAGGGCTGATCTCCGCCGTAGGGAGCCGGTCAGTCGGCGGAGAGGCGCTCGAACAGCTCTACAGCCGCCTTGCGTACGTCTTCCGGAGAGAGCCCGTCAAGCGTTCGCCTGGCTTGGTCGATGTCACGCGTGGTCGCCAGCGTGATGGCCACGGACGACGCCGCCGCGCGGTCGATCGATCCCGTCGGGGCGGCGTCGGCCAGCTGCTGGGCGCTCGCGGCGAGGTCGAGGTTGTCTCTCAACGGATCTCCTCGGGTGAAGACGGCTCGGCTCATTGCATCACTTTGCGTCGTGTCGCATCCACCATTCGGTGAATTCCCGGCATCGCCCATCGGGTACGAACCGGATCACCCAAAGGTTGCTATACGTTTTGTCAGCATATGTCGTAACTCCCTGGACGACGCTCACCTCGTCCGCCACGCACACCGGATGCCACTCGAACGTGGCCTCACCAGGCTTGTCCTGCCGCCCCAGCCACCTGGCGACGATCTCCTCGCGCCCGTGCCACGGGGCGCTGTACGGCTCGGTGTAGTAGACGGCGTCCTCCGTGAACAGGGCGGAGATGTCGTCGGGATCGTTGGAGTTCCAGGCGCGTACGTAACCCTCGATCCAGGGCTGCGGCTCGACCATGTCCTCATCCCCTCAGCGGGTCGTGACCCACGGACATCAGCTCACGCCGCGACTCGTCGTCCGTCTTGTCGCCGATGGTCTCCACGAGCTCCACGACCTGCCGCATCACCTCGAGGTCGGTCTTGGTCAGGTCGCGCCTGCGCTTGCTCAGCACGTGCAGGACGCCCCGCCCCAACTCGTCGATGCCCATGTCGGGATCGGCGGGGAAGCTGTCCTCGTCGGAGGCGTCGGCGAGGAGGTACGCGCGCAGCTCCTCGGAGTTCATGTTGACGGTGCGGTGGAACTCTTCCCAGAGCATGTCGGTCTCAAAACCCTCGGTCATAACGCTCGACTACCCGCCAACCCTCGCGTTACGCCCCATAAACGGTCAGCTCACATAGAAGGATCAGGCCACGCCGTCGGCCAGCTTGGCGATCGTGTCCGCGACGCGCCGCCGCCGGGTCTCCGGCTTCTTCGCGCCTTCGACCTGCAGGATCAACCGCAGCTTACGCGAGTACGGCAGGCTCTCGAAGAACTCCTTGGCCTCCGGGGCGCGTTCCAGCGCCTCGGCCAGATCGGCGGGCACCTCGGCCTTCCGCGGCGCGGTGTCCAGTTCGAGCTCCACCTTCACCTCGTCCCCCGCCGCCACCCCGGCCGCCTGCCGGTTCTCGGCGCTCAGCGGCAGCATGAACCGCCCGCCCATGGTCGCCACAGTGCTGCGATAGACGTGGGAGCCGATCGTGACGGTCACGGCGGGCCGCCTGCCGCTGCCGAACGCGTCCACGACCTCAGCCGGGACCTCGAACCCCGTGGCGGTCTTGCCGCGCAGCTCGACCGTGGTGCGAAATCTCGTCATGAGAAGAACTCCTTCAGCACCGGAGCCAGCGCCTCCGGCTTGACGATGTGGCTCTGGCCGTCGAGCGTACGGTGCCCGGCGTCGGGCAGCACGCCGGCCAGCGCCCTGGTGGCGTTGCGGATCCACGCCGGGCTCTTGCCGCCGTCCATGACCAGCGCGGGCGCCTTCACCCCGGCCCAGCTCCCGTCCGGATAGGGCTTGCCACGCTCGTACGGTGCCACGAACGCCACGTCGTACGGCAGTGTGTGCGCCGTGGCCTTGAGCTTGGACCAGGCCGGCATGAACCGCATCATCGCCACCACGAAACCGGGCAGCCCGACCCCCGTGCCCATGAAGTAGCGCACGGCCTCGGCGCGCCGGTCGGCGGCCACCAACTCGTCCATGCGCCGTACGTAGTCGGCGGGGATGGCCGGGCGAGTGTCGTCCACGATGAACGGCGGCTCGTACAGCGCCAGCTTCTCGATCGCCTGCCCGCTCTCCGCGGCGGCCAGCGCGACGGCGGCGCCGGACGACGTGCCGTAGACGCACGCGGAACCGCCCGCCTCCTCGATCAGCGCCGCCAGGTCCTCGATCTCCCGCTCCGGCGCGAACGGCGCGGTGTCGCCGCTCTCGCCCCGGCCGCGCCGGTCGTAGGTGTAGACCGTGAAGCGGTCGGCGAGCGCCGTGGCGAGGCCGGCGTTGATGCTCTGCGCCCGGTGGCTGAGCGCGCCGTCCACGAGGATGACCGCCGGGCCCTGACCCGCGCGGGTGTAGGCGATGCGAGTGCCGTCACCGGACGTGACCTGGTTCATGGTGTTCTCCGTTTCTCGGGTGACCTCAGAGTAGAGCCCGACAAAAAAATTTGTCAAGGCTCGGCCTGGTGGATGATTGACCGCGTGTGTCGCATGACGGGAGTTGGTCTGCTTCCTGGCCTCGGACGCGGCGGCCTTCGTGACGGGCGCGGACTGGGCGGTCGACGGCGGCCTCGGCGCCCGGTTCGCCTGAACTCGATGAGCTTGGGACGTATTCAGACCGTCCCCTCCGCGCTCTTACATGGTGGAGGCGTCCTGCCGTGGGGTGCTGTGGGCGGCTCCAGCGGATGTGCCGCGAAGGAGGGGACGGCACGTGCCACGGGTCGGGAACACGCGGTCTGCCAACCGCCCCGCCCCGGGGCACGTGCTGGAGTGGTCAGGAGTGGGCTGGGCCGGTGCTGCCGCGTGGGGTCAGGGCCGCTGCCTGGTCCTCGTAGGGTGGCACGCTGTCGCCGGCGATCAGCGCGAGCAGCCGCTGGGCGGCGTGCGCGCCGTAGGCCGGGATGTCGCGGGTGAGCGCCGTCAGCGGCGGGCGTACGACCTGGGCCAGCGGCGAGTCGTCCCAGGCCACGATCGACAGGTCGCGGGGCACCTCCACGCCCATCTCCTGCGCCACGGACAACCCTGCCACGGCCGTGATGTCGTTGTCGTAGACGATCGCCGTGGGCCGGTCGGGCGAGCTGAGCAGCCGCCTGGTGGCCCTGGCGCCCTCCTCGCCGGTGTAGTCGGTGTGCACCGTGACGTGCTCGGCCACACCCTGGCACGCGTCGGCGAACGCCTGGTCGCGCACCGCCGTGTGGACGAGCTCCGGCAGACCGGCCACCCGCGCGACGCGGCGGTGCCCGAGCGCGACGAGGTAGTCGACGGTCTCGCGGACGGCCTGGCCGTCGTCGGACCAGATGGCCGACAGTGAGCCGGACTCGGAGGGATGGCCGATGACGACGACGGGCATGCCGAGCCGCTCCAGCTCCGCGACCCGGGCGTCCGAATAGTGCAGGTCGACCAGGAACACGCCATCGATGCGGCTCTCGCCCCACCAGTGCCGGTAGACCTCACTCTCCTGCTGGTGGCCGGCGACCACCTGGAGCAGCAGCGCGTACGAACGGTCGGCGAGCACCCCCTCGATGCCGCTGATCAGCTCCATGAAGAACGGCTCGACGCCGAGGATGCGGGCGGGACGGGAGAGCGCGAGACCGACGCAGTTGGCCCGTGCGCCGTTGAGCGCCCGTGCCGCGCTGTTGGGACGCCAGCCGATCTCGTCGGCGATGGCGATGATCCTGGCCCGCGTCGCCGCCGACACCCCGGGCTGCCCGTTGAGCGCGTAAGAAACCGCTACTTTAGACACACCGGCCCGGCTGGCGATATCGGCGATGGTGGGTCGCTTCACGAGCTCCCTCACGGACAGGTATGTGTGGGACATCCCCTGTGGTGCGATGAGCTTGCTCATCGCACCACAGGGCGGCGAGCGCCAGCTCGCCGCAAAGACAAAAGCCTCTTCCAAGCAGTTGATGGGGGTTCGCGGGGGCCTGCCCCCGCGGGGTAAGTGTATTAACCGTTTAAGCCATGTGCCAAGGCTTTCCGGGCTCTGTGTCCTTGGCGGTGTTTGTCACGCGCAACGCGTATGTGGGGCGCTCGGCTCCCGGCACCGGGCCCAGGTAGGTGTGGCCGGTCAGGTGGCACCAGGCGGGGAGGTCGACCGGGGCGGCGGGGTCGGTGGCGATCAGGTGGATCACGGCGCCGGGGCCGGCCGCGTGTACGTGCGCGCGCAGTTCGATGAGCAACTGGACGCACAGCTTGTCGCCGCCGTCCACGACCAGATCAGGCATACGTATAGGAAATCACCCTTTGAGACCGGTATGTGCCAGCCGGTCAGGAGACGCCGGGTGGGGAGGTGGAGTCCCTGATCACCAGCTGGCATGGCATCTTGTGCACCCCCGGCGTGGCCTTGCCGTCGATGGCCGCGAACAGGTGCTGCGCCGCCGTCCTGCCGAGCAGTTCGAGGTTCATGTCCACGGTGGTCAGCGCCGGCCGGGCCTCGGTGGACAGCACCTCCCAGTTGTCGTAGCCCACCACCGCGATGTCGTCGGGCACCCGCCGCCCACGCTCGCGCGCGGCCTCCACGAACCCGGCCGCGATCTGGTCGTTGCCGCAGAACACCGCGTCGATCTCCGGCTCGGCCGTCAGCAGCATCTCCGCCGCGTGCCGCCCCCACCGCTGGGACCACACCCCCGGCAGCGTCCGGCCCGCCTGCGCGAGCCCCGCCTCGGCCAGCGCCAGGCGGACCCCCTCCTCGCGGTCTCGTGAGGCCTTGTAGTGCATCGGTCCCGTGACGTGCGCGATCCTGCGGCGGCCCAGGGTCAGCAGGTGGTTGACGGCCATGGTGGCCGCCGCCACGTCGTCCGGCACGAAGGACACGTCGGCCGGGTCGTCGGAGGGGCCGTAGGCGTACACGACCGGGATGGGGAGGTCCTTGCTCACCGAGGGGCGCGGGTCGGTGCTCTCGCCCACCACGATCAGGCCGTCCACCCGCCGCGACAGCAGCGCCCGCAGGTGGTGCTGCTCCCTGATCGCGTCGCCGCGCGCGTCGCACAGCAGCACGGCCATCTCGCCGGCGCCGAACGCGTCCTCCGCGCCGAGCAGCACGGGGATGCCGAACCTGCCGACGCTGTCGGACGTCAGCAGGCCCACCGTGCGCGTCTGGCCCGACAGCAGCCCCCTGGCCAGGGCGTTCGGCTGGAAGGAGAGCTCCGCCGCGGCGGCGAGCACGCGTTCGCGCGTCGCGGCCCGCACGTCCTGGCGCCCGTTCAGCGCCTTGGACGCTGTGGCGATCGATACCCCCGCCAGCGAGGCCACATCGTTGATGGTCGCCCGCTTACCCGCCATTCTCGAAACCCTTTTCGGTCGCTGTGAACTGCAGAGAACCCTAACACCCATTGACATGCGGTCGTGTTTCTTTTACGTTTCCGAAAACCTTTAAGTCCAGGAGCACATCATGAGACGAAGGCTGGCCGGGATCTCCCTCCTCGGCGTGTTAGCGCTCACAGCGGCCGCCTGCGGCAGCGGCGGCGGCTCGCAGCCGGCGGACGGTCCCGTGACGATCACCATGTGGACCCGCGCGGCCACCCAGGCGCAGAGCGAGCGGCTGGTCCAGGCCTACAACAGCAGTCACAAGAACCAGGTCAAGCTCACCGTCATTCCGACCGACAACTACCAGCCGCGCATCGCCGCCGCGGCCGGCGCCAAGCAGCTGCCCGACGTGTTCGCGGCCGACGTCATCTTCGTCCCGAACTACACCTCCCAGGGCCTGTTCATGGACGTCACCGACAGGATCGCGGCGCTGCCGTACAAGGACGGCCTCGCGCCTTCGCACATGAAGCTGGGGACACTCGACGGGCGGCAGTACACCGTCCCGCACACGCTGGACCTGTCGCTCTGGTTCTGGAACAAGGACCTCTACACCAAGGCCGGGCTGAACCCCGAGCAGGGGCCGAAGACGCTGAAGGAGTTCGCCGAGCACGCCACCACCATCCAGGAGAAACTGGGCGGGGACGGCAAGGTGCACGGCACGTTCTTCGGCGGCAACTGCGGCGGCTGTTACATCTTCACGTTCTGGCCGTCGGTCTGGGCCGCCGGCGGGCAGGTCATGAACCCCGAGGGCACGGCCTCGCTCAACGACCAGCCGGCGATGACCGACGTCTTCAAGATCTACCGCGGCCTGTACGAGAACAAGGTCACAGGACCGACGACCAAGGAGGAGCAGGGCCCGACCTGGACCGGGTTCTTCCCCAAGGGCGAGATCGGCGTCATGCCGATGCCCTCCACCATGCTCGGCCTGATGCCGCCGGAGATGAAGATCGGCGTCACTCCGATCGCCGGTCCCGACGGCGGCGAGTCGACGTTCGTCGGCGGCGACTCCATCGGCGTCTCCGCCACGAGCCAGAACGTGGACGCGGCCTGGGAGTTCGTGTCGTGGACGGTGTCCGACCAGGCCCAGATCGAGGTGATGGCCAAGAACAAGGACGTGGTCGCGCGCACCGACCTGGCCGCCAACAAGTACTCCGCCGAGGACCCGCGGATGGAGCTGATCAACTCGCTGGTGGCCAAGGGGCAGACGCCGTACGCGCTGCGGATCGGGCAGACCTTCAACGACCCGCAGGGGCCGTGGCTGCGGCTGGCCCGCGAGGCCGTGTTCGGTGACGCCGCGAAGGTGCCCCAGCTCAACGCCGAGATCACGAAGTCACTCCAGCAATGACTTTGACGAGCAGCCGATCCGGCAGCCGATCCGGGCGGCGGCCGGCCCGCTCCGCGCCGTCCGCCCGGTGGCGGAGCAGGAAGGTCCAGGGCTGGCTGTACGCGGCCCCGACGGCCGTCATCGTGGGCGTGCTGTTCGTCGCGCCCCTGGCGCTGGTCGTGTGGATGTCGCTCAACCGCTGGCCGCTGCTCGGCCAGGCCACGTTCAACGCACCCGAGAACTATCTGAAGATCGCCGACAATCCGCTCTTCATCGACGCGCTGCTCTTCACGCTGAAGTACACCGCCATCACGACCGTCCTGCTGTCGGCCGTGGCGCTCGGACTCGCGCTGCTGGTGCAGGAGCGCAGGCCGGGCGTCGGCTTCTTCAGGACCGCGTTCTTCCTGCCTGGAGCCGTCGGCTTCGCCGCCGCCGGACTGCTGTTCTACGGGATGCTGAACAACGACTTCGGCCCCATCGACCCCATGCTGCAGGCGCTGGGCATCACCGACGAGCCGGTGAAGTGGATCGGCACGCCCAACATGGCGTTGTTCTCCACGATCACGCTGGTGTTGTGGCGCTTCGCCGGGTTCAACATGCTCATCCTGCTGACCGGCCTGCAGGCGATCCCGACCGAGGTCTACGAGGCCGCGCGGAGCGACGGCGCCAACCGCTGGCAGGTCTTCACCCAGATCACGCTGCCGTTGCTGCGCCCGACGCTGGCGCTGATGCTGATCCTCAGCATCACCGGCTCGCTGCTGGCCTTCGACCAGTTCTTCGTCTTCACCAACGGCGGCCCGGACAACAGCACGGTCTCGATGGTCATGGTCGTCTACCGCGACGCGTTCTTCCGCTTCGACCTCGGCGGCGCGGCGGCGCTCTCGGTCGTGCTGCTCGTGGCCCTCGTCGGGCTGAACACGCTGATGATGCGGAGGCTGCGGTGAAGCGTTACGTCACGTTGTCCGCCCTGGCGGTGCTCTTCCTGTTCCCGCTGGTCTGGAGCGGGTACGCGTCGCTGGAGGAACCGGCCAACTACCTGGAGATGGCGAGCTACGGCGAGGGGCTCGGCACGTACGCGGGCAACAGCGTGCTGGTCTCCGTGATGACCGTGGCGGGCACGCTGGTCGTCTCCGCGCTCGGCGGCTACGGCTTCGCCCGCTTCGACTTCCCGGGCAAGAACCTGCTGTTCCTGGCCACGCTGGCGATTCTCATGGTGCCGTACGCGACGATCCTGATCCCGCTCTACGTCCTGCTCGGCTATCTCGGCCTGCAGAACTCCCTGGTGGGGCTGTCGCTGGTGTTCGTGATGTTCCAGCTGCCGTTCGCGCTGTTCATGATGCGCAACGCCTTCGAGGCGCTGCCGCGCGAGCTGGAGGAGGCCGCGCTGGTGGACGGGTGCGGCACGTTCCGCGCCTTCTCCAGGATCCTGCTGTACGCCGTCCGCCCGGCCCTGGTCACGGTGGGCCTGTTCGCGTTCCTGGCCTCGTGGAACGACTTCTTCGCGCCGCTCATCCTGCTCAACGACGGCGCGTCGTTCACCCTGCCGGTGGCCGTGGTCAGCATGACGTCGCGCACGATGGGCGCGATCGACTACGGCATGCTCCAGGCGGGCGTCATGGTCATGGCCATCCCCTGTCTCATCCTCTTCATCGTGTTGCAGCGCCACTACGTGCGCGGATTCATGTCAGGAGCTCTGCGTGGCTAACCCTGTCCTGCCCTCATCGGGCGTCCTGTCCCCCCTCGGCCTCGACGCCGTACGGCTCTCGCCCGGCTTCTGGGGCGACCGGGTCGCGCTCAACCGCGAGGTCACGATCGCCCACTGCCAGGAATGGGAAGAACGCGAAGGCTGGATCGGCAACTTCAGGGGAGAGCGGCCCCGCCGGGGACGGGAGTTCAGCGACTCGGAGATCTACAAGCTGCTCGAGGCCATGGCGTGGGCCGACCACCCGGGGCTGCCCGCGCTGGCCGAGACCGTGGCCCAGGCGCAGGAGGGCGACGGCTACCTCAACACCCGCTGGTCGGGCAGCCGTTACACCGACTTCGAATGGGGCCACGAGCTCTACTGCTACGGGCACCTCATCCAGGCCGGGGTCGCCCGGCTGCGCATGCACGGTGAGGACCGGCTCACCCAGGTGGCCGTGCGGGCTGCCGACCACGTCTGCCGCCGCTTCATGGACGGCACGCAGACGTGCGGGCACCCCGTGATCGAGATGGCCCTGGTCGAGCTCTACCGGGCCACCGGGACCGAGCGTTACCTGGAGATGGCCCGCCGCTTCGTCGAGCGCCGCGGCCTGCCCGCGCTCGCCGACATCCCCTTCGGCCGCGCCTACTACCAGGACGACGTGCCGATCCGGCAGGCGCAGGTGTTCCGTGGCCATGTCGTGCGAGCGCTCTACCTGGCCTCCGGAGTGGTGGACGTGGCCGTCGAGACCGGCGACCAAGAGTTGCTGAAGGCGGTCGAGTCGCAGTGGGAGCGCACGGTCGCCCGGCGCACGCACCTGACCGGCGGCATGGGATCGAGGCATGCCGACGAGTCATACGGCGAGGACTACGAGCTGCCGCCGGACCAGGCCTACAACGAGACCTGCGCGAGCATCGCCTCCGTCATGCTGGCGCACCGGCTGCTGCTGGCCACCGGCGACGTGCGGTACGCGGACCTGGCCGAACGCACCTTGTACAACATGCTGGCCACGGGGGTCGCGCTGGACGGGTGCTCGTTCTTCTACGCCAACCCGCTGCGGGTGCGGGTGCCCGCGGTGCCGCTGGAGGGGGTCAATCACGCCGCCGAGGGCGGACTGCGATCACCCTGGTTCGACGTGTCCTGCTGCCCGAACAACATCGCCCGCACGCTCGCGTCGCTGCCCGCGTACGTGGCCACGGCGAGCGCCGACGGGATCAGGATCCACCAGCACACGCCGTCGGAGATCCGGCACGGCGGGCTCGCGGTGCGGGTGGAGACCGGCTACCCGTGGGCCGGCTCGGTCACCGTCCGGGTGCTTGCGGACGGGGAGGGGCGCATCGGGCTGCGCGTCCCCGCCTGGGCCACGGACGCGACCCTGGCCCGCGTCCCGGCCGCGGCCTCGGACTCCGCGGTGGCCGGGACGTCGGTCCGGGGCAGGGCGTCGGCCCTGGACGCGGCCCTGGAGGCGCCGACCGGCCCCACGCCCGTGCGCCCCGGGTACGCCCACGCCGACGGCCCCTGGCGGGCCGGCGACGAGCTCCGGCTGGAGCTGCCGATGGCGCCCAGGTGGACGTTCCCCGACCGGCGGATCGACGCGTTGCGGGGGAGCGCGGCGGTGGAGCGGGGGCCGCTCGTCTACTGCGCGGAGTCGGTGGCCGACGAGCCCCCGCTCGGCGACCTGACCGCGCGGGTGCGGCCGCCGGTCGAGCACGAGGTGGACGACGTCGTCGAGCTGGAGGTGGAGGCGGAGCTCGGCTCCGGTGACGGCGGCTGGCCGTACGCCTCCCAGCCGGACGAGCGCCCATCAGGTACGGACGTCCGTCTCCGGCTCGTGCCCTACCACCGCTGGGGCAACCGCGGCCCCGCGACCATGCGTGTCTGGCTACCGATCTGAACCCTCAGGAGAAAAGCACATGCGTAAGAAACGACGGCTCGCCTTATTGGCGGTGTTAGCGCTCACAGCGTCACTCGGCGCGGCACCCTCCCACGCGGAACCCTCCACCACGGCACCCTCCAACGCGGCCCAGGACGACCTCGGCATGCCGGTCTTCACCGGCGCCGACCCCGTGCCCGCCGAACCCGTCGGGTACCACCCGCGCAAGATGATGGAGGAGATCTACAAGAAGGAGAAGGGCGGCGACTCGTACTGGATCGACCGCATACTGGCGCGGCCGGGGAACGACCCGGCGGGGACGTGGCTGATGTCGCGTGGCCGGGCGCTGTTCATGAAGGAGCACGATCCCAGGAAGATCGGGTTCGGCGGGTACGTCGCGTACTGGGAGAGCATCGACAACCGGGACGCGTACACGATCTCGCTGGGCGGCACGCTGACCGAGGACGTGTCCAAGCGGCTGCAGATGCCCAGCCACTGGACCGGCCAGTACGCCGGGGACGGTCTGTCGGTCGGGGTGAAGAAGTTCATCACGCACGAGAACGTGGCCGTGACGACGCTGGAGATCACCAACACGGGATCGGCGGCGAAGTCGGTCCCGATCACGGTGACCTCGCCCTACGCGAAGACGGCCGACGGCGACCGTGAGCTGACCGGCGTGGTGGCGGCCAAGAACAAGCTGACCACGATCTTCCCGAGGCTCAGCGGCGACGGGCTGAAGGTCTCCGAGGGCACGCTCAAGGGCTCGGTGACCGTCGGGGCGGGCAAGACCGTGCGCACGAAGGTGCAGATGGGGTTCGTCACCGAGGAGCTGGCCGGGTCGCGGGCCGAGTACGACGGCTACAAGGGCCGCTCGCCGGAGAAGGCGCTGCGGCGCCAGCTCCAGGACTACAACGCCTGGTGGGCCGAGAACCTGCCGTACATCGACGTGCCCGACGAGAACATCAAGAAGTCCGTGTACTACCGCTGGTGGCTCATGCGCTTCAACTTCCTCGACGCCGACATCCCAGGGAACGACTTCCAGTTCCCGACCTCGGTGGAGGGGGCGCTGGGCTACAACAACGCGATCGTGCTGACCGTGCCGATGTTCGTCCAGGACCTGAAGTACCTGCGTGACCCGATCTACTCGTACGGGCCGTGGGTGTCGGCGGGTGAGGTCTCGCGCAACTCGAAGTACACCGACAATCCGGGCGACCCGGAGAACTGGTCGAACAGCTACACGCAGTACATCTCGGCGTCGGCGCTGGAGAGCTACCAGATCCACGGCGGGCAGCCGTCGATCCTGCGCAACCTCGCCAGGTACGCGGAGAAGGACGTGTACGGCCAGCTCGACGCCTACGACTCCAACGACAACGGCGTCATCGAGTACGACTGGGAGGCGATGACCGGCAACGACGCCGACGCCGTGTCGTTCCACTACTACGACCGGGCGAACGAGCGGCTCGAAGGCGCGTACGTCTACGCCAACGCGATGGCGGCGGCGCAGGCGTACGAGCTGTCCGGCGACGCGGCCAAGGCGGCCGAGATGCGCGGCGTGGCCGACAAGGTCAAGAACGGCATCCTCACCCTGCTCTGGGACGAGGAGAACAACCTGTTCAAGCACCGCGACCTGCGGACGGGCAACCTGATCCCGTGGAAGGAGTCGAACAACTACATCCCGTACGCGACCGGCCTGGTCCCGACGGACGACCCGAAATATCGGGAGGCACTCCGCTTGTGGGCCGATCCTGCGGAATATCCGATATTTCCTGCTTACACCGCCAACCAGAAGGACAAGGCGGAGGCCGCCGCGGCCGGCAAGCCCGGCTCCAACAACTTCTCCCAGATCAACTCGACCAGGAACTTCGCCCTGTTCTCCAAGGCGATGCGCCAGTACGCCAGCCCGTACATCACGGCCGAGCAGTACAAGCAACTGCTCTACTGGAACGCCTGGTCGCAGTTCGTCGGCGGTGACACCCGCTACCCCGACGCCAACGAGTTCTGGGCGGACTGGAACCCGGCCACCAAGACCATCGACTACCGCTCCTGGATCCACCACACGATCCTGGGCAGCAGCAACTGGACCGTGATCGAGGACGTCATGGGCCTGCGGCCGCGCTCGGACGGCAAGGTCGAGCTGTGGCCGGTGGACATCGGCTGGGACCACTTCAGCGTCAACGGCATCGACTACCGGGGCAGCGATCTCACCATCGTCTGGGACAAGCCGGGCGACGGCACGACCCACTACGCCGGGGTGCCCGAGGGCTACTCCATCCTCATCGACGGCAAGCGCAAGGTCACGCTGTCGGGGCTGGCGCACGCCGTCTGGGACCCCAGGACGGGCGGTGTCGAGGGCGGGCAGGTCGTCCACGCGGAGAAGGCGCCCGCGATGAAGAGCCCCGGCGACGTCGAGCTGTCCGGCGACCGCGTCGAGGACCTGTTCCAGAAGGCCGGCGTGGACCTGCGCGCCGACCGCCAGAACCTGGTCGAGTCCGCCACCGCCTCACACGGCGACCCCGCCGGGGCGGTGGACGGGTTCACGATCAACGAGCCGTACTGGGGGAGCGCGGGCTCGGGCGAGGCCAAGGACTGGCTGGAGGTGGATCTCGGCTCGGCGCGCAAGGTCGACCAGGTCAAGCTCTACTTCACGAACGACCGCAAGGCGGGCGGCTACAGCGAGCCAGCGTTCTACTCGGTGCAGTACCAGGACGGCGGCACCTGGAAGGACGTGCCCCGCCAGGCCAGGGAGCCGGTCTACCCGCGGGCGAACCTCAACGAGGTCCGCTTCCCTGCCGTCACGACCGCGAAGCTGCGCGTGCTGGTCACCCACCGGCCCGGCTACGCGACGGGTCTGAAGGAGGTGCAGGTCTACCGGACCGGCGCGGACGCAGGCTCGGTCGCCAACCGCGCCCCGTACGTGCTGGCCGTGCCCGATCCCACCTTCGGCCGTCCGGGCCAGGCCAGGATCGAGGCGGTGGTCAAGGACGACGGGCTGCCTTCCGGCACGCTCACCACGCAGTGGTCCAAGGTGGAAGGACCCGGTGAGGCGTTCTTCAGCCAGCCGGCCGGGACGACCACGGTGGTCTCGTTCTCCGAGCCGGGGACGTACAGGCTGCGGCTGACCGCCACGGACGGCGGGCGTGACACCTCCGCGACCGTGACCGTCACCGCCGGCGCGCAGGGCGAGCAGGCGAACGTGGCGCCCGCCGCGACGCCCACCGCCTCCTACACCTCCTCGTGGGAGCGGGTCACCGCCGTCAACGACGGCATCGACCCGCCGCGCTCCAACGACGGCGCCAACCCGCGCTGGGGCACCTGGCCGCAGCAGGGCACGCAGTGGGTGCAGCTCGACTGGCCCGCTCCGGTGAAGGTGGACAAGGCCGACGTGTACTTCTTCGACGACGGCGGCGGCGTCCGGGTCCCGGCGTCGTGGAAGATCCAGCGGTGGGACGGCGACTCGTTCGAGGACGTCACCGGTGTCTCGGCGTACCCGAGGGCGGTGGACGCCTACAACACCGTCTCCTTCGACACCGTCACCACCTCGAGGCTGCGCATCCGGCTCGAGTCGGGCGGCGCGTCGGTCGGGTTGCTGGAGTGGAAGGTGTACGCGGTCCCGCCGGACTCGGTGCGTCCCGTGCACGTCCCGACCCTGGCGGGCACGCTGCCGAAGCTGCCCGCCACCGTGGAGACGCTGTACGCGGACGGCACCCGAGGCCAGACGTCCATCACCTGGCAGCAGGTGACGCCCGGCCAGGTGGAGACCGGCGGCACCAGCTTCACCGTGGCCGGCCTCGCCGAGGGCGTGCGCGCGCCCGCCCAGGCGACCGTGTACGTCAGGACGACCTCGGAGGTGACCGTCACCTCGATCGCCGAGGAGGCGGTCACCACCCGGGCCGGGGTGGCTCCCGTGCTGCCGAAGACCGTCGTGGCGACGTACAACGACGGGTCGAAGGACAGCGCGGTCGCCGTCACGTGGGAGGCGATCAGCCCTGACCGGTACGCCCAGCCGGGCACGTTCCCGGTGAACGGGACGGTGCCGGGCACGACCGTCACGGCCAAGGCCACGGTCACCGTCGAATAGCACGATTTGTCGCGTGAGCCCCGTCCCCGGCGCTTCGGCGGGGACGGGGCTCACCGCGTCAGGAGGCGGCGCAGGTGTAGGCGCCCGGGGTGGCGGTGTTGCCGTTCGGGCGGCTGACCTGGAACCCGAAGGAGGTCGCGGCGCCCGCGGCCAGGGTGCCGTTGTGGCTGACGCTGCGGGCCGTGACGGTCTGCCCGCTGCTGGTCAGGGTGGCGTTCCAGGAGCCCGTGACGGTGTGGCCTGCGGGCAGTGTGAACGTGACCGTCCAGCCGGTGATGCCCGAGGTGCCGCCGTTGGTGACGGTGACCGGCTGCACGACGTAGCCGTTGTTCCACTGGGTCTGCACGGTGCCGGTGGCCGCGCAGCCGCCACCTGGGTTCCCGCCGCCCGACGTGGTGGTGAACGTGGTGGCGGGGGAGTTGCCCGACAGGTTGCCCGCGCCGTCGCGGGCGCGTACGTACACCTGGTACTGGGTGGACGCGCTCAGCCCGGTCAGCGTGATCGAGTTGGTCGTGCTCTGGCCGAGCAGCGTGTCGTTGGCGCCCTGTTCGCGGTAGACGTTGTAGCCCGCCAGGCCGGAGCCGCCGGAGTCGGTGGAGGCCGACCAGGTCAGCGCGGCGCCGCCGGCGGTCACGCCGGCGGCAGACGGCGTGCCCGGCGTCGTCGGCGCGGTCGTGTCGTCACCGCTGCCGCCGCCGAAGAAGGTCGCCTCGCGCGAGGTCTGGCCGATGCCGTTCGCGCCGTTGAAGATCCGCTGGCCCCAGGAGGTCAGGCTCGCGGCGTTGAAGTTCGTGACCATGTCGAGGTACTCCACGCCGCCGCCGTTGCCGCTCCACGACCAGCCGATGTAGCCGAGGCCGCGCGTCTGGGCCTGCGCCATGATCGTGTCCTCGTCGGGGTCGCCGTCGGAGTGGTTGTGCCCGAACTCGCCGATCACCAGCGGCAGCCCCGCGCTCTGGAAGGCGTTCAGGTACGCGTTGATCTCCGCGGCCGTGTCGAAGACGCCGTACATGTGGACGGAGAAGACCGTGTTGTGCTGCGTGTCCGCGTCGAACACCGACTGGGCGTTGTCCCGCATGGTGAACTGCCAGTCCTGGCCCCAGTTGGGCGCGTCGACCATCAGCAGGTGCTGGAACCCGATCGTGCGCATCCGGGTGATCGCGTTCCTGGTCGCGGTGGTCCACCCGGAGACGTTGTTGTTGCCGTAGGGCTCGTTGCCGATGTTGAGGACGATGAAGTCCTCGGTGCCGGTCAGCGCGCTCCTGACGCTGCTCCAGTAGTCGACCGCCTGGTCGAGCGTGTACGCCCCGCTCTGCTCGCCGTAACCGGTGGTGTCGTGGTTCTCGAGCACGCATATTAACCGGTTCTGCCGGCAGAGCGAGACGACGTTCGCCACGTCGGACGCCCCATTGGGGGCCCACCTGCCGCCGCTCAGCACCACCCGTACCGTGTTGGCGCGATAGGACTTGATGCCGGAGAAGGAGGCCGTCTGACTGGCGAACCAGGTGTGCGCGTGGCTGACGCCGCGCATGACGAACGCGTTCCCGTTGGCTTCCATGATCCTGGTGCCGCTGACCCGCAGCCCGACCGCGGCGCGCGCGGCGTCGGGGACGATCAGCATCGAGACGAGGAGCGACAGCAACGCCGCCGCCACGAGCCCGAGTCGCTTGCTCATGAGGGGACCCCTTCTTTCGGGAGATTAACCGGTTATGTATCCGGTAATCGGGCCCTCTGTACAGCGCGGCCACGAAGGGGCGGCACGCGCTCTGGAGCGGGCGGTGCCGGCGACTTGGGAAGACGCCTCAGCGGGGTGGCGCGCGGGGGCTCGGTGAACCTGAAAGTTTCACCTGATCAACGGCAGCCCGGCGGCGAGCGCGCGCAGGGCACGGGTGAGCGAGGGCAGCAACTGGGGGCAGGCCGCGGCCAGATCGGGGTCCTCGGCGTACACCTGGGCGAGCGTGGGAGGCGGGTTGGCGACGGGGTAGAGCATGCCGGCGATGAGGGCGGCGCCGGAGACCAGCTCAGTCGCCTCGGCCTCCGTCAGGTCGCAGTGCCGGGAGATCTCCGCGCCGATGCCGGCGGCCACGCCCAGCACCGTGTGCTTGAACGTGCGGGCGGCGGGCACGGAGACGTTGTGTTCGAGGCTGGTCGCGGAGTGGCTGAGCAGGTCGCAGAACAACGGCCTGAGCACGATCGTCTCCGCCAGCGCCGCCATCAGCGCGTCCGTGCCCGGATCCGGGTCCCGCTGGAGGCGGTCGGAGACGTCGGCGGACCACAGCTCCCACTCCTCGGCGGCCAGGATCAGGTAGATCTCCTCGCGGGTGCCGAAATAGCGCACGATGTTGGACTTCGCCAGGCCGACGGCCTCCGCGACCGCGCCCAGACTGACGTTGCGCACGCCCGAGTTCAGGGCGAGCTCGCGCGCGGCGGCGAGGATCGCCTCGCGCCGCTGCTGCTTGTGCTCCGGCCGTCTGGCCCGGAGAAATGCCGACCGTGTCATGTCGTTGCCAGCATACGGCGCTACTTAATAGGACAGTGTTCTCTTGTTAAGGAAACGCCGTTCTGTTAGCGTTCCCGGGAAGAGTTCCGATGGAAGGAAACGCGTGACCGAGATACGCATGCGGGTGAACGGCGCGACTCACTCGCTCGACATCGAGCCGTGGGTCAGCCTGCTCGACGCCCTGCGCGATCGCCTCGGCCTGACGGGTTCGAAGAAGGGCTGCGACCAGGGCGCCTGCGGCGCGTGCACGGTCCTCGCCGACGGCGTGCGGATCAACGCCTGCCTGGCCCTGGCCGTCCAGTACGCGGACAGCGAGATCACCACGATCGAGGGCATCGCGGCGGACCAGAGCGGCCGGTCGCTGCAGGAGGCGTTCGTCCGCCACGACGGGTTCCAGTGCGGCTACTGCACCTCGGGCCAGATCTGCTCGGCGGTCGCGATGCTGGCCGAGCACGCGGCGGGCATGCCGAGCGCCGTGACCGAGGACCCCCCAGGAAGGACCGGCCTCACCGATACGGAGATCAGGGAGCGCATGAGCGGCAACCTGTGCCGCTGCGGCGCCTACAACGGCATCGTCGACGCCATCAGGGAAGTGGCGTCATGAGACCGTTCGCGTACGTCAAGCCGCTCGACGTCGCCGAGGCCGTGCACGCTGTCGCCACCGAGCCGGGCGCGAAGTTCCTCGGCGGCGGGACCAACCTGGTCGACCTGATGCGCGAGGGCATCGAGCGCCCGGACACCGTCGTGGACGTCGGCGGGCTGCCCCTCGACACGGTGGCGGAGCTGCCCGGCGGCGGGCTCCGCGTCGGCGCGCTGGTGCGCAACAGCACCCTGGCCGCCGACCCCCTGGTCCGCGCCCGCTACCCGATGCTGTCGCAGGCGCTGCTCTCCGGCGCCTCGGCCCAGCTCCGCAACGCGGCCACGGTCGGCGGCAACCTGCTGCAGCGCACCCGCTGCCCCTACTTCTACGACGAGGCCGCCGCCTGCAACAAGCGGGCGCCGGGCAGCGGCTGCGACGCGCTCGGCGGGTTCAACCGCTCCCACGCCGTCCTGGGCGTGAGCGACAGCTGCATCGCCACGCATCCCTCCGACATGTGCGTGGCGCTGGCCGCGCTCGACGCGGTCGTCGAGGTGGAGAGCGTACGCGGCGCGCGGCGGATCCCGCTGGTCGGCTTCCACACGCTGCCCGGCGAGACGCCGCAGGCCGAGACCGTGCTGGCCGCCGACGAGCTGGTCACGGCGGTCGAGCTGCCGCCCACGCCGTTCGCCGCCGCCTCCCGTTACCGCAAGGTGCGCGACCGGGCGTCGTACGCGTTCGCGCTGGTCTCCGTGGCGGCGGCCCTGAAGGTGCGGGACGGGACGGTGGCGGCCGTCCGCCTGGCGCTTGGCGGGGTCGCCCCCACGCCGTGGCGGGCGCACGAGGCGGAGCGGATCCTGCTCGGCGGGCCGGCGACCGAGGAGGCGTTCGCCCGCGCGGCCGAGGCTGAGCTGGCGCCCGCGACCGTCCAGCCGGGCAACGCGTTCAAGACCGGCCTGGCCCGCGCCACGATCGTGGCCACGCTGCGCGAACTGAACACCGGAGGGCCCACGGCATGACCACCAAATTCGCGGAGACCGAGCAGCGGACCGCCTACGTCGGCAGGCCCCTCGACCGGCTCGACGGCACCGCCAAGACCACCGGCGAGGCCAGGTTCGCGGCCGAGCACCCGTATCCGGGCCTGACCCACGCCGCGCTCGTCCACGCCACCATCCCCAGGGGCCGCATCACGGCCGTGGACACCGAGGCGGCGCTGGCCGTGCCCGGCGTGATCGCGGTGCTCACCCACGAGAACGCCCCCGCCATGAAGGCCCGCCGCCCGACCGGCCTGCCCAACATGGACGCGCTGGTGGTCGGCACGACGGTCAACTACCTGGCCACCGACGAGGTCCACTGGAACGGCCAGCCGGTGGCGGTCACGGTCGCCGAGACGCCGGAGGCCGCCCGGCACGCGGCGAGTCTGGTGCGGCTCACGTACGTGGAGCTGCCCGCCGTGGTGGACTTCGCGGCCGAGGAGCGGAACGCCGTCCCGCAGAAGGGCAGCGCGCTGCAGTCGGCGCGAGCCGGCAAGGGGGACGCGCCGGCGGCGCTGGCCGCCGCGCCCGTGACGGTGGACCTGCGCTTCACCACGCCGCCCCACGCCCACAACGCGATCGAGCCGCACGCCACCACCGCCGTGTGGGACGGCGACCGCCTGACCGTGCACGAGGGCTCGCAGAACATCGCCTGGATGCGCAGGCACCTCGCCTGGCGGTTCGGCGTTCCCGAGCGGGGGATCCGGTTGCTGTCCCCCTACGTGGGCGGCGCGTTCGGCGGCAAGGGGATGCTCTGGGCGGGCACGCTGCTCGCCGTGCTGGCCGGCCGCGCCACCGCCCGCCCGGTACGCCTCGCGCTCAGCCGGGAGGCCGTCTACCACACGGTCGGTGGCCGGACCCCGAGCATCCAGCGGGTCGCGCTCGGCGCATCGGCGGACGGCAGGCTGACCGCGCTGATCCACACCAGCGTGGCCAGGACCGGGCGCGTGGGCGGCAATCCCGAGCAGATCACCTCCGCCTCCAAGCACCTCTACGACTCCCCGAACATCCATCTCGCCCAGAGCATCGTGCCGCTCGACCTGCTGCCCAACACCTCCATGCGGGCCCCGGGCGATTCCATCGGCACCTTCGCCCTGGAGTCGGCCATGGACGAGCTGGCCGGCGAGCTCGGCCTCGACCCGATCGAGCTGCGGATGCGCAACGAGCCCGCGCGCGACCCGCTGGGCGGCAAGAAGCTTTCGCACCGGATGGTGCGGGAGGCGTACGCGCTGGGGGCCGAGCGGTTCGGCTGGCGCGAGCGCGATCCGCGTCCCGGGTCCATGCGGGACGGGCGGTGGCTGGTCGGCATGGGGGTGGCCACGGCGTACCATCCGTCGATGCGGTTGCCGGGCAAGGTGGCGGTGCGGCTCTCGGCGGACGGCGGGGTCGTGGTGCGGTCGGCGTTCCACGAGATGGGCATGGGCACGGCCACCGCGCTGACCCAGATGGCCGCCGACGAGCTGGGCGTGCCGCTCGCGGCCGTACGCGTCGAATACGGCGACTCCGACCTGCCGCCCGGCCCGCTAGCGGGCGGTTCCGCGCAGACGGCGAGCCTGGCCGCGGGCCTGGTGGAGGCCGTCGGCAAGCTCAGGCGGTCGGTGCTCGCCCTGGTGCGGCGCGCGCCCGGGTCACCGCTGCGCGGGCTCAGGCCGGACCAGCTCGAAGCCCGCGACGGTGGCCTCTACCAGGGCTCCCAGGGCGAGACGTACGCCGCGATCCTGGCCCGCGCGGGCCGCGACCACCTGGAGGCCGAGGGCGGGACCGGCCTGCTCGGGTTCGTGGTCCAGGCCGTGCGCGAGAGCAGGAGCTGGGTGCGGGCGGCGACCGGCGCGCAGTTCTGCGAGGTGCGGGTCGATCGGGACACCGGTGAGGTACGCGTGTCCCGCTGGCTCGGCGTGTTCGACGTCGGCAGGGTGATCAACGCGAAGACGGTCGCCTCGCAGCTGCGCGGCGGCATCGTCATGGGCCTCGGAATGGCGCTGTCGGAGCAGACGCTGGTCGATCCGCGTACCGGCCGGATCGTGAACCCGAGCCTGGCCGAATACCACGTCCCCGTGCACGCCGACGTCCCGCGCATCGACATCCACTGCCTGGACGATCCGGACCCGACCATGCCGCTCGGGCTGGTCGGGGCCGGCGAGGTGGGCATCACGGGCGTGGGCGCCGCGGTCGCGAACGCCGTCAGGCACGCCACCGGCAAGCGGATCACCGACCTGCCCATCACCCTGGACAAGCTCCTGCCGCTGTGACCCCGGATCGGCGTGGGCGGTGAGGAACCCGGACGATCGTTCTCTACGCTTCCTGGAGAACG